>NZ_DASSES010000137.1:0-13102 GCF_035695185.1 Frateuria sp.
CAAGGGCATGATGGCCTCGCTCTCGGGCAAGCTCGCCACCATGGGCAGCGGCATGCCCTATGCCATCGCGGCGAAGTTCGCCTATCCCGAGCGGCCGGTGCTGGCGATCGTCGGCGACGGCGCCATGCAGATGAACGGCAATGCCGAGCTGATCACCGTCAAGCAGTACTGGAAGCAGTGGTCCAACCCCTGCTTCGTGGTGATGGTGCTGCACAACGACGACCTGAACCAGGTGACCTGGGAGCAGCGTGCGCTGGGCGGCGACCCGAAATTCTCCGAATCGCAGGACGTCGAGGAGTTCTCCTACGCGAAATATGCCGAGCTGCTCGGCTTCAAGGCAATCCGGGTCGACCGACCGGAGGAACTGGGTACCGCGTGGGAACAGGCCTTCGCCGCCGACCGTCCGGTGCTGCTGGACATCATCGCCGATCCGGACGTGCCGCCGCTGCCGCCGCACATCACCTGGAAACAGGCCAAGGACTACATGACCGCCCTGGCCAAGGGCGACCCGGACGAGGGTGGCATCATCAAGCAGAGCCTTCGCCAGGTGCTCGCCGGCATCCTGCCGCAAAGCCCGCGATGAGCGACGGACGGCCCGCGCCAGCCGCGACCGTTCCTGCAACGCGCCGCATCGCACGCATCGAGGTGAGTGCGTACCGCATCCCCACCGATGCGCCGGAAGCCGACGGAACCATCGCCTGGGATGCCACCACGATGGTGCTGGCGCAGGTGTCGGCCGGCGGCCACACCGGCCTGGGCTGGACCTACGCCCATGCCGCGGCGGGTGCGGTGATCGCCGACCCGCTGCGCGACGTGCTGCTCAACCGCGACGTGGATGACATTCCGGGCGCCTGGGCGGCGATGAACCGCAGCCTGCGCAACATCGGCCGCCCCGGGGTCGGCCTGATGGCGATTGCGGCCGTCGACGTCGCGCTGTGGGACCTGAAGGCGCGCCTGCACGGCACCTCGGTGGTGCGCCTGATGGGACGGACGCGCGAGGCCGTGCCGGTGTACGGCAGCGGCGGGTTCACCTCCTATCCGATCGAGCGCCTGCAGGCGCAGCTGGCGGGCTGGGTCGGGCAGGGCATGACACGGGTCAAGATGAAAGTGGGCACGCATCCGCACGACGACCCGGCGCGCGTGCGGGCCGCCCGCGAGGCGATCGGCGCGGGACCCGAACTGATGGTCGACGGCAACGGCGCCTATGGCCGCAAACAGGCGCTGGCGCTGGCCGCATGTTATGCCGACGAGGGCGTGGGCTGGTTCGAGGAGCCGGTGTCCTCGGACGACCTGGAAGGGTTGCGCCTGCTGCGCGACCGCGCCCCCGCCGGCATGGCCATCGCGGCGGGCGAATACGGCTGGGATGCCTGGTATTTCCGCCGCATGCTCGAGGCGGGCGCAGTCGATGTGCTGCAGGTCGACGGCACCCGTTGCGGCGGCTTCACCGGGTTCCTGCACGCCGCCGCGCTGGCCCATGGCTTCGGAATCCCGGTCTCGGCGCATTGCGCGCCGCACCTGCACGCCCATGTGTGCAGCGCGGTCGGGCACCTGAAGCACGTGGAGTACTTCCACGACCACGCGCGCATCGAGGCGATGTTCTTCGACGGCCTGCCGGCGCTGCGCGATGGCGCGCTGGTGGTCGATCCGGACGCGCCCGGCCTTGGCCTCGCCTTCAGGACGTCGGATGCGCAACGTTACCGCGTCGAGGAAGGGTGGCAGACATGACCAGGCAGAGAGGGCATGGCTCGGTGCCTTCTGTTCCGCGCACGCCGCCGTCCGCCGGCGCCGAGGCAGCGGCAGACGCCACCGAGGGCCGCGACCGCCAGGACCGTGACCGCGACGCCGCGGTGCTGCCGCTGGCGCCGCCGCGGGTGCGCCACTCGCACAGCAACCGCTACGCGTTCTCGACGGCGGCCGCCACCGTGCTGGCACAGGACCTGGCCGCCGCGCTCGAAGGCGAGGTCTGTTTCGACGACGGCAGCCGCGCGCTGTACGCCACCGACGGCTCGATCTACCGCCAGGTGCCGATCGGCGTGGTCAAGCCGCGCCACGCGACGGATGTGATGGAAACGCTGCGCATCTGCCACGAGCACGACGCGCCGGTGCTTTCGCGTGGCGGTGGCACCAGCCTCGCCGGCCAGTGCTGCAACACCGCGGTGGTGATGGATTTCTCCTATCACCTCAACCAGATCATCGCGATCGATCCGCAGGCGCGGCGCGCCCGCGTCGAGCCTGGCTGCGTGCTGGACGACCTGCGCGACGAAGCCGAAAAGCACCATCTCACCTTCGGCCCCGATCCTTCCACCCACGCGCACAACACGCTGGGCGGCATGATCGGCAACAACTCCTGCGGCGTGCATTCGGTGATGGCCGGGCGCACCGCCGACAACGTGCATGCGCTGGAAATCGTCACCTACGACGGCGTGCGCATGCGCGTGGGGCCGACCAGCGAGGAGGAGCTCGACCGGATCATCCGCGAGGGCGGGCGCCGCGGCCAGATCTACGCGGGACTGAAATCCATCCGCGACCGCTACGCCGACCTGATCCGCTTGCGCTACCCGAAGATCCCGCGCCGCGTGTCCGGCTACAACCTCGACGAACTGCTGCCGGAGAACGGCTTCAACGTCGCCCGTGCACTGGTGGGTACCGAAGGCACCTGTGTGACCATCCTGGAGGCCGAGGTGCGGCTGGTGCCCAGCCCGCCGGTGCGCTCGCTGCTGGTGCTGGGCTACCCCGACGTGTTCGAGGCGGGCGACCACGTGCCGCAGATCCTCTCCTTCGGGCCGGTCGGCCTGGAAGGCATCGACGATGCGCTGATCGCGGACATGAAGCGCAAGGACATGCACCCGAAGGACCGCGCGCTGCTGCCGCCGGGCGGCGGCTGGCTGATGGTCGAGTTCGGTGGCGACAGCAAGCACGAGGCCGACGGCAAGGCGCGCCGGCTGATGCAGGCGCTCAGGCAGGATGGGCACCCGCCGAGCATGAAGCTGTTCGACGATCCGGCCGAGGAGGCCATGCTGTGGACCATCCGCGAGTCGGGCCTGGGCGCGACCGCCCGCGTGCCCGGTCAACCGGACAGCCATCCGGGGTGGGAGGATGCGGCGGTGCCGCCGGACAAGGTCGGGGCCTACCTGCGCGATTACCGCAAGCTGCTCGCCAAGTATGCCTACACCTGCGCGCTGTACGGCCACTTCGGCGACGGCTGCATCCACTGTCGCGTGGATTTCGACCTGGCCACGCCCGAGGCGGTGGCGCAGTGGCGGGCATTCATGGACGAGGCGTCCGACCTGGTGCTGTCCTACGGCGGCTCGCTCTCCGGCGAGCACGGCGACGGCCAGGTACGCGCCTCGCTGTTGCCAAAGATGTTCGGCGAGGAGCTCATGCAGGCGTTCGCCGAGTTCAAGGCGCTATGGGACCCGCGCGGGCGCATGAACCCGGGCAAGGTGGTCGATCCCAACCCGATGGATGCGGACCTGCGCGAAGGGCCCGGCTACCAGCCGCCGAAGCTGAAGACCGCGTTCGCCTATTCCGGCGACGGCATGAGCTTCGCGATGGCCACGCGCCGCTGCGTGGGCGTGGGCAATTGCCGCAACAAGCACCAGAACGTGATGTGCCCCAGCTATCGCGCCACCCACGAGGAGAAGTGGTGCACGCGTGGCCGAGCGCGGCTGCTGTTCGAGATGCTCGAGGGGGACCCGCTCAAGGACGGCTGGCGCAGCGAGGCGGTGCGCGACGCGCTGGACATGTGCCTGGCCTGCAAGGGCTGCAAGAGCGACTGCCCGGTCAACGTGGACATGGCCACCTACAAGGCCGAGTTCATGTACCACCACTTCAAGGGCCGCCTGCGCCCGCGCGCCGCGTACGCGATGGGGCGGATCTTCGACGTGGCGCGCGTCGCCTCGCACGTGCCGTGGCTGGCCAATGCGGTCCTGCAGACGCCGGGGCTGTCGCAGGTGGCCAAGGCGATCGGCGGCATCGCCCGGCAGCGCGCGATGCCACGCTTCGCCGGCGAGACCTTCCGCGACTGGTTCGCCGCGCGCGGGAAGCCGCGATCACGCGGACCGGAGGTGCTGCTGTGGCCCGACACGTTCAACAACTACTTCCATCCCGATCCGCTCAAGGACGCCGTCGGCGTGCTGGAGGCGGCCGGCTACCGTGTGGTGGTACCCCAGGCGACGCTGTGCTGCGGCCGCCCGCTGTATGCCGAGGGCATGCTGGACAAGGCGCGCGCGCAACTGGCCGACATCCTGGACGCGCTTGCGCCGCACATCGACCGCAGCGTGCCGGTGGTCGGGCTGGAGCCGTCCTGCGTGGCCGCCTTCCGCGACGAGCTGCCGAACCTGTTCCCGGGTGACGAGCGCGCGCACTGGCTTGCGCGCAACACCTTCATCTTCAGCGAGTACCTGGACCGCGTGGGCTACGCGCCACCGCAGCTGAAGCGCAAGGCGCTGGTGCACGCGCATTGCCATCACCACGCGGTGATCGGCACCGATGCGGAGAAGCGGCTGCTGGCCAAGGCCGGGCTGGACTTCCGCTTCCTCGACGCGGGCTGCTGCGGCATGGCCGGCTCGTTCGGCTTCGACGCGAAGAAGGTCGACGTCTCCCTGGCGATCGGCGAACTGGAGCTGCTGCCGGCGATCCGTGCGGCCGATCCGGACACGCTGATCATCACCAACGGCTTCTCCTGCCGCCAGCAGATCGAGCAGTGCACCGGGCGCACTGCGCTGGACGTGTCGCAGGTGCTGGCGATGGCGCTGGCGCAGGGCTCGCCGAACCTCGACGCCATTCCCGCCGGCGCGACCGAACCCCTGTCCCCTGGGGAGAAGGGTACGACCGGTACTCGGCCTTGAGGCCTGCGCGAACCCTCACCCCCGACCCCTCGCCGAGGGGGGAGGGGTGCCAGAAAAAGGAGCCCAAGGCATGCACTACCAACTGATCCACCAGGGCGGGAACAAGACCTGGGCCGTCGTGCTCGAGACCGGCGACGAGGCCCACGCCTGCCTGCTCGCCTTCGCCAGGGAACAGCATCTCTCCGCCGCGCACCTCACCGCGATCGGCGCCTTCGAGCGCGCGGTGCTGGGCTACTTCGACTGGGACATCAGGGACTACAGGCGCAACCCCTTCGACGAACAGGTCGAGGTGGTGTCGCTGATCGGCGATGTGGCGCTCAAGGGCGCCGAACCCGTGCTGCACATGCATGCGGTGCTCGGCCGGTCCGACGGCCACGCACTCGGCGGCCACCTGCTCGAGGGTCACGTGCGTCCCACGCTGGAGGTGATCGTCACCGAGTCGCCCGCGCACCTGCGCCGCCTGCACGACCCGCAATCGGGGCTCGCCCTGATCCACCTCGACAAGGAGCTGCCATGACCACGCCCGAACCGATCGGCGCCCGCCGCTGGGCCATCGCCGAGGGCTACATCCCGCCCGGCGGCACGCATGCCGACAATCCGCGCTTCCTCAGCCACGAAACCGCCTGCCTGCTCAACACCAACGCGCAGGACGCGCACGTGGCCGTCACCATCTACTTCAAGGACCGCGAGCCGGCCGGTCCCTACCGCGTTACCGTGCCGGCACGGCGCACGCTGCACCTGCGCTTCAACGACCTGGAGGATCCGGAGCCGATCCCGCGCGACACCGATTACTCCAGCGTGATCGAGTCGGACGTTCCCATCGTGGTGCAGCACACGCGCCTCGATTCGCGCCAGGCCGCACTCGCCCTGCTATCCACCGTCGCCTACAGCTAGCCATCCCCTCGCAGGAGCGCACGCCGGTCGCGCACAGGTGCGCTCCTGCAGGAAGCGTTTCAGGAGTCGCCATGAACAAGAAAAAACCCGAAGTCGTCGTGATCACCGGTGCCTCCGCCGGCGTCGGCCGTGCCACCGCCCACCGCTTCGCCCGCGACGGCGCGCGCATCGCCCTGCTGGCCCGCGGCAGCGACGGGCTAGAGGTCGCGGCCGAAGAGGTGCGCAGGCTGGGAGGCGAGGCGCTGCCGATTCCCGTGGACGTGTCCGACGCCGAGGCGGTCGAGGCCGCGGCCGGGCGTGTCGAAGAGGAACTCGGGCCGATCGACATCTGGATCAACGACGCCATGGCGACGATCTTCGCGCCGGTGCACAGCATCAGCCCGGCCGAGTTCCGCCGCGCCACCGAGGTCACCTACCTCGGCACCGTGTACGGCACGATGGCGGCGCTCAGGCGCATGCGCGAGCGCGGCCGCGGCACCATCGTGCAGGTGGGTTCGGCACTGGCCTACCGGGCGATCCCGTTGCAGGCGCCCTACTGTGGCGCGAAGTTCGCCATCCGCGGCTTCACCGACGCGCTACGCGTGGAGTTGATGCACGAGAAGAGCGACGTGCACATCACGATGGTGCAGCTGTCCGCCTTCAACACGCCGCAGTTCCAGTGGGGGCGCACCAAACTGCCGCGCCGTCCGCAGCCGGTGCCGCCGATCTTCCAGCCGGAGGTGGCGGCCAAGGGCATCCACTGGGCCGCGCACCACCGCCGGCGCGAGCTCAACGTAGGCTTCCCGGCGGTCAAGGCGATCCTCGGCAACAAGCTGTTCCCGCGGCTCGGGGATCGCAAGCTGGTCAAGCTCGGGTACGCCGGGCAGATGGGCAGGCAGCCGTTGCCGCAGGACCGGCCGGACAACCTCTACGAGGCGGTGCCGGACGACTACGGCACGCACGGGCGCTTCGACGCGCGTTCGAAGGCGTACAGCCTGCAGTTGTGGGCCACGACGCACCGTGGCCTGGTCGCCGCCGGGGCGCTGGCCGCCGGGGCGCTGCTGTGGACGGGCCGGCGCAGCATGCGCCGGTCGGGACGCGTGTAGCCCGAGCGATCGCCCCGGCCCAGGGTGGGCCCGCGGCCCACCCCGCATCCACGGGCCGGTCAATAGCGGGGAACGGTGGGATCGATCTCCCGCGCCCATGCGTCCATGCCGCCCGCGACGTTGAACACGTTGGTGAATCCGTGCGCAGCGAAGCGCTCGGCCACGCCCCGGCTGGAATTGCCGTGGTGGCAGATGAAGGCGATCGCGGTGTCCTTCGGCAGTGCCGCGAGCGCGTCGTAACCCTCGTCCTCCAGCACGCGCGCCAGCGCCAGCGGCGCGGCCTGGGCACGGCCGGCGGCCGGGCGCACATCGACCAGCACGAGATTGCCGTCGGCCAGCCGCTGCTTGAGTTCCTGCACGCTCATCGACTTGATCTCCTGTGCGCCGGGGAACTTCAGGCTCAGGCCCTCGCCCTGCACGGTGGATACCCAGTCGATCACGATGCCCTTGGCGCGCTGTGCGCTGCCCGGGTCGAAGTGCACCTCGATGCCGTTGGCGGTCACCACGATGTCGTGGTCGCCGGCCGGGGCAAGCTGGAAACCGGCGCTGTGGTCGGGGCCGATCTCCAGGTGCAGGGCCAGGCCCTGCGCGTTGGCGATGCCGTTGCGGATGGCTTCGGCCGCTTTATCGGTAATCGTGATCTCCGGCGGCGTGCGGTCCGGCGGCGCGGCGCCGAACAGGGTATGCAGCTCGCCGCTGGCGTACATCTGGCGGATGATGTCGGCGCCGCCGACCAGCTCGCCCTCGACGTACAGCTGGGGGATCGTCGGCCAGTCACCGTAGACCTTGATCCCCTCGCGGATCTCCGGGTCCTCCAACACGTTGACCGTGTGGTACTCCGGCAGCAGTTCGTTGAGCGTGTTGGTCGCGGCGGCGGAGAAGCCGCACATCGGCTGGCGGCGGTCGCCCTTCATGAACAGCACCACGCGGTGGTCCTTGAGCAGGGTTTCGATGCGGTCGCGGGTGGCAGGGTCGAGGGACATGGGGAAAGCTCCGGCAAAGAGGGCCAATGATACGCCCCGCAGGTTGGGGCGTCGGCGGCGATCCCAACCGCTGCGCTATTTCAGCGCGGCGGCGGCCGCCGGCAGGATGGCTTCCGTCCACAGCGCGTACTGCTCCGCGCTGGGATGAAGGCCGTCCTCGGCCAGGAGTTCCGGATGGCGGCGCGAGACGGGCGTGATGTCCACCCAGCGCGCCCCCGCGCGGCCGGCTTCGTCACGGGCGATGGCGTTGTAGACGTCCAGCGCGTGGGCGATCGGCGCCGGGTCACGGCCCTGCTCGCCGGCGAAGCGGGTGACGCCCCAGTCGGGAATCGAAACCACGACCACGCGCGAGGCGCGACCGCCGGCCAGGGTGACGGCACGCTGCAGTAGCCGCGCGAACTGGCCGCGGTACTCCCCGGCCGGGCGCCCGCGGTACTGGTTGTTGACGCCGATCAGCAGGCTGACCAGGTCGTAGGGCGGGGTGAGGGAGGCCGCGTCCATGCCGGCGGAGAGCTCGTCGGTGGTCCAGCCGGTGGTCGCGACGATCCGAGGCTCTTCGACGGCCAGGCCGCGCGCCCGCAACTGGCGCACCAGTCGCGCCGGCCAGCGCTCGGCGGCGGGGACGGCTTCGCCGATGGTGTAGGAGTCGCCCAGGGCGAGGTAGTGCAGGGGCATGGCAGGCTCCGGTCGTTGGGGTCCTTCGACTGCGGCGCTTCGCGCCTACGCTCAGGATGAGGTTGTGTTCCGACTTCCAACGTGACCCGTTCGCGCTGAGCGTAGCCCGCAGGGCGGAGTCGAAGCGCTGGCCCCAGGCCCCCGGTCCGAACCCCTCTCCCTCCGGGGAGGGTGCCGACAGGCGGGTGAGGGTTTGGGCGGAGCGGGATGTCCCGCCCGGACCGGACCCTCACCCCCACCCCTCTCCCGAGGGAAAGGGCCTCTGGATCAGGCGACGGCCGACTCGCGCGCCTGCTCCTGGGCCATGCGCGAGAGTACCCGCTCGATCCGCACGAACACCTCGGCCAGCTGCGCCGGCGGCGGCAGCAGGGTGAGACGGAAATGACGGCTGTGGGTGGCGTTGAAACTGGACCCGGGCATCACCAGCACCGCTTCCTCCTCCAGCAGGCGCAGGGCGAAGGCATCGCCGTCGAACCGCGGCAGCCGCTCGCTGCGCACCTGCGGATAGGCGTAGAGCGCACCGGCCGGTGCCACCAGGTCCAGATGCGCACTGGCCGCCACGCCTTCCAGCACGGCGCGGCGCGCCTCGTGCAGGCGCCCGCCCGGCGCGGTGAGCGCGCCGATGGTGGCGCGCCCGGCCAGCGCCGGCTCGACCGCCCACTGCGCGGTCACGTTGGCGCACAACCGCAAGGCCGCGAGCAACTGCAGCGCGTCGCGGTAGGCGCTGGTGCGCGCCGGGTCACCGGACAGGCTCAGCCAGCCGACGCGGTAGCCGCAGGCGCGATGCACCTTGGACAGGCCGCCGAAGCTAATGCACGGATGCGCGCCCGCGACCTCGGCCAGCGGCTGGAACGACGCCTGGTCGTAAACGATCTCGTCGTAAATCTCGTCGGCGAGCAGGAGCAGGTCATGCCGCTCGGCGATCGCCACCAGCCGTTCCAGCAGCGGCCGCGGGTACACCGCCCCGGTCGGGTTGTTCGGGTTGATCAGCACCAGCGCGCGGGTGCGCGGGGTGATCAGTGCCTCCAGTTCGTCCGGGTCGGGCAGGTGCGCGTTCTGCGCCAGGCAGCGGTAGTAGCGTGGGCGCCCGCCGTTCAACAGGGTGGCGGCGCTCCACAGCGGGTAATCGGGGCTGGGCAGCAACACCTCGTCGCCCGGTTGCAAGAGCGCGCGCAGCGACAGGTCGATCAGCTCGCTCACGCCGTTGCCGATGAAGATGCGCTCCACCGCCACGCCGTGCGCGCCGCGCGCGCGCTGCTGCGCGGCGATCGCCTCGCGTGCCTCCTCCAGGCCCTGCTCGTGGCCGTAGCCCTCGCTGTCGGCCAGGTGCGCGGCGATCGCCTGGCGCAGGTGCGCCGGCGTCTCGAAGCCGTAGCGCGCCGGGTTGCCGATGTTCAGCTTGACGATGGCACGGCCGGCCGATTCCAGCTCGCGGGCGCGGCGGGTGAGGGCGCCGCGGATCTCGTAGCGCACGTCGGCGAGGTGGGAGCTGGGGGTGATCGACGCGGGGAGGGGCAAAGCCGGCACGGGGTCCTCTGCGGGGCCTTGGAAAGCCGCCGATGCTAGCAGCGGACGATGCCCGGCGGGTGCGCGGCAGACATCGCCGCGGCAGGGCATAATCGGCGGACCTATGAGCGATGCCGCGATGATCGAACGCCTGCGCCACATCGGCTGGCGCGGCGAGCTGCCGCCCGGCGGCCACCGCATCGCGCGCGTGGTGGCGCAGCACCGCGCCGGCTACGAGTTGCACGACGGCGAGGCGTTGTTCGGCGCGCAGCCGGCCGGGCATTTCCTCAAGCGGACGCTGGAGGCGGCCGGGCGTCCGGCGGTCGGCGACTTCGTCGAGGTGGAGGACGGCCGCCCGCCGCACATCCTCACCGTGCTGCCTCGGCGCAGCGTGCTCTTGCGCGCCGCCGCGGGCGAGCGCTACGAGCGGCAGATCATCGCCACCAACATCGACTATGTGCTGGTCCTGACCGGACTGGACAACGACTTCAACCCGGCGCGGATCGAGCGCTACCTCTCGCTGATCGAGGACTCCGGCGCCCAGCCGGTGGTGCTGCTGAGCAAGCTCGACCTGCATGCCGAGGGCGACGCGCGCCTGGCCGCCCTGCGCGAACGCCTGCCGCCGGACACGCCGATCCACGCCATCAACGGCAAGAGCCCGGCCAGCGCCGAACTCCTCGCGCGCTACCTCGGCCCGGGCGACAGCGCGGTGCTGGTCGGCTCCTCCGGCGCCGGCAAGTCCACCCTGACCAATACGCTGCTCGGCAGCGAACGCATGGCCACTGGCGAGGTGCGCGCGCACGACAGCCGCGGCCGCCATACCACCACCCACCGCGCGCTGCTGATGCTGCCCTCGGGGGGCTGCCTGATCGACACGCCCGGCATGCGCGAACTGAAGCTCACCGGCGAGGAGAACCTGGACCTGTTCGCCGACATCGAGGCGCTGGCCGAGAGCTGCCGCTTCGCCGACTGCGGCCACGGCAGCGAGCCGGGTTGCGCGGTGCAGTCGGCGCTGGATTCCGGCGAACTCACCGCGGAGCGCTGGCGCAACTACCTGAAGCTGCGCGATGAACGCGAGGAACAGGCGGCAACGCTGGAAGCGCGCCTGCGCCGCCAGCGCGGCGGCCGGCCGGCGGATCGCCCGCACGGGCATCGCAGCCGGCGCGAGCGGGAGTAACGCGCCATGCCCGGAACCTGCCAGAGCCCGGCCCTTGCATGCGGCGCGTGTCCGGTTCCGCCATGAACGTCGACGCCTCCACCCATCGCCACTACGCCGCACTCGACCAGCGCCTGCTCGCCGCCACCCGCGCGATCAACATCCTGCCTGCGGTGAGCTGGCCGGCATCGCTGGAGCAGGGCCTGATCGCCGCCTACGACAAGGGCGATTTCGCGCTGCCGGACGTTCACTACCTGCGTCCGGACCTTGCCGCGGTGCGCGCCGAGCTGGCGGCGATCGAGCGTGAGGCCGAGGTGTTGCTGGTCGGCGATCCGATCGGCGATTACCTGTGCCGCACCGCGACCTCCTGGCGCATCGCCGCCGAAATGCTCGAGGCGGTGGGCAGCGCCGGCGTCACCGCACCCTCGATCATGCTGTACGGCCGGCCGGGTGACTCGATCCCGGGCAGCACGCGCAGCAACCTGGATGCGGCGCGCTATTTCGTCGAGCTGTCCGACGAGCTGGGCGCCGACCTGCTTTCCGACACGATCGGCATGGATCTTTCCGCCGAAGAGCTGCGCGCGGACCTCGGCGGGGTGCTGGACGGGTTCTTCGGGCCCGGGCGCATCGCGGTGGAGGTCGACCCTGAGCTCACCGCCAAGGCCGCGGCCGGTGCCACCCGCATCCGGCTGCGCGGCGGCGCACGCTTCAGCGAATACGATCGCCACCAGCTGCTGGCGCACGAGGCGTTCGTGCACTCGCTCACTGCGTTGAACGGGCGCGAGCAGCCGTTGCTCGGTTCGCTGGCGCGCACCTCGCCGCGCGTCACCGCCACGCAGGAGGGACTGGCGGTGTTCGCCGAGCTGATGTCCGGGGCGATCGACATCGCCCGGCTGAAGCGCATCAGCCTGCGCATCCTGGCCATCGATATGGCGCTCAACGGCGCCGACTTCGTCGAGGTCTACAAATACTTCCGCCACTGCGGCCAGGGCTCGGCCGAAAGCTTCCACTCGGCGCAGCGGGTGTTCCGCGGCGTCCCGCTGACAGGCGGCGCCGCGTTTGCCAAGGACAACGTCTACCTGTCCGGACTGCTCACCGTGCACACGTTTTTCCGCTGGGCGTTCAGGCAGCAGCGCATGGACCTGCTGCGCTACCTGTTCGCCGGCAAGCTGGCGCTGCACGACGTGATCACCCTGCAGCCGCACTTCGAGGCCGGCACCCTGCTGCCGCCACGCTGGCTTCCTCCCTGGATGCAGCGCGTGCACGGCCTGGCCGGCAAGCTTGCGTTCTCGCTGTTCGTCAACGGCATCCACATGGGTCGCGTGCAGGCCGACGAGCTCAACCTGCAGCTCTGACGGATAAGGCGGCCGATCTGCGACCTTTCGCACGGTGTGGCCGGCCGGCGGGACGGCGTGGCCGTCGGGCGCGCCTGCTACCATGTAAGGCCGCTTCCCCTCGCAGAAAAGCCGCCGCCCATGGCCCATCCCGACGACCTGCGCCACGCCGCGCTCGAGTACCACCGCCACCCCCGCCCCGGCAAGATCAAGGTCAGCGCGACCAAGGCGATGGTGACCCAGCGCGACCTGGCGCTGGCCTACTCGCCCGGCGTGGCCTACGCCTGCGAGGCGATCGTCGAGAACCCGCACGCCGCCAGCGAGATGACCGCGCGCGGCAACCTGGTCGCGGTGATCACCAACGGCACCGCGGTGCTCGGCTTGGGCGACATCGGGCCGCTGGCCGGCAAGCCGGTGATGGAAGGCAAGGGCGTGCTGTTCCAGAAGTTCGCCGGGATCGACGTGTTCGACATCGAGCTGAACGAGCGCGACCCGGACAAGCTGGTCGACATCATCGCCGCGATGGAGCCGACCTTCGGCGGCATCAACCTGGAAGACATCAAGGCGCCGGAGTGCTTCATCGTCGAGCGCAAGCTGCGCGAGCGGATGAACATCCCGG
>NZ_DASSES010000138.1:0-8906 GCF_035695185.1 Frateuria sp.
CCAGCGTGTTGTCGAGCAAGGGGGACGTTTCGATAGTCACGCGTGGCCCTCCTGCGGGATTCGATGAAGCGACCAAGTAGCGATCACGGCATCGTCGGGACCGATAGGCAACCACGTGGCCGGGTTGGCCACGGAGGCGCGCACCTCGTCGGCGACTGAGTTGATGGCGCGGCTCGCGCCCGCCAGCGCCCGGGACACCTCGCGCGCTTCGGTGCGCTCCTTCGCCAGCGTGCGTACGGTGGCGGGATTGGCCAGGTCGCTGGCGGCGTCTTCGGCTGGGGATGCTGCAGCCTCCACCTGGGCGACCCAACGCAGAAGCGCCTCGGCGTCGAGTTGTACCGTTGGCCCTTCGCCGATCACGTACAGCCAGAACACCAGGCGCACGGCGCCGGCATGTTCCGGCCCCTGGTAGGCGTCGGGCTTGTCGATCGCCAATGCGATACGGCGCACGCCTGGCGGGAGCGGCGCGCGCTCGTCGGGCTCCGCATCCAGGTCGTTGGGCGAGAACATGCGCAGGGAAACGCCGGGGATGGGTGCGCGCATGGCTTCGTTTGCCAGCGCCACGAGCTGGGCCAATTCATCGCCGGTGACGGGGCTGTTCGTGGTGCTCATGCGGCCACCTCGTGACGCGCGGCGGCGCGCTCGCGGATCCATCCGGCGATCTCGGACTCGAGCCACGCCACGGAGGGCAACGAAAGGCGCTTTGGAAACTTGCCGGCCTTCTCCAGGCGCAGGAGGTGAACGTTGCTGTAGGTGATGCCCCACTCCTGCTTAATGCGCGGATAGGTGACGATGCGATCGTGAGCGGGGGTGCTGTTATCGGTCATGGCGGTTTGCTCAGATGAAGTTCTAGACGCCGCGGCACGAAGCGCATACGGGATGCACCACGGCCATGGGACTGCTTCGTCTGTTCAGTCGAACGCGACCGGGCGACGGGCCCTTTGTGTCTGTCGTGGACACACGCACAACTGCTCTTTCAGTTGGACGGGCTTTCGCCCTTGCCTCATTGCGAGACGTGTCCTTTTAACGAGCGCTGCGTCGCTCGGCGGTTGTTCCGGCACCGGCCCCCTTCGAGCGAATACGCTACATGGGGCCTCAAACGGCGTCTACTGGGCACACGGCTAAACCAACGGCCTGGCTCGCGAAAAAATCAATTGGCCGATGCGTGTCGTGGCGTGTGGTTGCGCCATTTCCACCCGAACGCTCGGCTCCGGGTCGCAGGGATTTCGGCTTAATTTTTGCCGCGCAGAATGCGCTCTAACTCCGCGTCGAACGCGTCCAGCGCCTGGCGCTTCTCTGGCAGGTATAGCTCCGGGTTGTTCCGGTAGTGCGTGCCCGTGACCCCTGCAACGCCGTGGCTCTGCAGCCGGTCGGCCAGCTCGTCGGGGATGCCCGCGGCCTGCATCATTTGCGCGCAGGTGCGGCGTAGGTCGCGCGGAGTGAATGGCGCGATCTTCTTTCCGTCGAGCGTTCCGTGTTCGGACTCCAGCCAGTTACGCACCGCGCTGGCCGGCGATGCAATGTCGATCGGCCCCTGTTCCGTGGTCGACCACGGCCACGCGCGCGAACCGCTTACGCGGCGCACGCGCTCCAGGATCTCGACCATGCGATCAGACATCGGCACCAGGTGCACGCGAGGCTGACCGCCGCGGCCCTTGCGGTCCACCAACGACACCCGCCGCTTATCCACGTCGTAGGAGGCCCAAGGCTCGCGCGCGAGCTGGTGGGTGCGCTGGCCACCGCTGGCGATCGTGAAGCGCAGGAGGTCGGCCATCACGGGGCCCACTCGCGGGGCCTTGTCGATGGTGTCCCAGAAGTGCCGCAGCTCCGTCGGCGATAGGGCGCGCGTTCCCGGCGTTGACTTTGCCTCGCGCGGGATGCTCGCCATCGGGTTGGACCGGATTGCGTACGTGCGGGTGGTGGCGCGCGCGACGGAGTTTTCCGATTGCATCCCGTAGGCGAACGCCGCGCGCAAGAAGGATTGCACCTTGTCCGCGCTGCCCTGGGCGCCGTTCTCGCTCTGCCGGCCCTTGCTGCCGCGGCCGGTCTTGGGCCGGGCCGTGCTCCCGTGGAAGATCGGGCGCAGCAACGCCACGACGTGCGCCGGCTCCACGTCCCGAGCCTTCATCGAAAGCAGGGCGGGCGCCTGTTCCTCGAGCTTCGCGGCGATGCGCTCCCATTCCTTAATCTGCCGCTTTGTGGCCGGCGCGCGCTTCTCGGACCCCTCTTTGCGCCACGTTGTGTAGTCCTGCAGCAGATCCTTGAGCGTGCCGCGCTCGCTATCGACCGCGCGCAGGTGCTTGGCGCGCTCGCGCTCCTCCACCGGGTTGCGCCCCTCGTTGATGAGCGCGAGCGTCCGCGTGGCTTCCTCGCGCGCCTGCTTCAAGCTCAGCGCGCGCAGGCCGCTTGGGAACTGGTCGCGCGGCGCCGTGTCTGGGATAGGGGCGCCGTCACTCTGGCGCACGTAGTGGCCAAGCCTGATGCGCCGGACGCCTTCGCCCGGGATCCGCTTGATGAGCACCCACGTCATGGCGCCACCGGGCGAAACGCGCAGCGCCAGCCCACGAACGAGCCCGTCCGCATAGTCGACTTGCTTGTCCGTCGGCTTGATGGCATCGAGAAACTTTTGGGTCAGGCTGCTACGATCTCGGCTCTTCGGCATGGCGTCCAGTCAACGCTAGGCAACAAGTAAGGGTGTCTCGGCAGGATTTCCCTTGTTGCCTGATGTTACTACGTGAAGCGCTCAGAGCGAGGCGCGTAGCGGCCTGGCAGCCTGCAGAAGGCAACAATTCAAGTCGGCAGCAAACACGAACAACGCGTTTGTAATCAGTAGGTCGCGGGTTCGACTCCTGCTGCCGGCACCAGCCGCGCGCCAGCGCGCGCGGGCACCCACCGGACGGACGAGGCCCCTATGACCCAGCAGACAGTCAGCTTGATCGGCGCACCCACCGACATCGGCGCAGGCCATCGCGGCGCGTCGATGGGGCCCGAGGCGCTGCGCGTGGCCCGGTTGGGCGAGAAGCTGGAGGCGCGCGGGCTGAAGGTGCTCGATCGCGGCAACCTGCAGGGTCCGCTCAATCCCTGGCTGCCGCCGGAGAACGGCTACCGCCACCTGGACGAGGTGGCGGCCTGGAACATGGCCGTCCATACGGCCGTGCGGCAGGAACTGCAGGCCGGCCGCGTGCCGGTGATGCTGGGTGGTGACCACTGCCTGGCGATCGGTTCGATCTCCGCCGTGGCCGACCATTGCCGCGACACCGGCAAGAAGCTGCGCGTGCTCTGGCTGGACGCGCACGCGGACTTCAACACTGCTGACGCCACGCCATCGGGCAACATCCATGGCATGCCGGTGGCCTGCCTGTGCGGCAACGGACCGGACGTGCTCACCGGGATCGGCAACCATCGCCCGTCGACCTCGCCGCACGTGTTCCGCCAGGTCGGCATCCGCTCGGTGGACGATGACGAGAAGAAGCTGGTGCGCGAGGCCGGGATGCAGATCTTCGACATGCGCCACATCGACGAGGTCGGCATGAAGCGCACGATGGAAGAGGCGCTGGCCGACGTCGACGGGAACACCCACCTGCACGTCAGCTTCGACGTCGATTTCCTCGACCCGGCGATCGCGCCGGGCGTGGGCACCACCGTGCGCGGTGGCCCGACCTACCGCGAGGCGCAGCTGTGCATGGAGATGATCGCCGATACCGGTCGCCTGGGCTCGCTGGACATCGTCGAGCTCAATCCTGCCTACGACAAGCGCAACCAGACCGGCAAGCTGGCGGTGGACCTGGTCGAGTCGCTGTTCGGCAAGTCCACGCTGATCCGCTGACCGCCGGCGCCGGACTGCGACAGAACCGCGCATACCGGCGCGGCTTGCGAACGCCTATCATCGACCGGCTGGCGGCCGCATGCCGCCGGCCGCGTACTCACACCCAGAATCCGACGTCATGAACCGAACCCGCGTCCTCACCGGCATTACCACCACCGGTACCCCGCACCTTGGCAACTACGCCGGCGCCATCCGCCCGGCGATCGCCGCCAGCCGCCGCGAGGATGTCGACGCGTTCTTCTTCATGGCCGACTACCACGCGCTGATCAAGAGCGACGACCCCGCGCGCGTGGCGCGTTCGCGGCTGGAAATCGCCGCAAGCTGGCTGGCCTGTGGGCTGGATCCGGAGCGGGTGACGTTCTACCGCCAGTCCGACATCTCCGAGATTCCCGAGCTCACCTGGATGCTCACCTGCGTCACCGCCAAGGGCCTGCTGAACCGCGCACACGCCTACAAGGCGGCGGTCGACCGCAACGTGGAGACCGGCGAGGACCCGGATGCCGGCGTCACCGCGGGCCTGTACATGTACCCGGTGCTGATGGCGGCCGACATCCTCGCCTTCGACGCGCACAAGGTGCCGGTCGGGCGCGACCAGATCCAGCACCTGGAGATGGCGCGCGACATCGCGCAGCGCTTCAACCACATCTACGGCGAGGATTCGTTCGTGCTGCCGGAGGTGCAGATCGAGGAGCAGGTGGCGACGCTGCCGGGGCTGGACGGTCGCAAGATGTCCAAGAGCTACGACAACACGATCCCGCTGTTCGCCGGCGGCGCCAAGGCGCTGCGCGAGGCGGTGATGCGCATCGTCACCGATTCGCGCCTGCCGGGTGAGCCGAAGGACCCCGACTGCTCCTCGCTGTACACGCTCTACCGCGCGTTCGCCAGCGACGCCGACGCCGGCGCGTTCCGCGGCGCGCTGGCGTCGGGGCTGTCCTGGGGCGAGGCGAAGCAGGCCCTGTTCGACCTGCTCGAGGGCCAGCTCGCGCCGATGCGCGAGCGCTACGAGGCGCTGATCGCGAAGCCCGCGGACATCGAGGACATACTGCAGGAAGGCGCGCGCAAGGCACGCGCCGTCGCTACCCCCAAGATGGCGCGCCTGCGCGACGCGGTCGGGCTGGGCAGTCATGTGGTCGCCACCGGTGCCGCCGATGCGGCCCGGCCACGCGGGGACAAGCCGCCGCGCCTGGCCAGCTTTCGCGACGAGGACGGCCGCTTCCGCTTCCGGTTGTTTGCCGGCGACGGCGAGGAACTGCTGCTTTCGCGTGCCTTCGACGACCCCAAGGCGGCCGGCGTGGCGCAGAAGCAGCTCAAGCAGGCCGGGGCCGCGGTGGTGTTGCGCGGCACGCCTACCGGCGTGACGCTGGAGCTCGGGGGCGAAGAGGTCGCCAGCACGCCCGTGTACGCCGACGCGGCAGCGCGCGACCAGGCGTGGGGCCGGTTGCGCGAGGCGCTCGACCAGCTCGCCGGCGCGGCCTGAGGAGGACGGCGATGTTCCGTTATCTCGCCCTGCTGTTGCTGGCCCCCTGGTTGCTGATCCTGGGCTGGGCCTATTTCACCTATCCCAAGAGCCTGCCGCGCACCATGGCGCGCCGGGTGTTCGACGGGTTGGCCCTGGTGCTGGCCGCCGCCGCCGCGGCATGGAGTGCCGCCTGGGGTTTCATGGCTGCGCCGCCGGCGCACGTCGACGCGTTCGGCCGTGCCAGCGGTGCGATCTGGCAGCAGGTGCTGCCGGCCTTGCTCGGCTACGGCGCCTGCGTGGGCGTGCTGGCCGTGGCGATGCTGATCCGCTACCTGCTGTGGCGCCCGACCCGCGCCGGAGAGTCGACATGACGGACGACAAGCTGCTCGGCGAACTGGCACGGCTGTTCGAACGGCACGAGCTGGAGCTGGAGCCGGACGAGGACTGGCTGCTGACCGATGGCGACTACCCGGCCGTGCGTGCCCACTGGGAGGACGCCCCCGCGCCCGGCCAGCCCGGGCGACTGGACATCGACCTGGTGCTGGACGAGGACCGCCGGCTCGAGCTGAGCTACGCCGGCAACGGCCGGGGCGAGGCGGGCTGGCGCGATGCGCTGGAGCGCTTCGCCCGCGGCGACCTGGCAGTGCTGCTGGCTGCCTGCTGGTACCTCACGGACGAGCGCAAGCTGGAACTGGCGCAATGGGAGCTGGGGTTGCGCCAGTGGGACGCGTTCATCGGCCGCTTCGTGGTCGAGGGGGCGGACATCGCGGTGCCGCCCGGCATCCTCGCCAGCGTCGCCGACGCGCTGAAGGGCGAGGCACTTGCCCCGAGCCTGCATTGGGTCCGTCTGTTCCTGCGCCGGGCAGGCGACGGCACGCTGTCCACCGAAGTGTTGCTGGACAACGCGCCCTGGCCGGCCGGCGACCGCGCGCTGGCGGCACTGGCGTGGCCGGAAGCGGCACAGGCTTACGACGTGCGCGCCCTGGTCGCGCTGGACGTGCGCGATTATTGAGCGTCCGGCACGACGCGCCCCTGTCTAGTCCCAGCGGTTGACGTGCGGGCCGAAGCGTTCGCGCTGCTTCCGTATCACGCAGAAGCGGTGGCCGGTCGGCGCCTGCATCACCCACCAGCGTTCCTTGACGAAGGCGATGGCGGTGGCGCCCAGGGCCTGCAGGCGGGCCACTTCGGCGTCCAGGTCGTCGGTCTCGATGTCCAGATGCACGCGACTTTCGTGCGTCACCCTCTGCAGCAGGACGATCGGTTCGTCGTCGGCGGTGGCGAGCGCCGCGTAGCGGCCGTCGCCGTCCTGGTCGGCATCCTCGACCGGTTTGCCGAGCGCGGCGCTCCAGAACCGGACGGCCGGCTCCAGGTCGTCGAGCTGGCAGTCGAGCACGATGGTGCTGAGGCGGCTGTGGTGCATGGAGGGGCCTCCGTAGGGACGAGAGGCCGAGGGTATGCGCCCGGGCGTCAAGAAAAAAAACGGAGCGCCGGGCGCTCCGTTCTTCTGGCAGGGGCAGGGGAGACGGGCCCGCTGCGCCCAGTCCCCGCCGCTTCTGGTCCTTACTGCGGCAGCCCCAGGTCGTCCAGCAGGGCCTTGAGGAAGCGCGCCGCCTCGCCGCCGGTGGCCGCGCGGTGGTCGAAGGTCAGGCTGATCGGCATGCGCCGGTGCACCTCGATGCCGCCCATCACCGCGACCACGTCGTGGCTGAGCTTGCCGGCGCCGACGATCGCCACGCAAGGCGGCACCACCACCGGCGTTGCGTAACGTCCTGCGAACATCCCGAAATTCGACAGGCTGATGGTGTAGCCGGCCAGTTCGGACGACGGGATCGAGCGGTCCTCGACCTGTGCGCGCAGGCGCTGGATGCCGGCACGGATGCCGGCGCCGTCCAGCACGTCGGCATTGCGCAGGGCTGGCACGAACAGGCCGTCCTCGGTATCCACCGCGATGCCGATGTCGACGTGGCGGTGCAGGGTGCGGGTGAGGTTCTTGCCGTCGAACCAGGCGTTGAGCGCGGGCACCGCCTTGCATGCGGCGACGATCGCGCGGATCAGGCGTGCGGTGATGTCCTGCTTGCCGATCCAGGCGTGCAGGTCGGCGTCGTCGACCAGCGTGGTCGGCACGACCTGGGCGTGGGCCTCGGCCATCACGCGGGCCATGTTGCGGCGCACGCCCTTGAGCTGCTCGGGCTGGCCGGTGGCCGGCTGCGACGGCGGCGCGGTGCGCACCGGCTTGCCGGCGAGCGACACCGGGCCGCGCTGCGGCGCGGGGCCGGGCTCGGGCAGTGCCGGTGCCAGGTGGCGGCCGGCCGAGGCCGGCACCGCACGCGCCGGGGCGCCGCCGAGCGGGGCGCTGCCGTTGGCGGCGGCGTCCTTGACGTCCTTCATGGTGACCACGCCGTCGGCGCCGGTCGGGCGCACCTTGGCGAGGTCGACCTTGAGCTTCTTCGCCAGCGCACGCACGGCCGGGACGGCCTTGACGCCGCCGATGCTGGCGGCCTGCTCGACGTGCACGGCGTTGCCGCTGACCATCGCGCCGACCACGGTGCCTTCGTCCTCGCGGTCCTTGCCGCCGGTCTCGACCTCGCCGCCCTCGTCGGAGGCGACGACCTTGTTGCCGTCGTCCGGCGCCGGGCTGCCCACGCTCTTCTTCGGACCGTGGTGGTGGCCGGTGGACTCGGCCTCGGCGCGCTGCTTGGCGTTCGGGTCCGGCTCGAAATCCGCCAGCGCGGCGCCGGTCTCGATCACGTCGCCGGCGGCGCCATACAGCTTGGTCACCTTGCCGGTGTAGGGCGAGGGCACCTCGACCACCGCCTTGGCGGTTTCCATCGAGGCCAGCGGGGCGTCGAGCTTGATCGTGTCGCCGACCTTCACGTGCCATTCGACGATGGTCGCGTCGGGCAGGCCTTCGCCGAGGTCGGGGAGGTGGAACGTCTTGATGTCAGCCATGGCGCAAATTCCAAAGTGGGTTTTGGGCTCCCTCCCCTGCTGGCAGGGGAGGGTTGGGGAGGGGTGCCTTCGCCATCAGCGAAGCGCAAGAACCCCCTCCCGACCTCCCCCTGCTCGCAGGGGGAGGAGCAGGGCTCAGCTTGCCGCCAGCGTGCGCTTGGCCGCTTCGACCACGCGCTCGGTGCTGGGCAGGTACTTCATCTCCAGGCGGAACAGCGGGATGTGCGTGTCGAAGCCGGTCACGCGCTCGACCGGCGCGAGCAGGTCGAACATGCATTCTTCCGCCAGGCGCGCGGCGATCTCGGCGCCGAAACCGGCGGTCTTGGGCGCCTCGTGCACGATCACGCAGCGGCCGGTCTTGGCGACCGACTCGGCGATCGTGTCGAAGTCCAACGGCGTCAGCGTGGCGACATCGATCACCTCGGCGCTGATGCCCTCGGCGGCCAGCGCGTCGGCCGCCTCCAGCGTCTCCTTCACCTGCGCGCCCCAGGTCACCAGGGTCACGTCGGTGCCGTCGCGCAGCACGAAGCACACGTCCAGCGGCAGCGCTTCGCCGTCGTCCGGCACCTCTTCCTTGTACTGGCGGTAGATGCGCTTGGGCTCGAAGAACATCACCGGATCCGGATCGCGGATCGCCGCCAGCAGCAGGCCGTAGGCGCGCGCCGGCGAGGA
>NZ_DASSES010000139.1:0-7216 GCF_035695185.1 Frateuria sp.
TCGTGGAGTCATCGTTCCAATGATCTTTGAAACCATCGCCAAGACGGGTCACGAAGAAGTCGTCTTCTGCCACAACCAGGACGCCGGCCTGAAGGCCATCATCGCGATCCACAACACGGTGCTGGGCCCGGCGCTCGGCGGCCTGCGCATGTGGCCGTACAAGACCGAGCAGGACGCGGTCAACGACGTGCTGCGCCTGTCCCGCGGCATGACCTACAAGAACGCGGTGGCCGGGCTGAATCTGGGCGGCGGCAAGGCGGTGATCATCGGCGACCCGTCCAAGGACAAGTCCGAGGCGCTGTTCCGCGCGTTCGGCCGTTTCGTCAACTCGCTGGGCGGGCGCTACATCACCGCCGAGGACGTCGGCATCGACGTCAACGACATGGAATACGTGTTCCGCGAGACCGAATACGTCACTGGCGTGCACCAGGTGCACGGCGGCTCGGGCGACCCTTCGCCGTTCACCGCCTACGGCACGCTGCAGGGCCTGATGGCCGCGCTGAACTTCAAGCACGGCAATGAGGACGTGGGCAAGTACAGCTACGCCGTGCAGGGCGCCGGCCACGTCGGCTCGGAGTTCATCAAGCTGCTGCGCGAGCAGGGCGCCAAGGTGTTCGTCACCGACATCAACAAGGATGCGGTGCAGCGTTGCGTCGACGAGCTGGGTTGCGAGGCGGTGGGCCTGGACGAGATCTACGACGTCGACGCCGACGTCTACTCGCCGTGCGCGCTGGGCGGCACGGTCAACGAGCAGACCATCGACCGCATCAAGGCCAAGATCATCTGCGGCGCGGCCAACAACCAGCTGGCCACCGACGCGATCGGCGACGAGCTGAACAAGCGTGGCGTGCTGTACGCGCCGGACTACGCGGTCAACGCCGGCGGCGTGATGAACGTCTCGCTGGAAATCGACGGCTACAACCGCGAGCGCGCGATGCGCATGATGCGCACGATCTACTACAACCTGGGCCGCATCTTCGAGATCTCCAAGACCGAGAACGTGCCGACCTACAAGGCCGCCGATCGCCTGGCCGAGGAGCGCATCGAGTCCATCGGCAAGATCAAGCTGCCGCACATGGGCAATGGTGGTACGCGCTTCCAGGGGCGCATGCGGGGGCAGTGATGCTTTCGTTGTGACAAAAGGGCCGCCGGTTGGCGGCCTTTTTGCTTGGGGTGGGTTTCAGGCAAGACCTCCCCCTTCCGCCTGTCGGCACCTTCCCCCGCAAGCGGGGGAAGGCTCACTCGGTGAGTGCGCTGCCATTTGATCCCTCCCCCGCAAGCGGGAGAAGGCTCGCTCGGTGAGTGCGCTGCCATTTGATCCCTCCCCCGCAAGCGGGGAAGGATCACTCGGTGAGTGCGCTGCGGTTTGAGCCTGCCCCCGCCTGCGGGGGAAGGTGCCCGGAGGGCGGATGGGGGCGACCTTGCCGTAAACCCCACGACCTGCCGCGCTAAGATCTCCCACCCAACCGCAAGGAGTTCCACGGATGCGCCCGTTCCCGCTCGGAGAAGACATCGACCTGCTGCGCGAGAGCGTGCACGCCTTCGCGGAGAAGGAGATCGCCCCGCGCGCCGACCGCATCGACCGCGAGAACGCCTTCCCGGAAGACTTGTGGTTGAAGTTCGGCGAGATGGGCTTGCTCGGCATGACCATTCCGACCGAATACGGCGGCACCGGCATGGGCTTCCTGGCCCACATGGTGGCGATGGAGGAGATCTCCCGCGCGTCCGGTTCGGTCGGCCTGTCCTACGGCGCGCACTCGAACCTGTGCGTGCAGAACATCTTCCACAACGGCAACGAGGAACAGCGCCGCAAGTACATCCCCAAGCTGTGCTCGGGCGAGTACGTGGGCGCGCTGGCGATGAGCGAGCCGGGCGCCGGCTCCGACGTGGTCGGCTCGATGAGCTGCAAGGCCGAGCTCAAGGGCGACGTGTGGGTCGCCAACGGCTCGAAGATGTGGATCACCAACGGGCCGGATGCCGACGTGCTGCTGGTCTACATGCGCACCGCGCCGCGCGCCGCCGGCAGCCGCTGCATGACCGCCTTCATCGTCGAGAAGGGCATGGCCGGCTTCTCCACCGCACAGAAGCTGGACAAGCTGGGCATGCGCGGCTCCAACACCTGCGAGCTGGTGTTCGACAACTGCGAAATCCCCGCCGAGAACATCGTCGGCGAAGTCAACGAAGGCGTGCGCGTGCTGATGAGCGGCCTGGACACCGAGCGCCTGGTGCTCTCCGGCGGGCCGCTCGGGCTGATGCAGGCGGCGCTGGATCTCACCCTGCCCTACGTGCGCGAGCGCAAGCAGTTCAACGCGCCGATCGGCACGTTCGGGATGATGCAGGCCAAGGTGGCCGACATGTACACCGCGCTGCAGTCCTCGCGCGGCTTCGCCTACCTGGTGGCGCAGCAGTTCGATGCCGGCATCAAGTCGCGCATCGATCCGGCCGCGTGCCTGCTCAACGCCTCGACCAACGCGGTGCAGGTGGCGCTGGAGGCGATCCAGGCGCTGGGCGGCAACGGCTACATCAACGAATTCCCGGCCGGACGGCTGCTGCGCGACGCCAAGCTCTACGAGATCGGCGCGGGCACCAACGAGATCCGCCGCATGCTGATCGGGCGCGAGCTGTTCCACGGCAAAGCTTGATGAAAAAAAGCCCGCAAGGCGGGCTTTTTTTTCACCTCGCAATGCTTCGACTTCGGCTTCGCCTAAGCTCGGCACGAACGGTGTGGAAAACCGTTCGCCCTGGGCGCAGGCGCGGCGTCGAAGTCGAAGGGCCTTTTCCCCTCAGAACGACAACCGGTACGCAAGCGTCGCCATGCTGCCCTGCTCGCGCTGGGCGAAGCGGTGGTCGAGGCCCAGGGTCAGCCCTGCGCGCGGGGTCATCGCCCAGTCCAGCGTGAGGCCCGCCACGCCGCCGTAGCGCGACAACCCGATGCCTCCCAGCGGCGCCCACTGGTCGACGCCGGTGAAGCTCGCCTCGAACACGTCGCCGCGCGTGGCGAGGGCACGTTGCCAGGCCAGGCGTGCCTGCAGGTCCAGGCTGCCGCCGCCGGCGAAGCTCCACTGCCGGGCCGCACGCAGGCCCAGCCCGGCCTGCCAGCGCTGGATCGCGTGTGCGTTGGCCTTGAGGCCGAAGCCCCAGGCGCCCGGCTCGTCGAAGCCGCTGCTGTCGATGCGCGCGTATTGCAGGCTGGCGTACGGGGTAAGGGTCACCCGACCCAGCGTGGTGCGGTAGCCGCTCTCGCCGTAGGCGACGTCGTAGCGGCCCTGGCTGTCGCTGGCCACGCCGGCCAGCGCCGGTCCCAGCAGCAGGTTGCGGTGCATCGACTCGCGGTAGTTGCCCACGCCCAGCCGCCCCATCAGGTAGGCATTGCCGTGCACCAGGCCGCCGTAGAGCATGCCTTCGAAGGCATGGCTGCGGCCCTGGTCGGCGGTTTCGGCCAGCCGCCCCAGCCCGCGCGACTGGCTCAGCGCGAAGCCGGCCACGCCGTTGCTGCCGATGCGCAGGTCCTGCCCGACCAGCATGCCGCTCAGGTCCACGCCCACGTCGGCGTAGCCGCTGCGCGCCAGGTCGCCGTGGTAGCCCAGGTCCTGCGTCCAGGCGCCGGAGGCACCGTGCTGGAGCAGGCGGTCGAAGCGGTCCGAGAGCGCGCGGGTGCCCGCATCGATCGCCTCGAAGGTCATTGCCGCGCTGGCCGCGTGCAGCTGGCCGGAGAGGCTTTCGAGCGAGTGGCTGGCGCTTGCGAGCGTGGCCGCCTGCTGCAGGTGGGCCGCACCGGCCACGAAGCCGCTGGTCGCCGAGGCCGAACCGGCGCCCGACGCCGCCAGGTGCCGGTCGATCTGCTCGAAGGCGCCTTCCACCCGCTGCGCCGCGTTGTAGCTCGAGGCGCTGTAGCTCATGCCCTGGATCGCAGTGACGTCGGCGCGGGTCACGTCGAGCCAGGCGCTGGTGGCGTCGTAGCCGGGCGTGGCGGTCAGCATCACGTTGGAGGCGGCGTCGATCGCGCTGAACGTGCCGGTCAGGCCGCCGGTCGCCGAGAGGACCTCGGTGTGCGAACTGAGCACGTAGTCCGAGCGCTTCCCGATGACGTACAGGTCGCCGCCGGCGAGGGTGGCGGCGCCGCCGACGCGCAGCTCGGATCCCAGCGTCAGTGCCAGGCGGCCGGCCGCCTGCTGGGTATAGTCCCCGCCCACCTGCACGTCGTCGTCGCCGACCGTCAGCACGCCGGCGTTGGTCACATCCCCGCCGATGCTGGCGGTCGGGCCCAGCGTGCCACCGGCGTCGATCTGCACCGCGCCGGCGAGCGCCTGCGCGTTGAGCGTGCCGCCCTCGATGCGGGTCAGGCCGGTGTAGCTGGCGGCCTGGGTGAGGGTGAGCGTGCCGGTACCCTGCTTCACCAGGCCGCCGGCGCCGGAGATCGGGTTCTTCCAGCTCGATTCGCCGCTGAAATCCACGGTGACGTCGCCCCAGTCGAACTTCGCCGGCCCGTTGACGGCGCGGCCGACGTCCAGCATGCCGTAGCCGAACACCTTGTCCGGACCCGCGACCCCCAGGTCGTCCGCCGTGCCCAGCAGCGTCTGGCGCACCAGGTCGTTGGTGAAGTAGGGATAGGCCTGCCACACCAGCGCGGCGGCGCCCGACACCTGCGGCGCCGCGAAGGACGTGCCGGTGACGACCCAGTAGTCGTTGTTCGGGTTGCCGGTCGGATAGTCCTTGTCGGTGACGATCACGTCGCCCGGGGCGGTCAGGCAGTAGTCCATGGCCGAGCCGCAGGCATTCGAATAATCCGCCAGCTTGGTCTTGCCGGCATCGGCGCTGTTGCTGTCGGCCGCCACCGCGACCAGCCAGCCGCGCTCCAGTTCGGGGGCTTCGTTGGGCAACGTGGCGATGTCGCTGGGGTTGGCAAGCGAGTCGTTGCCGGCCGCGAAGACCACCAGGCCATCGTGGTTGATCACGAAATCGTCGTAGGCCTGGCCGAAGGCCTGGTTGATGGCCGGGTCGGAGGTGTCCCAGTAGACGCCGCCCCAGGAGTTGTTCTGCACGCGTACGCCGTCGTTGATCAGCTGGGAGTTCAGGTACGCGAAGAAGTCGGCGTCGGAGCTGCCCACCGGGTTGCCCTGCCCCGTACCGTCGTCGGTCGGCTCCTTGTCGGCGATGATGCGGGCGGAGACCAGCTTGGCGCCCGGCGCGATGCCGCCGGGGAAATCGCCGACCGCGGTGCCCGCGGCGATCTGCGAAACCCAGGTGCCGTGGCCGACCACGTCGTCGACGGTGGTGTCGTTGGTCTGGCTGTCGACGTAGATCTGCTCGTCGATCACCCGCCCCGCCAGGCTGGGATGGTCGTGCATGATCCCGCTGTCGACGATGCCGATGATCACGCCCGCGCCGGTATAGCCCTCGGTGTGGGCGGCATACGTATGGGTCAGCGCCAGCTGTGCATCCAGCGGCGGCTGGTCGGCGGCGGGGGCCGGAGCGGTCGGCGTGGTCGGGGGCGGCGCCGGCGCCGGCGCGGGGGTCGGACGGACGTTGCCGCCGCCTCCCCCGCAAGCGCCCAGTCCGAGCGCGACAACCAGTCCCAGCGCCACTTCCCGGTGGCGCAATGCCTTCGTATTCATCTTCGATCTCCCCGAGCCTTACCCGGCAGGCGCCCGCATCGCACGGGACGTTGGCCTGCATGCCGCAGCCAGTTTCCCACAAAGGCGCGCACGCAAAGCGTGCACGAGGGCGCGTGGCGAGGCGGTTTGCCGCACTGCGGCATGGACTGCGATAATGGGCAATCGTCCACGGCGCGCAGGGCGCGCCCCAAGCCTCGCGGAGAAACCCCATGTCCGACGTCGTCATTGCCGGCGCCAAGCGCACCGCCATCGGCTCCTTCCTCGGCCAGTTCACCGGCGTGCCCACGCCCACCCTCGGCGCGACCGCGATCCGCGCGGCGCTGGAGCAGTCCGGCGTGGCGCCGACCGACGTCAGCGAAGTGATCATGGGTTGCGTGCTGACCGCCAACCTCGGCCAGGCGCCGGCGCGCCAGGCCTCGCTCGGCGCAGGCCTGCCGCCGGCCGTCGGCTGCACCACCATCAACAAGGTGTGCGGCTCGGGCATGAAGTCGATCATGCTGGGCCACGACCTGATCAAGGCCGGTTCGGCCGCGGTGGTGGTCGCCGGCGGCATGGAGTCGATGACCAACGCGCCACACATGGTCAATGCCCGCACCGGCATCCGCTACGGCGACGGCCAGCTGGTCGACCACATGGCCTACGACGGCCTGACCAACCCGTACGACAACAAGGCCATGGGCATCTTCGGCGAGCAGTGCGCCGACAAGTACCAGTTCAGCCGCGAGAAGCAGGACGCCTTCGCGATCGAATCGGTCAAGCGCTCGCAGGCGGCGCAGGCCTCCGGCGCCTTCGCCGACGAGATCGTCCCGGTGACGGTCAAGGGCCGCAAGGGCGAGGTGGTGGTGGATACCGACGAGCAGCCCGGCCGCTCGGACATCACCAAGATCCCGACCCTGAAGCCGGCGTTCCGCAAGGAGAACGGCACCATCACGGCGGCCAGCTCCTCGAGCATCTCCGACGGCGCCGCCGCCGTGGTGTTGCTCTCGGCGGACGACGCCAAGGCCCGCGGTATCGCGCCGCTGGCGCGCATCGTGGCCCACGCCACCAACTCGCAGGAGCCGGAGTGGTTCACCACCGCGCCGGTCGGGGCGATCCAGAAGGTGCTGGAGAAGGCCGGCTGGAAGGTCGGCGACGTGGACCTGTTCGAGGTCAACGAGGCCTTCGCCGTGGTGGCCATGGCCCCGATGCGCGAACTGGGCGTGCCGCACGAGAAGCTCAACGTCAACGGCGGCGCCTGCGCGCTGGGGCACCCGATCGGCGCCAGCGGTGCGCGCCTGGTGGTGACCCTGCTGAACGCCCTGAAGACCCGCGGCCTGAAGCGCGGCGTGGCGGCCCTGTGCATTGGCGGCGGCGAGGCCACCGCGATCGCGGTGGAGCGGCTGGATTAAACCGACCCGTCACCTTCTGTCGACGGAATGAATGAAAGCCTGTTAACCGGCTTTTTAATACCTACTGAAGACAGCGGGTAAAGCATATGGCGCGTGTACGGCGAAAGCGCTATTAATACGCGGCCAAAACGGCATTCCACGGCAAAGGAGATCCACCATGAAGTTGACGCGTACCCTACTCGCCTCCGCGCTCGTCGCGCTGCTGGCGGCTTG
>NZ_DASSES010000140.1:0-15886 GCF_035695185.1 Frateuria sp.
GCCGGTCGGGCGGTTGCCGCGGCCCTGCGGTCGTCCGCCCTGACCGGTGCCGCCCTGGCGGCCGCCGCGATGGCCGCCACCGCCAGCAGCACCGCCGAAGCCGGCGTAAGGGCTGGCATTACGGGCTTCGCCGCCGCGGCCGGCACCGGGCTTTCCGCCGCGGCGGTTGCCGCCGGCCGGGTTGCCGCCGGCCGCCCTGTTGCCCGACGGCCCGCGGGCGCCGCCTTCACGGCTCTCGCCGGCGAACCAGGTGCGGACCGAGGGCAGCTCCTGCCCGGGTGCCACCCCGCGCTTGTTCTTGCGGCGACCGGGGCTGGCCGGGCGCTCGGGACGGGCAACGTTGCCATTCACTTCCTTGCCGGGGCGGCGGCGCTGCTGCTTGCCGCGGGCCGGTTCCTCGCGAATGCGGTCGAACGCGCGCAGCTCGCGCGCCTCGTCGTGGTACGCACCGCTCCAGGCCGCCGGCGTGCCACGCTCGGGGCGGTACTCGGTGACGCTCCGGCTCGCGCGCCGCTGGTGCAACACCGGGCTCAGCGTCAGCGCCGGCTGGGCCGGTCCCAGACCGGCCGACTTGCGCAGATCCTTGACCGCCTCCTCGGACAACGCCTCGCACTCACCACGGCGTAACGTGCGCGGCAGCTCCACGCTGCCGTAGCGGATGCGCTTGAGGCGGCTGACCAGGAAGCCCTGCGAATCCCACAAGCGGCGTACCTCGCGGTTGCGGCCTTCGCGGATGACCACCCGAAACCAGCTGTGGCTGCCGCCGCGGCTGATGATCGCGATCTCGTCGAAGCGGGCAGGGCCGTCTTCGAGTTCCACGCCCGCCTTGAGCTTCTCGATGACCTCGTCCGGCACTTCGCCATGCACGCGGCAGAGATACTCACGGCCAAGGCCGCTCCTGGGGTGCATCAGCGCGTTGGCCAGCTCACCGTCGGTAGTGAGCAGCAGCAGGCCGGTGGTATTGATGTCCAGGCGACCCACGGCCACCCAGCGCGCGCCCTTCAGGCGCGGCAGCTGTTCGAACACGGTGGGGCGGCCTTCGGGGTCCTCGCGGGTGGTCACCACGCCCTCGGGCTTGTGGTAGAGCAGCACCTCGGTGTCGTCGCGGTTGTCGGTGGCAACCACGAACTGCTTGCCATCGAGCACCACGCGGTCGCCGGCGTGCACGCTGGCACCGATGCCGGCGGGCGCGCCGTTGAGTTCGACCTCACCGGCCTGGATGCGCTGTTCCAGCATGCGGCGCGAGCCCAGGCCCGCGTTCGCCAGGACCTTGTGCAGGCGTTCTTCCAGGGCGGGGGTGTTGGCCTCGTCGCGGGGTTCGCGCTTGAGGGTCAAGACGGATTTCTGCGGCGCAGTCATGCGCGGTACTCCTCGGTGTCCTGCTCGGCGGCGTCTTCGTCGACGTCCGCAGGGGCTGCTGCCTCGTCGGCAGTGGCGGATGGGGTGGGCGCCTCGTCGTCGGACGCGGCGGTGATGGTTTCGATGGCGACGGCCGGTTCGGCCTCTGGCCGGTCTTCGAGGGCTGCGGGCGTTTCGTCCGTGGGAGCCTGGTCCTGGTCCTGGCCGGGCTCGGCAAGGGTGCCTTCGGTACCGGCAGGGACCTCGGCCTGCACGGCCTCGGCGCCTTCCGCGTCGGGGTCGACCGGCAGGTCCTTGATCACCCGGGGCGGCAGCGGTTCCTGGTCGAGCCGCAGCTGCGGGTCCTCCATGTCGCGGATTTCGGAGAGCGGCGGCAGCTCGTCCAGCGATTTGAGGTTGAAGTAGTCGAGAAAGGCGCGGGTGGTACCGAACAGTGCGGGCTTGCCGGGCACGTCGCGGTGGCCGACCACGCGGATCCACTCGCGTTCCTCCAGCGTCTTGATGATGTTGGAAGAAACCACCACGCCGCGGATCTGTTCGATCTCGGGGCGGGTGATCGGCTGGCGGTAGGCGATCAGCGCCAGCGTTTCGAGCAGGGCGCGCGAATAGCGGCTGGGCTTCTCGGTCCACATGCGCGAGACCCAGGGGTGCACGGCCTGGCGGACCTGGTAGCGGAAGCCGGACGCGACCTCCCGGAGCTCGACGCCACGCCCGGTGCAGTCTCCGGCCAGCGCTTCGAGGGCCCGGGCGATCGCCTCGCGATCGACCTGGTCCTCCTCGACGAACAGCTCGCCCAGCTGCGCCACGGTGAGCGGCTGGCTGGCAGCAAGCAGGGCTGCCTCGATGATCGGTTTGAGTTGCTCGATCTGCATGGCCTGTAGTCGTTCGGAGGGGCCGGCGCCTTACTCGGCGGCAGCGGAGGCCGGCACGTCGTCCGGCAGTTCGGCGCTTTCCTCGGCCAGCGCGGCCTTGGCCTTGACGTAGATCGGCGCCAGCGGTTCTTCCTGCACGATCTCCACCAACATTTCCTTGGCCAGTTCCAGCATGGAGAGGAAGGTCACCACTACGCCCAGGCGACCTTCGCTGACGTCGAACAGGCTCTCGAAGCGGTGGAAGGTGCCGTCCTCGAGCCGGCTCAGCAGCTCGCCCATGCGCTGGCGCACGCTGAGCGCCTCGCGCTTGATGGCGTGATGGCCGAACAGCTCGGCGCGATGCATCACGTCCTTCAGCGCCAGCAGCATTTCCTTCAGATCGAGCGGCGGCGGCAGCCTGACCACGTTGCGTTCGCCTACTTCGGCGTGCACCGGCACCGTGTCGCGCTCGACGCGGGGCAGGGTGTCGATATCCTCGGCGGCCTTCTTGAAACGCTCGTATTCCTGCAGCCGGCGCACCAGCTCGGCGCGCGGGTCGTCCTCGATGCCTTCCTCGGCGGGCGGCCGGGGAAGCAGCAGGCGCGACTTGATCTCGCCCAGGATCGCGGCCATCAGCAGGTACTCGGCGGCCAGCTCCAGCCGCATCACGTCCCGCATCATGTCGATGTATTCCATGTACTGCCGGGTGATCTCGGCAATCGGAATGTCCAGGATGTCCAGGTTCTGGCGGCGGATCAGGTACAGCAGCAGGTCGAGCGGGCCCTCGAACGCTTCCAGAAAGACTTCCAGCGCGTCCGGCGGGATGTACAGGTCCTGCGGCATCTGCAGCATCGGCTCGCCGCGCACGATCGCCAGCGGCATCTCCTGCTGCTGGGGGATCGACGCGAAGGCGTCCTGCGACGGTGCGGCCGGCTGCTGCGGTTCTGTGCTCATCAATGCATGTCGTGGGGCCGCTCACGCGGCCGGCAATGCTTTCCAACCTGTCGTCCTGGCCGGGCGGCGCCCTGCGGACGGGTATCCCCTCGTGACTGCGGCTTCGGACCGGCAGCCGGTCATGCTGGCTTGCCGGTTTCCGGCGGCAGCCGTGCCGCGGTGTCGCATGACGAAGCCGCGCCAACGGCGGTTCGATCAGGCGGCCTCGGGCGACCACCAGCGCGTCCAGCCGGGCCCCAGGCCCTGGCTGAAACGCAAGACGGGATGGCGACACGGGCGCCACGGACGGTTCCAATCGATCTGCCGGACCTGGGACACGTGCCGCGATGGCCGGAATCTACCGGCACGGCGCACGCTGGAACCGGGCATGGCGACAGGTTAGCGGCAGCGCTTCGGCAAGTCCAGTGTGGGCGGCGGCCACGCGTGGGGCAGCATGTGACACGTTGCGTCCGGCTGCAGCCGCGCACGGCACTTCCGGAGGCTGGCCGGTCGGGCATGCGGGGATGCGCGGGTGCTCCCCGAGTGGCACGAGGCTTGCTTTGTGTGCCGGTGCGACGGCGGCTCCCGCATGTGCAGGCCCCGTCGAGTGAATGCTGGCAGGCTGCAGGCAGCAACCGCCTGTCGATGGGGCGCAGGAAGCGTCGTACGATCGCAGGGACGTCACGGGAGCGCGGTGCGTTCCTTCCGGGGAGTTAGATGACGATCGAAGAAAACGTGACGGATGAATCGGGTCCGAAGTTCCTGCGGCCCGCACGCATGCGCATCGAGACCACCGTCCTGATGAGCCACGGCGTGCAGTCGCATCCGACCGAGCTGGTGGACATCTCCGCCACGGGCGCGTTGTTGCGCCGCCCGCTGGGCTGGCAGGGCGAGCTCGGACAGAACTGGGTACTGGACATGATCTTCGGCCGCGACCTGCACATCCATCTGGAAGCGGTGGTCGCGCGTATTTCCGATCGCCATGTCGGCTTTGCCTATTCGCGCATCCCGGAAGACAAGCAGGTGCCCCTGTGGAACCTGCTGGGTGGTTACGCGGACATCCTGGAGCATTGGCGGGAAGAGTGAACCCGACGGGTTGCTTCCCCGCGGCAGCCCGCCGGCGCGCGTGACCTCGAAACTCCGTAGCCCGGGCCCGCCTCAGGCGGGCGTCTTGTTCTGCTCGTTGCGCAGTTCGCGGCGCAGGATCTTGCCCACGTTCGATTTCGGCAGGGTGTCGCGGAACTCGATGTGGCGCGGGCGCTTGTAGCCGGTCAGATTGTCGTGGCAGAACTGCTTGAGGGCATCGGCGCTAAGCGCCGGGTCCTTGCGGACCACGAACAACTTGACCACCTCGCCCGAATGCTCGTCAGGCACCCCGACGGCGGCCACCTCGGCCACGCCGGGGTGTTGCATCACCACGTCCTCGACCTCGTTGGGATACACGTTGAAGCCGGACACCAGGATCATGTCCTTCTTGCGGTCGACGATGTAGACGTAGCCCTCGGCGTCCATCCGCGCGATGTCACCGGTGTGCAGCCAGCCGTCGGCGGTGAGGACCTTGGCGGTTTCGTCCGGGCGATGCCAGTAACCCTGCATCACCTGCGGGCCGCGCACCATCAGCTCGCCCACTTCCCCGATCGGCAGCGGCCGATCATCCTCCGACCAGATCGCCACGTCGGTGGAGGGCACCGGCAGGCCGATCGAGCCGCTGTAGTCCTTCAGGTCCAACGGGTTGATGCACACCGCCGGCGAGGTTTCGGTAAGGCCGTAGGCCTCGGCCAGGGTGCAGCCGGTGGTCTTCTTCCAGCGCTCGGCCACCGCGCGCTGCACGGCCATGCCGCCGCCCAGGGTCAGATGCAGGCGGGAGAAGTCCAGTTCCGCGAAGCCAGGGGTGTTGAGCAGGCCGTTGAACAGCGTGTTGACGCCGGTCAGCGCGGTGAAGCCGGACTTCTTCAGTTCCTTGACGAAGCCGGGCATGTCGCGCGGATTGGCGATCAGCCAGTTCAACCCGCCCAGGCGCATGAACACCAGGCCGTTCGCGCACAGTGAAAAGATGTGATAGAGCGGCAGGGCCGTGATGATGACTTCTTCGCCCGGCTTGGCCAGGTCGCCGATCCAGGCGCTGGCCTGCAGCATGTTGGCGACCATGTTGCCGTGGCTGAGCATCGCGCCCTTGGCCACGCCGGTGGTGCCCCCGGTGTACTGCAGGAAGGCGAGGTCGCCGTGGCCGAGTTCCACCGTGGGCAGCGGATGAGAGGCGCCCTGCGCCAGCGCGTCGCGGAAACGCACGGCCTTCGGCAATGAGTAGGCCGGTACCATCTTCTTGACGTGCTTGAGCACGAAGTTGACGACAGCGCCCTTGGGGAAACCCAGCAGATCGCCCAGGCCGGTAGTGATCACGTGCTCGACGTGGGTCTGGCCGATGACTTCCTCGAGCGTGGACGCGAAATTGTCCAGCGCCACGATGGCCTTCGCACCGGAATCTTCGAGCTGATGCTTCAGTTCGCGCGCGGTGTAGAGCGGGTTGGTGTTGACCACCACCAGGCCGGCGCGCAGCGCTCCGAACAGTGCGATCGGGTACTGCAGCACATTGGGCAGCATGATCGCGAGCCGGTCGCCCTTCTTCAGGCCCAGCACGCCGGTGAGGTAGCCGGCGAACTGGCGGCTGAGCGCCTCGATCTCGCCGTAGGTCAGGAACTTGCCGAAGCTGGCGAAGGCCGGACGGTCGCGGAACCTGCCGAAGGCCTCCTCCACCACCGCTGCCACCGACGCATAGGCGTTGACGTCGATCTCGGCGGGCACGTCATGCGGATAGTGGGCAAGCCACGGACGCTCGTTGCTCATGTACTGTTCCTGTTCCCCGTTCGGCCTTGCGGCCGAGGCATTGGAGCATACGCCCGCGCATGGCGGCAAGCCGCATTGCGGCGAGCTTCGGAGGGTTCATGCACGCACGGAAAATGCTGTTTTCCCTGGGCCTTGGGCTGGCTCTCGTGGCGTCTGCGGGATGCCGGCACACGCCGGACGAAACGCGCGTGCGTGAGGCGATCGCCTCTGCCGGGCAGGCGGCCGAACAGGCCGATGCCGGAGGCGTGGTCGAACCGCTCAGCGAGGACTTCGACGGGAACGCAGGGCAACTCGGACGCAAGGACATGGCGAACCTGATGCGTCTGGCGCGCCTGCGCGGCGGGCACGTCGGGGTGACGCTGGGGCCGATCACGGTGGAGCGACGCGGCGAGCGCCTGGTGGCGCACTTCACCGTTTCCCTGACACAGGGCCGCCTTCTGCTGCCGGACGCGGCGGGCCTGTACCAGGTGGACACGGCCTGGCGAAGGGAAGGGGATGAGTGGCGCTGCTACAGCGCCACGTGGAAGCGGCAGTGGTAGCGCATCGCACGCCGACCGCCATTGCCGCGCTTCCTCCCCAGCTCCGCGGAGGAAGCAAACACGGAAATGAAAAGGCCGCCCGGAGGCGGCCTTTTCATTGCAACTAGCGCAGGCCTCAGGCCGCCTTGCGACCGGCCAGCTGGCGCAACACGTACTGCAGGATGCCGCCATGGCGGAAGAAGTCGCGCTCCTTCGGCGTCAGCAGCATGACGTGCACGCAGAACTCCTTCCGGGTGTCGTCGGCCGCGGTGGCGACCACCTTCGCTTCCTTCGACTCGCCGCCTTCCAGGCCGAGGATCTCGATCGACTCCTTGCCGGTCAGGCCCAGCGACTGGGCGTTCTCGCCGTGCTTGAACTGCAGCGGCAGCACGCCCATGCCGACCAGGTTGGAGCGGTGGATGCGCTCGAAGCTCTCGGCGATCACCGCCTTGATCCCCAGCAGCAGGGTGCCCTTGGCCGCCCAGTCGCGCGAGGAGCCGGTGCCGTATTCCTTGCCGGCGATGACCACCAGCGGCGTACCCTCGGCCTTGTACTTCATGGCCGCGTCGTAGATGGCCATTTCCTCGCCCGAGGGCACATGCAGGGTGTAGCCGCCCTCGACGCCGTCCAGCATCAGGTTCTTGATGCGGATGTTGGCGAAGGTGCCGCGCACCATCACGTCGTCGTTGCCGCGACGCGAGCCGTAGGAGTTGAAGTCCTTCGGCTCGACGCCCTTGGAGATCAGGAAGCGGCCCGCGGGGCTGTCCTTCTTGATCGAGCCAGCCGGCGAGATGTGGTCGGTGGTGATCGAATCGCCGAACAGGCCGAGCACGCGCGCGCCGTGGAGGTCGTCGACCTGCGAGAGCTCCATCGTCATGCCGTCGAAGTAGGGCGGGTTCTTGATGTAGGTCGAGTCTTCCCAGCCGTACAGGGCACCCTCGGCCGAGGCGATCTGGTTCCAGCGGCTGTCGCCCTTGAAGACGTCGGCGTAGTTCTTCTCGAACATCGCGGGATTGATCGCACCGGCGATGGCGTCGGAGATTTCCTGGTTGGTGGGCCAGATGTCCTTCAGGTACACCGGCTCACCGTCGCTGCCCAGGCCGATCGCGTCGCGGGTCAGGTCGATGTCCAGCGTGCCGGCCAGCGCGTAGGCGACCACCAGCGGCGGCGAGGCCAGGTAGTTCATCTTCACTTCGGCGTGTACGCGGCCCTCGAAGTTGCGGTTGCCCGAGAGCACCGAGGCCACGGCCAGGTCACCCGCGCCGATGCCCTGGCTGATCTCGGCCGGCAGCGGGCCGGAGTTGCCGATGCAGGTGGTGCAGCCGTAGCCGACGATGTAGAAGCCGACCTTCTCCAGTTCCTTCAGCAGGCCGGTCTTTTCCAGGTAGTCGGTGACCACCAGCGAGCCCGGGCCGATCGAGGTCTTCACCCACGGCTTGGCCTTCAGGCCCTTCGCGGCCGCCTTCTTGGCGACCAGGCCGGCGCCCAGCATCACCGCCGGATTGGAGGTGTTGGTGCAGGAGGTGATGGCGGCGATCACCACCGAGCCGTCCTTCAGGGTGAAGTTCTCGCCGTCCTTGGTGACGCCGACGCTGCCGCTGCCGGACTTGCGGCTGGCGGTCAGCGGGCCGACCACGTCGTGGAAGCTCTGCTTGACGCCCTCGAGCAGCACGCGGTCCTGCGGGCGCTTGGGGCCGGCCATGGACGGGCGCACGTCGGCCAGATCGAGTTCCAGCGTGGTGGTGAACTCCGGCGTGACGCTGTTTTCGTCGTGCCACATGCCCTGCGCACGGGCGTAGGCTTCGACCAGCCTGATCTGCTCCTCGCTGCGGCCGGACAGGCGCAGGTAGTTGATCGCTTCCTGGTCGATCGGGAAGATGCCGCAGGTCGCACCGTACTCCGGCGCCATGTTGCCGATGGTGGCGCGGTCGGCCAGCGGCAGGTGCCTGAGGCCATCGCCGAAGAACTCGACGAACTTGCCCACCACGCCGAGCTTGCGCAGCATCTGGGTGACGGTCAGCACCAGGTCGGTGGCGGTGACGCCCTCGGCGAGCTTGCCGGTCAGCTTGAAGCCGACCACCTGCGGAACCAGCATCGAGGAGGGCTGACCGAGCATGGCGGCCTCGGCCTCGATGCCGCCCACGCCCCAGCCGAGCACGCCGACGCCGTTGATCATGGTGGTGTGCGAATCGGTACCGAACACGGTGTCCGGGTAGGCCCACAGCTGGCCGTCCTTCTCCGCGGTGAACACCACGCGGGCCAGGTGCTCCAGGTTCACCTGGTGCACGATGCCGGTGCGCGGCGGCACCACCTTGAAGTTGTTGAACGCCTTCTGGCCCCAGCGCAGGAAGGCGTAGCGCTCCTGGTTGCGCTCGAACTCGATCTCGACGTTCTTTTCGAGCGCGGACTCCGAACCGTAGGCGTCGACCTGCACCGAGTGATCGATGACCAGTTCGGCGGGCGCCAGCGGATTGATCTGGGTGGCGTCGCCGCCGAGCTTGACCACCGCGTCACGCATGGCCGCCAGGTCGACCACGCAGGGCACGCCGGTGAAGTCCTGCAGCACCACGCGCGCCGGCATGAAGGAGATCTCGGTATCCGGCTCGGCCTTGGCATCCCACCTGGCGACCGCCTCGATTTCCTTCGTCGTGACGTTGATGCCGTCCTCGTGCCGCAGCAGATTCTCAAGCAGGATCTTCAGCGAGTACGGCAGCCGCTTGAGGTCGAAGCGCTCGCCGAACTTGGCGAGGTTGGCATACGCATACTGCTTGCCGTTGACCTCGAGGGTGTCGCGGATGGAAAACGAGTCTTTCATGACGGAACTCCTGGCTTGAGCTTTGAAGCGGCTGGGGAGAGCAAGGGCATTGCGGCGGCCAAGCGCGCGCAAAGGCCCGTGATTATCGCAAATACCGCGTCCGGGCGTCCTTGCGGCGCAGAGGGTCGGCGGGCTTGGCGGGCAGGGCGTTCTCGCGGCGCGGGCGAGCGGGGCGGCTAGAATGGCGGCAGACAAGCCGACCTTCCCACCGTTGGCCGCCAAGCATGCGACGGCCCGTCCATCCGCACAAACGCTTTTGGTGACATGCAGCATTCGATGATTTCGACGGCGCTTTCGGCGGTATCGCTGCGCGACCTGGCGCTGGTGCAGGCGGTGCATCGGCACGGCAGCTTCAACAGCGCCGCGCGGGCCATGCACATCAGTCCATCGGGGCTGTCGCACCAGGTGCAGAAGGTCGAGCAGGCGCTGGGCGCGCCGCTGTTCGAGCGCGGGGGGCGACGCATCGTGCCGACCGCCGGCGGGCAGCGGCTGCTGGAGCGGATCGGTGCCGTGCTGGATGCGGCCGAGCACCTGCAACAGGCGGCCCGTGCGGGCACGGTGGCCTTCGGCGGCGAGTTGCGCCTGGGCGTCCCGGCCTCGCTCGGCCCGTACCTGCTGCCGCACCTGGTCGAGCCGTTCCCACTGCATTTCCCGGCGGCGCGGCTGAGCCTGTCCGAGGGCAAGCCGCGCGGCCTGCTGCGCCGCCTGCACGAGGGCGAACTCGATGCCGTGCTGGCGCCGCCGGCGACCGCGGCGAGCGGGATCGCCACGCGACCGCTGTTCGCGGAGCCGTGGCAGGTCCTGTTCCGTGCCGACCACCCGCTGGCCGGCCGCACCAGCGTGGCGCTGGAGGAACTGGACGAGTCCGAGGCCACGTTGATGGCCGAGAGCCATCCCGACGGGATCGACGGCCAGGGCGGCCATGGTGGCCATGTCCAGGACGTCAGTCTCGAGAGCCTGGCGGCGCTGGTCGGCCTGCGAGGCGGCTACGCGCTGGTGCCGGCGCTGGCGCGCGAGCGGCTGGCCTCGAAACCGGAACTGACCGTGGCCCGACTGGAAGGTGCGGCACCGGGCCGTCGGATCGCCCTGTACTGGCGCGAGGCCTCGCCCTGGCATGCCGACATCCAGGCGTTCGCCACCTTGTTGCAGGAGGTGGCGGGGGAGCGGCCCGGACTGATGGTGCAGCCGGCCGGCTGAAGCCTGCGCCGGCAGGTGGCTCCGGGCCGCCGCGCTACCCGTTGTCCAGCGTCACGCCGGTCAGCAACCCCCGCGCCAGCATGCTGCACTGGCGGCGGTTGAGGATGATCTGCCACTGGCGGCCGCCGACCTGGCGCCAGAGTACGGCCGACCGCACCGCCGCCAGCAGGTTGGCGCGCACCTTCTCGACCACGGCCGGCTGCTGCAGGAACTGCGGGTTGCCGCTGACCATCACGCGCGGGCTCAGGATGGAGAGCGTCGCGGCGTACAGGTCGGCCAGGCGTCGGGTCACCTGCGGGGAATCCTGGCCGAAATGAGCGACCTGCCGCTGGGCGGCCACCACGCCTTCCTGCAGCCTGGCGGTCAGCTCGGGACGACGGGCCAGGCTGCGTTCCAGCCGCATGACGGTCACCGCCATGCGGGTCAGTCCCACGTCGCGGCTGCTGTCGTCGAACTGACCGATCAGTTTGCGTAGGCCGAGCCGGACGCCGCCGACGCCCCCGTACACGGCGGCCACGGACGGTGCATCGATACGGAACACGCTGGCCACGCTCGACTCCATCGCCAGCTCGTCGCAGCGCCCCTGGTTGGCCAGCTGCTGTGCGAGGCCGACCGCCTGGAACAGGCCGGCCAGCGCGAGCACGCGCGGTTCGTTCATGGCGAGGGTGTCGAGCACGATCAGGTTCCTGCGGGAAGGGGGGAGAGGCCGCCGTACGGCGCGTCGGTAGCCGCGATGACGGCACCGCCCAGGCAGGCCTCGCCGTCGTAGAACACCACCGACTGGCCCGGCGTGACCGCCCGCTGGGGTTCGTCGAAAACGACCTCCAGGCCGGCGGAGGATACGTACACCGCGCACGCCTGGTCTGCTTGCCGGTAGCGCGTCTTGGCGGTGCAGCGGAAGGCGGCGGCCGGGGCCGTCCCGGCCACCCAGGTCGGCGCCTCGGCCACCAGGCGCCTGGACTGCAGCCAATGGCTCCCGCCTCCCTGCGCCACGTAGAGCACGTTTGCCGCGACGTCCTTGCCGACGACGTACCAGGGTTCGCCGCCCATGCCCTGGCGCCCGCCGATGCCCAGTCCGCCGCGCTGGCCGAGCGTGTAGTACATGGTGCCCTGGTGCTCGCCGACCAAGACGCCCTCGGGGGTGCGCATCTCGCCGGGGCGCGCCGGGAGGTACTGCGCGAGGAAGCTGCGGAAGTCGCGCTCGCCGATGAAGCAGATCCCGGTGGAGTCCTTCTTCGCGTGCGTCGGCAACCGCGCGGCGCGGGCCAGCTCGCGTACCTGGGCCTTGCCGATCCCGCCGACCGGAAACAGCGTCGCGGCCAGCTGCCGCTGGCCCAGCGCATGCAGGAAGTAGGTCTGGTCCTTGGCCGCGTCCAGCGCGCGCAGCAGGCGGTAGCGGCCGTCATGCTCGTCCACGCGCGCGTAGTGGCCGGTCGCGATCTTCTCCGCACCCAGCGCGCGCGCCTCGTCCAGGAAGGTCTTGAACTTGATCTCGCGGTTGCACAGCACGTCCGGGTTGGGCGTGCGGCCGGCACGGTACTCGGCCAGGAAGTGGCTGAAGACACCGTCCCAGTACTCGGCGGCAAAGTTGCGCGCGTGGAACGGGATCCCCAGGCGCCCGCACACCGCCAGGGCGTCCTTGCGGTCGGCGTCGGCCGTACAGGGGCCGTCGCGGTCGTCCTCCTCCCAGTTCTGCATGAACAGGCCCTCGACCTCGTGGCCGGCCTGTTGCAGCAACAGCGCGGCGACCGACGAATCGACTCCGCCGGAAACGCCCAGCATCACCTTCATGGCAGGGGTCGCTCCGCAAGCAGGCTCGACAGGGCATCCAGCGGGAGGCGCCGCCCGGCCAGCCAGGCGTCGATGCTGAGCAGCACCATCGGGCTCCGCAGGCGGTCGCCCAGCGCGGCGATCTCGGCGCGGCTCAGCCACAGGGCGCGGCGGATGCCCTCGTCCAGTGGATGGTCCGGGTCGTGCGCAAGGGCACGCGCGGCGAAGCTGAAGCGCACCACGCTTTCGCCATGTTCGGTGCTGCGCCACTGGTGCACACCCAGGAAATGTTCCACCTCGACCGTCCAGCCGGTTTCTTCCAGCGTCTCGCGCACCGCGGCGTGGAGCAGGCTCTCGCCGTCGTCCAGGTGGCCGGCGGGCTGGTTGTAGACGAGGCGGCCATCGACCTCCTCCTCGACCATCAGGTAACGCGCGCCCCGGGCCACCACGCAGGCGACGGTGACGCGGGGGCGCCAGATGGACGAGGCGGCGGCAGTGACGGGCATCGGGGATACGGGGACTGGAAATGCGCCATTGTGCCATCACCTAAACGAGGCGCGTCCTGCACGGCGGCGCGACGGGGCTGCATTCGTCGCGGCGTATACTCCGTCCCAGCAACAACGTCCCCACGAGCAATGGCCCACGAACCCGAACACGACCCTGGCAGCGGACACGGCCTGGCCGTCGAGACTAGCCGTCCCGAACTGGCACGGCCACCACTTTTTCAAGTTGTGCTGCTGAATGACGATTTCACTCCCATGGACTTCGTGGTCGAGGTACTGCGTGGCTTTTTCGCCATGGACCAGGAGCGCGCGGTGCAGGTGATGCTGCTCGTGCATACCCGGGGCAAGGGTGTGTGCGGCGTCTTCACCCGCGAGGTGGCCGAGACCAAAGTGACGCAGGTGAACGAGTACTCACGGACTCATCAGCATCCCTTGTTGTGCACTATGGAAAAGCTATGAGCGGCCCCATCTTGTAGCCATCGCGGCAAGGCCGCCTTTGTCATTCCCAAGCGGAGTAGGTCCGGATGTTCAGCAAGGATCTCGAAGTCACCATCGGCCACTGCTACAAGCAGGCCAGAGAGCAGCGCCACGAGTTCATGACCGTGGAGCACCTGCTGCTCGCACTCACCGAAAACCAGTCCGCGCTGGGCGCCCTGCGTGCCTGCGGCGCGGACCTGCCGCGCCTGTCGGCCGAACTGGAGCGCATCATCGCCGAGACCGTGCCGGTACTGCCGCACGGCGACGAGCGTGATACCCAGCCGACGCTCGGCTTCCAGCGCGTGCTGCAGCGCGCGGTCTACCACGTGCAGTCCTCCGGCCGTAAGGAGGTCACCGGCGCCAACGTGCTGGTGGCGATCTTCGGCGAAAAGGATTCCCATGCCGTCTATTTCCTGCACCAGCAGGAGATCACCCGCCTGGACGTGGTCAACTACATTTCCCACGGCATCGCCAAGATCGGCGACGAGCCGAGCGCGGGCATGCCGGGCAGCGAGCGCGAGGGCGAGGAGGGCGCCGACAGCAAGGGCAACCCGCTCAGCGAGTACGCGACCAACCTCAACGACCTGGCGATGGAAGGCAAGATCGATCCGCTGATCGGTCGCCAGGACGAGATCGAGCGCACCATCCAGGTGCTCTGCCGCCGCCGCAAGAACAATCCGCTCTACGTGGGCGAGGCCGGCGTGGGCAAGACCGCGCTGGCCGAGGGCCTGGCCAAGCGCATCGTCGAAGGCGAGGTGCCCGAGGTGCTGGAAAGCGCCGTGATCTGGTCGCTCGACCTGGGCGCGCTGGTGGCGGGCACCAAGTACCGCGGCGACTTCGAGAAGCGCCTGAAGGCGGTGATCACCCAGTTGAAGAAGCAACCGGGCGCGATCCTGTTCATCGACGAGATCCACACCATCATCGGCGCCGGTTCGGCGTCGGGCGGCACCATGGATGCCTCGAACCTGATCAAGCCGATGCTCGCTTCGGGCGAGCTGCGCTGTATCGGCTCGACCACGTTCCAGGAATTCCGCGGCATCTTCGAGAAGGACCGTGCGCTGGCCCGCCGATTCCAGAAGATCGACGTGGTCGAGCCCACCGTGGCCGACAGCATCGAAATCCTGAAGGGGCTCAAGAGCCGCTTCGAAGAGCACCACAACGTCGCCTACACCAACGAGGCGCTGAAGGCTGCGGTGGACCTGTCGGTCAAGCACATTCCCGACCGCCTGCTGCCGGACAAGGCCATCGACGTGATCGACGAGGCCGGTGCCCGCCAGCGCCTGCTGCCCGAGGACCAGCGCAGCGGCACCATCGACGTGCCGGAGGTCGAGTACATCGTCGCCAAGATGGCGCGGATCCCGGCCAAGCAGGTCTCGGCCTCTGACCGCGACGTGCTCAGGAACCTCGAGCGCAACCTCAAGATGGTGGTGTTCGGGCAGGACCAGGCGATCGAAGCCCTATCGGCCTCGATCAAGATGGCCCGCTCGGGCCTGGCCGACCCGACCAAGCCGATCGGCAGCTTCCTGCTGGCCGGCCCCACCGGCGTGGGCAAGACCGAGGTGACCAAGCAGTTGGCGCTGCAGCTGGGCATCGAGATGATCCGCTTCGACATGTCCGAGTACATGGAAGCGCATTCGGTCTCGCGGCTGGTCGGCGCGCCTCCGGGCTATGTCGGCTTCGACCAGGGTGGCCTGCTCACCGAGGCGGTGACCAAGCACCCGCATGCCGTGCTGCTGCTGGACGAGATCGAGAAGGCGCACCCGGACGTGTTCAACATCCTGCTGCAGGTCATGGACCGCGGCGTGCTGACCGACACCAACGGGCGCGAGGCGAACTTCAAGAACGTGATCCTGGTGATGACTACCAACGCCGGCGCGCAGCAGGCCTCGCGGCGGAGCATCGGCTTCGTCAAGCAGGACCATGCGACCGACTCGCTGGAGACGATCCGCAAGATGTTCACGCCGGAGTTCCGCAACCGCCTGGATGCCGTCATCCAGTTCCATGCGCTGGACTTCGAGCACATCCTGCGCGTGGTGGACAAGTTCCTGATCGAACTGGAGGCCCAGCTGGCCGACAAGCACGTGAGCCTCGACGTCGATGCCGATGCCCGCCGCTGGCTGGCCGAGCACGGCTTCGACCCGCAGATGGGTGCGCGCCCGATGGCCCGTGTCATCCAGGAGAAGGTCAAGCGGGCACTGGCGGACGAACTGCTGTTCGGCAAGCTGTCCGAGGGTGGCAAGGTCATCCTGAGCGTGCGCGACGGCGAGCTGCACGTGGAGACCGAGGCGGCCGAAAAGATGCCGGTGGTGGTGGGGTAAAGGCTCCTCCCCCGTGTGCAGGGAGGTTGGGAAACCCTTCCCTGCAGGCCAGGAGAGGGAGCGATCACGGAGCCGGTTTGTTCTTTTCGGGCACGAAAAAGGCCGCGCAATGCGCGGCCTCTTTCGTTGTCTCGCGGGACCCTACTTCATGCGGTAGGTAATCCGCCCCTTGGTCAGGTCATAGGGAGTCATCTCGACCTTGACCTTGTCGCCCGTGAGGATGCGGATGTAGTGCTTGCGCATGCGGCCGGAAATGTGGGCGGTGATCACGTGCCCGTTTTCCAGCTGCACACGGAACATG
>NZ_DASSES010000141.1:0-31119 GCF_035695185.1 Frateuria sp.
TCCGGCGCGATGGCCGTGCCGGGGTCGACGGACTCGATGCTGGCGAAGTTCCTGTCGATGGTGTCGGCCAGCGCCGCGAAGTTCGGCGAGGACTGCCCGGACTGCTCTTCCAGTTCGTCGACCAGCGCGCGCTGCAGGTAATGCTCGAGCGTGCCCAGCGGCAGCAGCATGGTCACCGACTCTTCCACCGAGTCGCTGAAGGCCATCTCCTGCTCGTTGAGCACTGCCACGCTGACCACGCTCAGTGCGACCAGCGGCGTCAGCACCAGGACCAGGAAGAGTCCCAGCCGCTGGGGCACACTGAGCTGCCGCAACCGCGTTTCCCACTTCATCGCAAAGCCTCCGCCCGGATCACGCGGCCCAGACTAGCGACCCGGTCGGGGACGCAGGGTGATGCGGGTCCGGCCGCTACGCGCCACCCTCCGGTGCGGCCCAGGCCGGTCGCGGGCATGCGCGACCTTGCCGGGTGCACGCGCGCCCGGGTGCGCCAGCGCCACCCCGGAGCGGCGCCGGCTAGGCCGGGGGCTGCCAGAGTTCGACGCGGTTGCCTTCCGGGTCCATGACCCAGCCGAACGCGCCGTACTCGCTCTGTTCCGTGCGTTCGTCGACCTCCACGCCTTCGGCCCGCAGCTGCTGCAGCAGGCCAGCCAGATCGTCGACGCGAAAGTTGATCATGAACGCCTGTTGTCCCGGCTCGAAGTACGTGGTGTCGGCAGGAAACGGCGACCACACGACGTAGCCCGGGCGTGACGCGTCTTCCTGGAAGCGCACGCCGCCCCACTCTTCCGGCTCGAGCCCGAGGTGGCGCGCGTACCACGCGGCCAGCGCGGCCGGATCGCGCGATTTGAAGAAGATGCCACCCAATCCGATGACTTTGGCCATGCCTGTTCCCTCGTCCGCCGACGACCACGGGTGCGCCGTCTCGAGCGGCGGGCACATAGTGCGCCGCCGGCACGGCCGGGGCCACCGGTACGTTTGTCCCTGCCCGCGCAGGAGCACCCTGCGGCGCCCCGGGCCTTGCCGGGACGTCGGCGGCGCGCCCGACGACGCCCCTGCCGGGGCGGGCGCGGCGGCCTCAGCCGGCCATCGACAGTTCCGTGCCGTCGAAGAACGCCTGCACGTCTGCCAGCTCCCGCGTGCGCGGCATCGGCGGCAGGCTGGCGAGGAACAGGCGGCCGTAGCCCTTGGTGGTCAGGCGAGGGTCGCACAGCATCAGCACGCCGCGGTCGTGCACATCGCGGATCAGGCGGCCGGCGCCCTGTTTCAGCGCGATCGCCGCCGCGGGCACCTGCCAGCCCATGAACGGGTTGACCCCCGCCTGCTCCAACGCATCCAGCCGCGCCTGCAGCACCGGGTCATCGGGCGCCGCGAACGGCAGCTTGTCGATCACCACCACGCTCAGCGCCTCGCCGGCCACGTCCACGCCTTCCCAGAAACTGGCCGCGCCGAGCAGCACGCCGTGACCGCTGGCGCGGAAGTCCTCCAGCAACTGGTGGCGCGGCGCGCTGCCCTGGACGAACAGCGGCCACGCCACGCGGTCGGCCAGCAGCTCGGCGGCGCGGCGCAGCGCGCGATGCGAGGTGAACAGCAGGAAGGCGCGGCCGTGGGAGGCCTCCAGCACCGGCAGCGCGGCCTCGATCACGCACTCGGTGTGGTCGCGTCCGCTCTTGTCGAGCATGTTCGGATCGGGCAGGCCCGCGGGCAGGTAGCACAGCGCCTGGTGGCCGTAGTCGAACGGACTGTCCAAGTGCAGGGTCTGCGGATCGTCCAGGCCGAGCTGGCGGGCGAAGTGGTCGAAGCTGCCGGCCACCGAGAGCGTGGCCGAGGTGTGGATCCAGGCAGCCTGGGTGCGCTCGCGCATGGCGCGCAGCGGCGCGGCGAGATCCAGTGGTGTGGCGTGCAGGGCGAAGCCGCGCGGGAACAGCTCGTACCAGCGCACGTCCCTCTCGCCAGCGCCCTCGATGATGCGCTCCAGCCGCCCGGTGAGTGCGGCGGCGCGCTCGTGTACGTTGGCCAGGCCGCGTGACCGCTCGGCCTGCGAGGCGAGCAGATCGGTGAAGGCTGCAAGCAGCTCGTCGAGGTCCCTCAGACCTTCGTGCACGGTGGCCAGCGCGTCCAGTTGCAGGAACGGGCCGCGCGTGGGCAGCGCATCCATGGCCAGGCGCAGGCGGCGCAGCGCGCCCTGCATTGCCTCGGCCGGTTCCAGCAACAGGCCGATGGCGCCGGTGACGCCGTTGCACTCGCGCAGGGCGTCGGCGGCGAGGTCGGCGAGCTGGCGCGCACTCACGCTTTGCGAGAAGAACTGCCCGGCCAGTTCCGGCACCTGGTGCGCCTCGTCCAGGATGAAGGCGCCGGCGCCAGGCAGGATCTCGCCGAAGCCTTCCTGCTTCAGCGCCAAGTCGGCGAACAGCAGGTGGTGGTTGACCACCACCAGGTCCGCTTCAAGCGCTTCGCGCCGCGCCTTCACCACGTGGCAGTCGTCGAAGAACGGGCACTCCACGCCGAGGCAGTTCTCCGGCGTCGAGGTGACCCGCGGCCACAGTGGCGATTCCTCGGGCACCTCGGCCAGCTCCATGCGGTCGCCCGCGCGGGTACGCGCCGACCAGGCGCGGATGGCCGCCAGCTGCGATGCTTCGGTGCGCTCGAAGGCGCCGCCGTCGCGCACGGTCTGGTCGAGCCGGTACAGGCACAGGTAATTGGCGCGTCCCTTGAGCAGCGCGGTCTTGCCGCGCGTGCCGAGCACGGCGCGCACCTTCGGCAGGTCGCGGAAATAGAGCTGGTCCTGCAGCGCCTTGGTGCCGGTGGAGACGATCACCCGCTCGCCCGAAAGCAGCGCAGGCACCAGATAGGCGTACGTCTTGCCGGTACCGGTACCGGCCTCGGCGATCAATGTGTCGCGGTTCGCGATCGCGTCCGCGACCGAACGCGCCATCGCCTGCTGTGCCAAGCGCGGGGCGAAGTTGGGAAGCTCGCGGGCAAACGGGCCGTCGGCGCCGAGCAGCGCGCCGATGTCGTCGGGATCGGTCATCATGCAAGTATCGCCGAGCCGCCGGGCGGGTGCACTGGCAAGTGCACTTGTGCCGGCGTGCCGCGGCTGGTCTACGTGCCGGTGTTCGCGGCAGATCGCGATGTCTCCCGGCTCGTGCTAAAAAGCGCCACACGGGTCAGCCCTGCCGGCAAGCGCGCGGCCGCGGAGCGCAGACGCCTCGGGGGGCGGGAAACCGCGGTATGCCACGGTCATCCGTGCGCCCCATCATCGCGAAGCCAAGGGAGGGCCACCGCATGTTCGCCGATCCGTCGTTCCACGAATACGTCCATCCGGCGCACTTCATGCTGTTTGTCGAAGCGGCGGCGAAGTACCGCTGCCACATCCTCGTACGCAAGACCGGCAAAGCCTCGATCCGCTGGATGGGCAAGCCGGGCTACACCGGCAAGCGCGGCGACCTGAAGGCCAAGACCGCCGATGCAAAGGACCACCCGGTCGCCGGCCTGGTCTGTTCACCGTGGCTGCGGCCGGACGCGTTCTCGTCCTCGCGCCTGGTCGACGCCCGGAAATACTGGATGGAAAGCCGCCACCTGATCACCGAGCCGGCCGACCGCCTGGGGCTGGACGACCGGCACGCACCCAGCCGCTGCCCCACGCCCTACATGGTGCAGACCAACCCCGACCACCCGCATTACGGTTGTCTGGCGCTGGTCGAAAGCGGGCTGTTCCGGCCACGCTACGTGCATGGCGACTACGACCTTTTCGCCATCGCGCCGGCCGGACGCGCCTACGACGTGGAAGCCGCACACGCCCAGGCCCGGGCACTGCGCATGGGCACCCATGTCGCACCGCAGGCGCTCGGCCTGGCCCACCGCCAGCAACGTCAGCTGGCGAACCTGGAAGGCCCGCTCGCGTTCCAGGTATCGAGCTTCCTCAACGTGCGGGTCTGCGCGCACCATCCCGACATGGTCGGCTCGCTGCTGGTCAATCACGGCGAAGCGGTCAATCTGAGGAAAACCACGGCGGATCCGTCCGCCCTCCATCGGCCCGACGGAGCACGCACGCGGCCTGATGTGCTCAAGCCTCTGGCGTACGAGCCGGTGTTGGCGGTCATGCCGCGCAGGAATGCGCACGGGCAGTGGGCGCAGATCCTGGCGGACCAGGCCGCCCACGAAGCGTTCTACCAGTCGGCCTGACCGGCCCCGCCCGCCTTCCCGGCGGGCGCGAGGCGCTCAGTAGCGGGGCACGCCTTCCTTGTGACAGTCCTGCACGCCCTTGCGGGCGGCGCTGGCGCCGGCCTGGTCGCCGGCCTGCTCGCGCATCTCGACCACCGTCTGCCAGTTACGTGCGCACAGCGGCCCGAGTTGGGGACCGAGCGACCAGGAATGCCGTGCGAGCCGCTCGGCGGCGGCGAAATCGTGGAGGCGGATGGCGACTTCGGCGCGATCCTGCAGCAGGTCGGGTGACTCGGGGTTGAGCTCGAGCGCCTGGTCGAGCTTGGCGGCCGCCTCGGCAAAGCGGCCGGCCCGCTCGTCGGCGCGCGCGGCGTCCTCCAGCGCGGAGACGCCCGGATCGCGCAGCGGTGCCACGTCGATCACCGATTGCTCGCGCGCGCCGGCGGCGCGGATGGCGGCGACCATGTCGCGGGCTGGAAGGACGGGCCTGGGCGCCTGGGGCGGCGCCTCGACGCAGCCGGCGAGCAGCAGCGTGGCGCAGAGGGCGGGGCCGGGGCGAAGGCGCGAAGCGAAAGACATCGAAAGTCTCTAGGGAAGCGTGGAGGACGCCGGCGCCGGCGCCTGGCCGTCACCGCCGAAGAAGTCACCGATGCGTTGCCAGAAGCAGCCCTCGGCGTCGGGCGAAAGCGAGCCGGCGACGACCGGGAACTGCCGCGCGCCCTCGCATTCGGGTTGCGTGGGCTTGCCGTCGACCGGGTTGATCCAGGCCATTTCCAGGCCCTCGCCCGGCTGCGCCGAAAGCGGCCGGGTCGGCAGGTGGCGGAACAGGTCCTGCCAGGCGCGCAGGCCGCCGGTGGCGCCGAACAGGCCGGTCGGCTTGTTGTCGTCGCGACCCATCCAGAACACCGCCAGGCGATCGGCGGTGAAACCGGCGAACCAGCTGTCGCGCATGTCGTTGCTGGTGCCGGTCTTGCCGGCGGCGTTGAGCCAGGCCAGCGAGGAATCGCCCAGGCTGTGCGCGGTGCCGTACTCGGCCACCTGCTGCATCGCCCAGGTGACCAGCCGCACCGCCTCCTGGTACTCGCCCTTGCCGCCCTCGACCTCGTAGCGCTTGACGGTGTGGCCGCTGCCATCGACCACGCCGCGCACCGCCAGCAACGGCAGCGCGTGGCCGTCGGCGGCGAGGTACTGGTACATCTGGGCGACCTGGAAGGGCGACAGGTCGACCGCGCCGATCAGCATCGAGGGGCTGGGATTGATTCCGGTGAAGCCGAACGATTCGAGGAACGCCTTGACCCGCTCCACGCCGACCGCCAGGCCCAGGTGGATCGTGGCCAGGTTCCACGAATGGGCCAGCGCGTCGACCATCGGCACGAAGCCGTGCGACTGGTTGTCGTCGTTGCGCGGCATCCAGGTCTTGCCATTGGGCTGGCGCAGCATGATCGGGGAATCGTCCAGCGGCGTGCCCAGGTTCCACTGCGCCGGGTCGGCCAGCGCGACCAGGTAGACGAAGGGCTTGACCAGCGAACCGATCGGCCGCCGCGCGTCCAGCGCGCGGTTGAAGCCGGGGTCGCCGGGAATCTTGCTGCCGACCACCGCCAGCACGCTGCCGGTGGCGGTGTCGGTGACCACACCGGCCGCCTGCACCTTGTCGCCGCGCTTGCCCATGCCCTCGAGCGAGCGGGTGACCGCCTGCTCGGCATACAGCTGTGCGGCCGGGTCGAGCGTGGTGAAGATCGACAGGTTGCCCTTGCGCAGCGTGTCGTCGTCGAAGTCGTTGGTGATCTGCGCGCGCACCAGCTGCATGAATGCGGGGAAGCGGTTGTGCGGCAACTGCGCGTTGGGCGCGATGTCCAGCGGTGCGGCCTGCGCCGCGTTGACCTTGCCCGCGTCGAGCAGGCCGGTGTCGTAGAACTCCTTCAGCACCAGGTTGCGGCGCTGGAGTGCGCGCTTCGGGAACCGCCGCGGGTCGTAGTAGCTCGGACCCTTGACCATGCCGACCAGCAGCGCGATCTCCTGCGGCCTGAGGTCCTCGAGCCGGCGCCCGAAGTAGAACTCCGCGCCCGCGGCGAAGCCGTGCACGGCCTGGCTGCCCTGCTGGCCGAGGAAGACCTCGTTGATGTAGGCCTCCAGGATGCGGTCCTTGGAGTAGTGCGCCTCGATCAGCAGCGAGAGCAGCGCCTCGTTGAACTTGCGCACCAGGTTCTGGCTGCGGTCCAGGAACAGGTTGCGCACCAGCTGCTGGGTCAGCGTGGAGCCGCCCTGCACGGTGTGGCCGGCGCGCAGGTTGGCGAAGGCGGCACGCAGGATGGCGGAGAAATCGAGTCCGATGTGGTGCTTGAAGTCGCGGTCCTCGACCGCCTGCAGGCCGGTGACCAGCAGCGGCGGCACGTCGGCCAGGCGCACGATCCGGCGTTCTTCCTGCTGCGCGCCGTACACCGTGGCGATGCGGGCCGGATCGAGGTGGGCGAGCTTGACCGGTGCGCCACCTGACGCCTCGGCCAGCGCCTCGACCTGGCCGCGGCCGAGCGTGACGCGGATGCGCTTGGGCAGCTCGCCGCCATCCGGGCCGGCGTAGCCGCGCGAGGAAATCACGTAGCGGCTGCCGTTGCGCGTCCAGGTGCCCGGCACCTTGCCGGCACCGTCGTGGGTGTAGCCGGCAAAAGTCAGCTCCAGCTCCAGCGCCGAGGGCGACATCGGCACGCCGGGCGCCAGCGCCAGCGGGCGTGCATAGACGCGCGTGGGCACGGCGAACACCAGGTCGTTGAAACGGTCCTGCACGCGCTTGTTGAGGATCAGCGTGTAAGGCAGCACGAAGCCCAGGCCGAGGCCGAGCGCGACCCAGAACGGAATGCGCAGCCAACGCCAGCTGCGGCGCGCGAACGCGCCCATGCGAGAAATCAATGCCAAGGCGGGAGACCTGGATCCAAGGTAACCCCGATGATAGGGCGTCCCACCCGGCGCGCATCTGAACGCGCAGGGCACGGCATGGCGCACGCCGGGCAGGTTCGTGGCATTACCCGGGCAACCGGCCGCCCCGCCCCGCTGTCGTCCCGATTGCGGGCGGTGCCGGCAGGAGACGCGCCTGCGCGCGGATGCCTAGGACGGGCCGTCGGCGATCCAGCACGCCGGGTCGGGCCGGAACGGGCGCGGATGGATACCGAGCAGTCGTTCCAGCTCGCCGTTGTCGGCGACCAGGTCCGCCTCCAGGCGTGCCAGTGGACCCCGCAGGGTGGGCAGCACGTGGCGTGCTCCCCGCAGCAGCCATGCGGGCACCGGCACCGGCAGCGTGGCCATCGGCAGGCTGCGCTGGACGCGGGCGAACATCTCGCCCGCCGGCAGCCGCTCGCCGCCGCCGAGCATCAGCACACGGTTGGCGGGCCGGTCGATCGCGGCCAGCGTGGCCTGCGCGATGTCGTCGGCATGCACCGGCTGGCGCAGGCCACGGCCGGCGGGCCGGGGGAAGACGCGGGTGCGCATGGCGCGCCGCGCCAGCGGGGTCAGGCTCTTGTCGCGAGCGGCGCCGTAGATCAAGGTCGGGCGCAGTACCGTCCACTCGCAGCCGAGCGCGGCACAGGCGGCGGCCAGGTCCACCTCGCCCTGCTGCAGTTGGCGCGCGACGGCGCGCTCGGCCGGCACCTCCGAGTCGAGCTTGCTCTGTGCGCTCATCGAACTGGTGGCGACGATGCGCGGCGACCCGGCCGGCGCCGCCGCGGTGAGCCAGTGCGCGAAAGCCTGCAGCGGTCCGTAGCTGACGATGGCGGCGACGGGCGGCAGCGCGGGCACCCGGTCCGGCAGGCCGCCCAGCATCCAGCGCACGCCCTCGCTGTCGGCATGCGGCTGGCGGCTGACCGCGATCACCGGCGCGCCGCGCCCGCGCAGGCGGGGCAGCAGGAAATGGCCGATCTGGCCGCTGGCCCCGAACACCACGACGGTCATGCGGCGCCCGCTCAGCGGCCGGATTGCAGGCGTCGCGAAAGCTCGCCCACGCGTGCCGAGTAAGGCGCGAGCCGGCGGGCCTGGTCGATCGACTGCGCGGCATTCGCGCGGTCGCCACGATCCAGCTGCTGCTCGGCCTGATCCAGCCAGGCATCGACCAGCCGCTCGCGCAGCACGCCCGCGTTCGAGTCGCCGGGCGAAAGGTCTCCCAGCGCCCCGAGCAGCTCCCCGGCCTTGCCCAGGTCGCCGTTCGCGAGCGACTGGTTGAACAGCTGCATCACCAGGTTGGGCAGGTCTTCCAGCCCCTGCAGCGCGGCCTGGTTGTTGCCGTCGATCGCCAGCGCATTGCGATAGAGATCGTACGCGCTGTCGCCCGGCGGCAGCATGATGTGGCCCTGCGTGGCGGCCGTGCGCGCGCGGCGCACCAGCTCAGCGACCTGCTCGACCTGATCGGCGGTGAGTTGCGGAGGAGGCGGCGGCGGTGGCTCGGCCTCCGGCACGGGCTGCGCCGGTTTGGCCTTCGGCGGCGGCGCGCTGGCCTGCGCGGCCGTGGCATTCAGCCGCGCGCGCGCGGCGGCCAGGTCGGCCGACTTGGGCGCCAGCGCCTCGGCCTGGTCGAGCCGGCTCGACGCCCCCGCCGTGTCGTCGGCATCGAGTGCCGCATTGGCCTGCACCACCAGCGCCTGGGCGACCTGGCCGAGCCCCGCGCGGGCCTGCGCGTTCTCCGGATCCAGCTTGAGCGCGGCGCGGAAATACGCCAGCGCCGTGTCATCGCCCTGCCCCGCGATGCGGCCCTCGCGCAACGCCTGCTGGCCCTGCGAGAGCGCCTGAAGCAGCGCGCCGTTGTCCTGCTGCTGCGCCTGCGCGAGGGCCGCGCGCAGCGCCGGCAGGTCGCCATAGCTGGGCAACAAGGCGGCGAGCTGGTCGACGCCGGTGGCAGCCGCGGTGATGTCGTGGCGGGCGAGCGCATTGCGCGCCTGCGTGGCCAGGGCCGCGCCGACCTGGTCAAGGCCGTGCTTGGCCACCGCATTGCCCGGGTCCGCCGCGAGCACCTGCTGGTACAGCGCGCCGGCGCCGTCCTTGCCGGTGAGCTTGCCGGCGCCGAGCGCCTGTTGCGCGCGTGCGACCAGGTCGTCGGCCGGCTGCGCGGCGCCGCGCGCCTGTCTGATCAGCCGATCGAGCCGGTCGACGTCGCTGCCGCCGCCGAGCAGCTCGCGGGCGACCGCCAGCTCGCGCTGGGCGTCGTCGAGGTGGCCGGTGCGGTAGGCGGCGTCGGCGCGCGAAAGCTCGGCCATGCCGACCTGGTGCAGGCCTTCGCGGGCACGGTCGTTGTCCGGCTCGAGCGCGCGCGCGGCCTGGTAAAGCTCACGCGCGCTGCTGCCGTCGGTGGCATCCAGGCGGCCCTCCTGCAGGGCCTTGTCGGCGCGGCTCAGCACGTCGTTTAGTTCCGTGCGCGGCACCATGTCGCGCAGGCTGTTCTGGTATTCGCGCAGGGTCCACGCACCGGCCACCAGCGCCAGCACGACGACCACCAGCACCACGTGCCAGGTGCGCAGGCGCACGCGCCGGTGGTGCGCCGGTGGCGCGCGCCGCGGCGTGTGGAAGGAGATCGGCGGCAGGCGGTCGTCCGGATCGTCCGCGCGCGGGCGCGGCGCGTCCAGGTCGCCCAGATCGCCCAGCGTGGGTTCGGCGCGCCCGTCCCGGCTGTCTTGGTCTCTGCGTCCGCTCATGCTCGTCGCTGTCCTGGCAAGGCATTCAGCTTAGCATCGCCCACTTCACGCGCCCGGCGGTGAAGCGCACGCATTCAGCTTGCGCCGACGCGCCGCGCTTCCACCACGTTGGGCAGCGCCACCAGCTTGCCGAGCAGGGACGAGAGCTGCTCGAAGTCCCGCACGCGCAGAGTGAAGCGCATCTCGACCTCGCCGGTGCGGCCTTCCAGGCGGCTGGAGGACGCCACGATCGGCGTGCCGACGTTGCTGATCAGGTTGGTGACGTCCTTCTGCAGGCCCTTGCGGTCGAAGCCGCGCAGTTCGACGTCGACCTGGTAGGACTGCGCGGTCGCGTGTCCCCACTCGACCTCGATCACGCGGTCCGGATCGCGCCGCGCCAGCCGCGCCAGGCTGGCGCAGTCGGCGCGGTGAACCGAGACGCCGCGGCCCTTGGTGATGAAGCCGCGCACCGGGTCGCCGGGCAGCGGCTGGCAGCAACGCGCCAGCACGGTGAGCAGGTTGCCGACGCCCTCGATGCGCAACGCGCCATGGTCCGGCGCGGCATGGCGCGCAACCGGCTGCGCCGGCAGCGGCGCGGGCTCGACCGGATGCGCCGCTTCCTGCAGTACACGTGCGATCTGGCCCGCGCTGACCTCGCCAAGGGCGAGCGCGACCAGCAACTCCTCGTGGCTCTTCAGGTGGAAATGCGCCGGCAGCCTGGAGAGGTCCGCGTGGGGCAGCGCCAGTCGCTTCAGCTCGCGCTCGAGCAGGCTACGGCCGGCGGCGAGGTTGGCGTCGAAGGCGATCCGGCGGAACCACGAGCGCGCCTTCTCGCGCGCGCGGCTGGTGTTCAGGTAGCCGTGGTGCGGCGAGAGCCAGTCGCGGCTCGGCTCGGCGTTCTTCGCCGTGACGATCTCGACCCGGTCGCCACTGCGCGGCTGGTGCGTGAGCGGCACGATCCGCCCGTTGACCTTGGCACCGCGGCAGCGGTGACCGACCTCGGTGTGCACGTAGTAGGCGAAGTCGAGCACCGTGGCGCCATGCGGCAGGTCGAACACCTCGCCCTTGGGCGTGAGCAGGTAGACGCGGTCCTCCACCAGCTCGGTGCGCAGCCCGGCCGCCACGTCCTCGTCCGCGCGCGGCTCGAGCAGCTTGCGCATCCAGGCGATCTTGGCCTCGAACTCGGCATCGGCGCCGCCGCCTTCCTTGTAGCGCCAGTGCGCGGCGACGCCCAGCTCGTTGTCGCGGTGCATGGCGTGGGTGCGGATCTGCACTTCCAGCGTCTTCCCCTGCGGGCCGATCACCGCGGTGTGCAGCGAGCGGTAGCCATTGCCCTTGGGGCGGGCCAGGTAGTCGTCGAACTCGCGCGGCAGGTGCTGCCACTGCGCGTGCACCACGCCCAGCGCCGCGTAGCAGTCGGCCACGCTGTCGACCAGAATGCGCACCGCGCGGATGTCGTACAGGTCGGAGAACTCCAACCCCTTGCGATGCATCTTCTTCCAGATCGAATAGATGTGCTTGGGCCGACCGGCGAGGTCCGCCTCGATGCCGGCAGCCCGGAGCGCCACGCCGAGCTCGGCCAGCACCTGGGCGATGAACGCCTCGCGGTCGGCCCGGCGCTCGTCCAGCAGGCGCGCGATGCGCTTGTAGGTGTCCGGCTGCAGGTAGCGGAAGGCCAGGTCCTCCAGCTCCCACTTGAGCTGCCAGATGCCCAGCCGGTTGGCCAGCGGCGCGTGGATGTCGCGGGTAAGCCGGGCCAGTGCCACGCGCTCGGCCTCGGGCAGGGCCATCGCACCGCGCATCTTCGCCAGCTGACGGGCGAGCAGCACGAACACCACGCGCAGGTCACGGATGATCGCCAGCAGCAGGCGGCGCAGGCCTTCGTGGGTGCCGCTCTCGCGCAGCGCGTGCAGCGTCCACACCTTCTCCGCCGCCAGCTGGCCCTCGACCAGCCGCTTCAGCTCCGCCGGCAGGCTGCCGGCGCGGGCCGCCCAGGCTTGCGGATCGCGCCGGGCCAGCTCGAACCACATCGCTGCGGCCTGGGTCTGCGCATCGCAGCCGAGCATGGCGAGCAGGTCGAGCACGTCGGCGCACCGCGCCTCATCCAGCCCATGCGCGGCGCAGGCCGCCAGCGCCTCGGCCAGCGGGGGCGGGGCGTTTGCCCGCAATGAAAGCGATCGGGCGCGCAAGGCAGGGGAGGAATCGGGCAGGGACATGGCGGGAGAGGTGCGTCGGGACCATTCTAGGACGGCCCGCCCCCGTGCGCTCGGCGACCGGCCCGGTCGGCGCGGGATACTGCCGGGCACGCATACGCTGCAACCCGGGCCAGATGGCAACAACGCTCTGGCGCGCGAGCGGCCGTGCCCATATGCTCGGCCGCTACCGTCGCCCGCGAGGATCGTCCATGCGCCTGTCCAGCCTGTCCCTGTTGATCGTCCTATTGGCGGTGCCCTCGCTGACCCGCGCGCAGGACTACAAGCCACTGAGCCAGCGCATGACGGCGGCCGAGTTCAAGGCAGCGGGGCTGGACCGGCTCTCGCCGGAGCAACTGCAGGCGCTGGATGGCTGGCTGCGCGCGCACGACAAGCCGACCACGCGCGTGGTCGATGCCAGCGGCAAGCCGGTGTTCTACACCGATGCGCACAAGCGCAAGCTGATCGAGTCCCATCTCAGCGGGGAGTTCCAGGGCTGGAACGGGCACAACGTGGTGACCCTGGACAACGGCCAGCAGTGGAAGCAGATCGGCTCGGACGCTGTCCAGTGCAACTCGAGCAACCATGCCGCCGTGAAGGTCAGGCCCAGCATGATTGGCGGCTGGCTGCTGTATGTCGAGGGCTGCAACGGCAGCGTGCACGCCGAGCGCGTGCGCTAGGGCGATGCCGTAGCCGCCGGCGCGTGGGCAGCGCCAAGGGTCAGGAAAGTGCCTCCAGCGCCCGCGCCAGGCGCTTGGCCGAGACCGGTTCGGCTGTCTTCAGTTCCTGGGCGAACAGCGACACGCGCCATTCCTCGATCAGCCAGCGCAGTTCCTCGAGGTTCGCTGCGTCCCCGGCGCGGTGCCTGAGGTAGTCGCGCCAGTAGGGCAGCACCTGCAGCATGCGCTGCTGGTCCCTGGCCGGATCCTGGCGCAGGCGTTCGGCGCGCAGGCGCATGGCCTTCAGGTAACGCGGGTAATGTGCCAGGCGCGCGGTCGGCAGGTCGCGCGCGAAGCCGGGCACCAGCAGCGCGTCGAGCTGCTCGCGCAGGTCGTCGTAGCTGGCGCGGGCGAAGCCGATCAGCGGCGGCTCCAGCCAGGGTTTCAGCTCGGCCTGCGCCTCGATGATCGGCTCGACCAGCTTGAGACGCTCGATCGCGGCGCCGAACAGCTCGCGCGCAAGGCTCGCGCGCAAGGCCTCGAACTCGCCCGCGGTGCGCGCGTCGAGCTCGTGCCGTCGCAGCAGGTCGTCGAAGCCGCCCTCCACCAGGTCCTCGCGCAGCGACTCGACGCTGCCCAGAGGCGCGTACTTGAGCGACAGTGCATTGGCGATCGGCAGGCGCCGGCGAGCCTGTTTCATCTCGCTCGCCAGCGCGTTGCGCAGCAGCCGCTCGACGCCCTTCAGGTGCGCCGCACGCGCCTCGTCGTGGCGTTCGAACACACGCAGCGCCACCGTCTCGCCGAGATCGACGAGCGCCGGGAAAGCGGTCAGGCCGCCCTCGGATCGGACCTGGGCCGGGATCTCCTCGAAGTCCCAGCGGCTCACGTCCTCGCGGGTCAGCTCCACGTCGGTCTTGCGCGAGAAGGCCTCGCGCGCCTGGCCTTCCCAGTGCGCACGCATGGCGGCGAGGTCGCGACCGGCGGCCAGCGTCCTGCCGTGCTCATCGTGCAGGCGGAAGCGCATGCGCAGGTGCGGCGGCAGTTCGACCCCGGCGAATTCTCCCGGCGGCGCATCCACCCCGGTGGTGCGCTTGAGGAATCCGGCGAGCGCCTGCACCAGCGGCTGGTCGCGCGGCGCCTCGGCCTCGACGAAGGCACGCGCGAAATCCGGCGCCGGCACGAAGTTGCGCCGCAACGCCTTGGGCAGCCCGCGGATCAGTTCGGCCGCCTTGTCGGCGAGCAGGCCCGGTACCAGCCATTCGCAACGTGCGGCCGGCAGCGCATTAAGCATCGCCAGCGGCAGATGCAGCGTGACGCCATCGGCCTCGTCGCCCGGAACGAAGCGGTATTCGAGCCGGTAGCGCTGCGGCGGAATGTCCAGCGTGGCGGGGAAAGCCTTCGGGTCGAGGCCGGCGCCACCGGCCATCACTTCGTCCAGCGACCAGCGCAGCGCGGCTTGCTCGGCGGGACGTGCGCGGCTGTACCAGGCATCGAGCGCGCGCGTGCCGGCGATGTCCGCGGGCAGCTTGCCCTCGAAGAATCCGGCCAGTTCCTCTTCGCCGCGGACCAGGCCCTCGCGGCGCTGCTTGGCCTCGATCTCGTGCGCCTGGGCGAGCACGCGCTGATTGGCGCGGACGAAATCGGCGCGCGCGTCGAGCTCTCCGCGCGCCAGCGCCTCGCGCAGGAAGATTGCGTGGGCCAGCGCCGGGTCCTGCTTCTGGAAGGTGACCGGGCGGCGCTCGACCAGGGTCAGCCCGAACAGGCTGACCTGCTCGTAGGCGACCACCGTGCCGCGCTTGCGCGACCAGTGCGCGTCGCGGCAGCTGGCCTTCACCAGGTGCGCGGCCTGCTCCTCGATCCAGGCCGGCTCCACGCGCGCGCAGCTCATGCCCCACACGCGCCCGCCGACATCCAGGATCTGCGCGGCGAAGACCCACGCCGGCGGACTCTTGCCCAGCGCCGAGCCGGGGAAGACCTGGAAGCGACGCTCGCGGGTGGAGCGATAGACGCCCTTCTCGTCCTTGTGGCCCACCTGCGTGGGCAGGCCGGCAAGCAGCGAACGGTGGATGGCTTCGTAAAGCTCGGGGCTCGCCTCCACCTCGCTCCCTCTTCCCTCCGGGGAGAGGGTCGGGGTGAGGGGCGGGGACTCGCGGGAAACCTTCCTGGCGCGGCGCGCGCCCTGCGCGTCGCTGCGCGAAGCGCGAGCCGGACCCTTTTGCGAGGGCGTCCCCTCATCCCGTCCCTTTCCCCCATCCTTGATAAAGGACCGGGGAACGGGAGCGGGCGTTGCGCCGGCATCGAGCTTCCACCCCAGCTCCGCCACCACCAGCAACAACTGCCGGTGCAGCTCGCGCCACTCGCGCATGCGCAGGAACGAAAGGAAGTGCCGTCCGCACCAGTCGCGCAGCTTCGACTGGGTCAGCTCTTCGTGCGCGCGGGTGTACTCGCGCCAGAGATTGAGCACGCCGACGAAATCGGACTTCGGATCGGCAAACGCCGCGTGCGCCGCATCCGCCTGCTGCCGCGCGTCGGCCGGCCGCTCGCGCGGGTCCTGGATCGACAGGAACGACACGATCACCAGCAGCTCGCGCAAGGCGTGGCGCTCCTGCGCTTCGACCAGCATGCGCGCCAGCTGCACGTCGATCGGCAGGCGCGCCAGCTGGCGGCCGATCGCGGTCAAGTGGCGACGCTCGTCGATCGCGGAAATCTCGGCAAGCCGGCGATAGCCGTCGGCCACCATGCGCGGATCGGGCGCCTCCAGGAACGGGAAGTCCTCGACCTCGCCCAGCTTGAGCGACAGCATCCGCAGGATGACGTTGGCCAGCGAGGAGCGCAGCAGCTCGGGGTCGGTGTACTGCGCCCGGCTGTCGAAATCGGCCTCGTCGTAGAGCCGGTAGCAGATGCCCGGACCGATGCGCCCGCAGCGACCCTTGCGCTGGTCGGCGGCGGCCTGCGAGACCGTCTCGACGTGCAGGCGCTCGAGCTGGCTGCGCTGGCTGTAGCGCATCACCCGCGCGCTGCCGGTGTCGACCACGTAGCGGATGCGCGGCACGGTCAGCGAGGTCTCGGCCACGTTGGTGGCCAGCACGATGCGCCGCTTCGGGCCGGGCTTGAAGACGCGGTCCTGGTCGGCGGCCGACAGGCGCGCGTACAGCGGCAGGACTTCGGTCTCGCGGTACTGGCGGCGCGAGAGCAGCAGGTGCGCGTCGCGGATCTCGCGTTCGCCGGGGAGGAACACCAGCACGTCGCCCGGACCGCCGCCGAGGCTGCGGTCGGCCATGATTTCGTCGAGCACGAGCCCGACGTGTTCGGCGCTGCCCTGCTGGATGCGGTCGGACGTGTCGCGCGCGCGGGGGCCACGGTCGCGCACGGCGCTTGTCGCCACCGCGTCCGCCGGACGCCAGCGCACTTCGACCGGGTAGGCCCGGCCCTCGACGGCGACCACCGGGGCGTCATTGAAATGTTCGGCGAACCGCGCGGTGTCGATCGTCGCCGAGGTGACGATGATCTTCAGCTCCGGCCGCCTCGAAGCAAGACGCTTGAGGTAGCCGAGCAGGAAGTCGATGTTGAGGCTGCGCTCGTGCGCCTCGTCGATGATGATCGTGTCGTAGGCCGACAGCCACGGGTCGCCCTGGGTCTCGGCCAGCAGGATGCCGTCGGTCATGAACTTGACCAGCGTGCGCTCGGACACCTGGTCGGTGAAGCGCACCTGGAAGCCGACCTGCTCGCCCAGCGCGGTGCCCAGCTCCTCGGCCACGCGCCTTGCCACCGAGCGGGCGGCCAGGCGGCGCGGCTGGGTGCAGCCGATCATGCCCGCCTCGCCGCGGCCGGCGGCCAGGCACAGCTTGGGTAGCTGGGTGGTCTTGCCCGAGCCGGTCTCGCCGGCGATGACCACCACCTGGTGCGTGCGGATCAGTTCGACGATCTCGTCCGCGCGAGCGCTGATCGGCAGCGACTCGTCCAGGCGGATCGCCGGCTTGGACTGCATGCGCGCCTGCCGCCGCGCCGCCGAAGCGGCGATGTCGGACGCCAGCGCCTCGAGCTTGCGCGCATCCGGCTGGCGCGCGAGCCCGCGCCAGCGTCCCAGCAGGCGGCCGAAGTCGCGGCTGGAAACAGTCGCAAGCGCGTCGCGCAGGGCACGCAGGCGGGCTTCGGGCGGTGTGGCGGGCGGCGAGTCGTTCATCGGACCGCACATGATAGCCGCAGGCTATGGGCCCCATCGGAAGGATTCATTTCACCGTAACGACGGCAGCCGATACCTTGGAGCGGTACCCACGACGGAGGGACTTCCCATGGCCGACATCGGCATCGCCCTGCAGGATCGCCAGACCATTGCCGAGCAGCTCTCCAAGCTGCTTGCGGACACCTATTCGCTGTACCTGAAGACCCACAGTTTCCACTGGAACGTCACCGGCCCGCAGTTCAACAGCCTGCATGCCATGTTCGAGACCCAGTACAACGAACTGTGGCTGGCCGCCGACGAGATCGCCGAGCGCATCCGCACGCTGGACGTGTTCGCACCGGGCTCCTACAGCCAGTTCGCCAAGCTCACCTCGATCCGTGAGGAGGCCGGCGTGCCGGACTGGAAGGCGATGGTCGGGCAGCTCGTCGAAGGCCACGAAGTGGCCGCCCATACCGCCCGTGGCGCCATCCGGGTCGCCCAGGACGGTGGCGACGAGGGCACCGCGGACATGCTCACCGGCCGGCTCAAGGAGCACGAGAAGACCGCCTGGATGCTGCGCTCGCTGCTCAAGTGACCTGTCGCATCCAGGGTTTGCGGGGCCGGCCCGGGCCGACCCCGCCGCACTCGCGGTGCTGACCTCGCGCTGACCATCCCCCTGGCACCTTTATTGAGCCGTGTCCCCCGGGTCGTTAAGCTCCGCGGGCTAACTTGGCCTCACGTGGAGGCGTCCGACGGGGAACGTTTTGAGCGCCAAAGCACCTAACCACGACAGCCGGTATCCGCTGCTTGCGGCCATCCTGCTCGCGCTGATCGTGGCCGCGCTCAATATCGCGCTGTGGTGGTGGGGCAACCTGCCGCATGGCCCGGAGGACTTCCACGGACCGATCAGCGGCTATTCGGTGTCGGTGTTCCAGCGCTACCAGAACCCGCTCAAGCAGGACTTCCCCAGCGACCAGGAGATCGACGCCGACCTGAAGCTGCTGCGCCGCTACACGCCGCGCATCCGCACCTACTCGACGCTGGAGAACCCGCAGGTCTACCGGCTGGCCGAGAAGGACGGCCTCAAGGTGATGGCCGGCGCCAACATCGACACGCGACTGGAGAACAACGAGAAGGAACTGGACACCCTGATCGCGCTGGCACGGCGCTACCCGGAAACCATCCACCGGGTCATCGTGGGCAACGAGGTGCTGTTCCGCGGCGACCTGACCGTCCGGCAGATGGAGGATTACCTCGACCGCGCCCGCGCGGCGATCCGCCAGCCGGTCTCGATCGCCGAGCCGGATTACATCTGGCTGAAATACCCCGAGCTGGTCGACCACGTCGACTTCATCACCATCCACCTGTTCCCGTTCTGGAACGGCGTGGCGCGCAAGGACGCGGTCGGCGCGGCGCTGGGCGCCTACGACAACATCGTCCAGCACTACCCGTACAAGCCGGTGGTGGTGGGCGAGATCGGCTGGCCGTCCAACGGCGACCGCCACGAGTACGCCGACCCGTCGATCTCCAACGAGGCGATCTTCATCCGCGACTGGCTCAACGCAGCCAAGGCACGCAACATCGATTACTACCTGCTGGAAGCCTTCGACCAACCGTGGAAGGAGAACCTGGGCGAAGGCCGCACCGGCGCCTACTGGGGCACCTTCAACGCCGACCGCCAGCTGAAGTTCCCGCTCACCGGCCCGGTCACCGAGGACACCGCCTGGCCGTGGAAGGCGCTGGCGGCGAGCCTGCTGGCGCTCATCCCGATGGTCTGGTTCGCGCGCAAGTTCAAGCGCTTCAAGCTGATGGGCAAGCTGTTCTTCTGCCTGCTGATCCAGCTTGCCTGTGGCCTGATCGTGTGGTCGGCCACCCTGCCCTTCAACTTCTACCTGAGCTGGATCGACTGGACCATGCTGGTCCTGCTGTTCCCGGCGCAGGTGGCGATCCTGGCGATCCTGCTGATCAACGGGTTCGAGTTCACCGAGGTGCTGTGGCGCCGGCGCTGGCAGCGCCATGCCGGGATGCTCAAGCCGGACCGGCCGGACCGGCAGCCGTTCGTCTCCATCCACCTGGCCTGCTACAACGAGCCGCCGGAGATGGTGATGCTCACGCTCGATTCGCTGGCGGCGCTGGACTACGAAAACTTCGAAGTCCTGGTGATCGACAACAACACCAAGAACCCGGACGTGTGGAAGCCGGTCGAGGCCTACTGCGAGCAGCTCGGCAAGCGCTTCCGCTTCTTCCACCTGGAGCCCTGGCCCGGCTTCAAGGCCGGCGCGCTCAACTTCGGCCTGAAGGAAACCGACCCGCAGGCCGAGGTGGTCGCGGTGATCGACGCCGACTACGTGGTGCGGCCGGACTGGCTGTCCACCCTCACCGGCTACTTCCACGACCCGAAGGTCGCGGTGGTGCAGTGCCCGCAGGCGCACCGCGACTTCGAGCACAACCGCTTCCGCCGCATGACCGCCTGGGAGTTCGACGGCTTCTTCCGCATCGGCATGCACCACCGCAACGAGCGCAACGCGATCATCCAGCACGGCACCATGACCATGGTCCGTCGCTCGGCGCTGGAAGGCACCGGCGGCTGGTCGGAATGGACCATCTGCGAGGACGCCGAGCTCGGCCTGCGCCTGATGCATGCCGGCTACGAACTGGTCTACGTCGACGAGCTGATGGGCAAGGGCCTCACGCCGGCGGACTTCAAGGCCTACAAGAGCCAGCGCTACCGCTGGGCGTTCGGCGCCATGCAGATCCTCAAAGGCCGCTGGGACTGGATGACCACCCGCGGGCCGCTCTCGCTGGGCCAGCGCTTCCACTTCCTCACCGGCTGGTTCAGCTGGTTCGCCGATGCGTTGCACCTGATCTTTACCCTGATGGCGATCTACTGGACCGCCGGCATGGTGGCGTTCCCGCACCTGTTCAGCCTGCCGATGCAGCTGTTCCTGATCCCGGTGATCGGCTTCTTCTTCGCCAAGGCGATCTTCGGCGTCGTCCTGTATCGCGCCCGTGTGCCGTGCGGCTGGTACGACACGCTGATGGCGTCGGTCGCCAGCATGGGCCTGTCGCACGCGATCGCGCGCGGCATCCTGCACGGCCTGACGCGCGAGAAGACCGCTTTCGTGGTCACCGCCAAGAGCCGCCGGCTGGGCGAGTCGGGCTTCGCCGCGTTCGCGCCGGTGCGCGAGGAACTGCTGATGGCCTGCGCGCTGGTAATGTGCATCGTCGGCATGGCGTTGTCCTTCGGCACGCGCTACATCGAAGGCACCCTGTGGATGTTCATCCTGGCCGCGCAGTCGATCCCGTATTTCTCCGCGGTGGGCGGCGCCTGGATTGCGCACAAGGCGGGCGACAAGGCCGGTTGACGCGCGGGACCCGGCGGCGGCGCGTGTTTATCTGGCCGCAACATCGGCATCGCTACGCTGGAGCGCCCCGCACAGGGACGTCCCCATCCGCATGCGCCGCCTCCGACGCCTGATCGCCTTGCTCCTGCTGCTGCCGCTGGCGGCGCAGGCGGGCGTGCGGCTCGTGGTCAAGGGCCTGGACGACCCGCTGAAGTCCGCCGTGCAGGCGGGCCTGACGCTGTCGCAATACGCCAAGCGGCCGGTCAGCGAGGCGCAGATCCGCCGGCTCTACGCGGACGCGCCCGACGAGGCGCGCGAGGCGCTGGAACCCTACGGTTACTACGATGCGGCCGTGCAGGGCACGCTGGCCCGCACCGGCGCAGGCGACTGGCAGGTCACGCTGACGGTCAGCCCCGGCGAACCGGTGCGCATCACCGAGGTCCACGTGAAGCTGGACGAGGCGGCACTCGGGATTCCGGCGATCCGCGGCGCCGAGCGCGCGGTGCAGCGGCTCAAGGGCAAGGTGCTCGATCACGGCGCCTACGCCAAGGCACGCGACGACGTCAGCGGCGCGCTGACCGCCAACGGTTTCCTCGGTGCCAAACTCGTCACCCACCAGGTGCGGGTGACCCGCGCGGACCACGCCGCGGTGGTGGAACTGGCCTGGCAGGCCGGCCCGCGCTACCGCTTCGACCGGGTCGAGTTCAAGGACTCGCAGTTCGAGCCGGGCTTCCTGCAGCGCTACGTGCCGTTCGAGCGCGGCGACTATTTCGACCAGGCCGACCTGCTCCGCCTGCAGCAGGCGCTCACCGGCGCGGACTACTTCTCGGTGGTCAACGTGCGGCCGGACGTGGACGATGCCCGCCGTACCGTCGACGTCGAGGTCGAGCTGCAGCCGGCCAAGCGCAGCGTCTATACCGGCGGACCGTTCTTCGGCACCGACACCGGCTTCGGCATCCGCCTGGGGCTGGAGCGGCGCTGGGTCAACCGCCGCGGACACAAGTGGACGAACGAACTGGTGCTGGCCCAGCGGCTGAAGACCCTGTCCACGCTGTACATGATCCCGCTGCCCGGCAGCGCACAGCGCAGCCTGAACTTCGGCGCCAACTTCCGCGATGCCAACACGGTCACCTCGCAGTCGCGCACGCTGGAACTGGTCGGCAACGAGACCGAGCTGTGGCATGGCTGGACACGCACCGTCGGCGCGCATGCGCTGATCGGCACCTTCACCGTGGGCAAGCGCGGCAACGAGCCGGACAACGCGCCGGGCATCGAACACGGGCGCAGCAAGCTGGTGTTCGCCGAAGCCTCGCTGTCGAAGAAGCACGGCGACAACCCCACCTTCGTGCGCCACGGCTGGTCGCTGGACGTGTACGCGCGCAGCACCGCCGGCGCGCTGCTGTCGAGCACGCGTTTCAGCCAGCTGGCCGCCGATGCCAAGTGGATCGACGCCTTCACCCGGCGCGACCGGCTGATCCTGCGCGCCAGCGCGGGCATCACCTCGACCGGCGACTTCAGCGCGCTACCGCCGCAGCTGCGCTTCTTCGCCGGTGGCGACCGCTCCGTGCGCGGCTACGGCTATCAGGCGATCGGCCCGCGCAACGCCTTCGACCGCGTGATCGGCGGCCGCAACCTGCTGGTGGCGAGCACCGAGGTGGAGCATTACTTCACGCGCCACTGGGGCATGGCCGCCTTCGTGGATGCCGGCAACGCGTTCAACGGCACCGACTACCGGCCGCGCATCGGCGCGGGCCTGGGCGTGCGCTGGCTGTCCCCGGTCGGAATGATCCGGGTGGACGTGGGCACCCCGATCCGCGACGACCACGCGCACGGGATCCAGTTGCACGTGGTGATAGGGCCGGACCTGTGATGATGGCGCACTTCCACGCTCCCTGCGCGGCGCGCGGCACGAGAATGCGCGCATGAAGTGGCTCAAACGCCTCGGCATCGCCCTGCTCGCCCTGCTCCTGCTGCTGGCGCTGGGCCTGTGGTGGCTGCTCGGCACCGGCGCAGGCCTGCGCTTCGCGCTCGCCCGCGCCAGCGGCTTCACCGATGGCGCGCTCCGCGTGCAGCACGCCCACGGCACCCTCGCCGGCCCGCTGCAGGTCGAGGGCCTGCGCTACACCGACGGCAACGGCCTGACCGTGCACATCGCCAGCGCGAAGCTGGACGTCCGGCTCTGGTCGCTGCTCACCAGACACCTGCATGTCGACAACCTGGACGTGCGCGGCGTGGATGTCTCGCTGCCGCCGCCCACGCCGGGCGGACCGCAGGGCGGGCCGTTCTCGCTCGAGCCGCCAGTGGCGATCACGGTCGACCATGCGCACGTCGCCGACGCGGTGATCCACCGGATCCACCAAACCCTGTTCAGCGCCGACAGCCTCGACCTCGCCGGGCACTGGAACGCCCAGGGCATCGCCATCCGCACCCTGCGACTGCGCTCGCCGCAGGGTCACGCGGACGTCGCCGGCACCCTCGCCATCGGCAACACCTACCGGGGCAACGGCCAGGCAAGCTTCGCCTGGATGCTGGGCGGGACCACCTATGCCGGCCAGTTGAAGGCGAGCAGCGACGGCAACCGCGCGCGGCTCGACCTCGCGCTCGGCCGACCGATGGCCGCGCACCTGCAACTGGCGCTGGACCAGGGCGGCGCCTGGCCCTGGACGGCCTCGCTCGAGGCGCCCCGCTTCGATCCCGCACCGGTGCTGGGCAAGGGCAGGCTGCAAAGCCTCGCGCTTGCCCTTCGCGGCAACGGCGACCGCCACGGCGGCACGCTGACCGGCAGTGTCGATCTCGACCAGTGGCGCCTCCGTCTCGCGCCCCTGCGCGCGCAGCTGAGCGACGATCGCTCGCGGCTCACACTGCAGGCCCTCACCCTCACCTCGCCGCAGATCAAGGGGCTGCTCCAGGCGCACGGACAGATCCAGCTGGATGCGACGCCCCCCAGCGGCACGCTGCAACTGGCCTGGCAGGGCCTGGAACTGCCGGCGGCACTGGCTGGCCAGCCGCTGGCCAGCCATGGCCGACTGGACCTGCGCGGCAGCACCGCGCGCTTCCATGCGCAGGGCGACGTGGCGGTCGGCCCGCCGGGCAAGCTCGCGCAGCTGACGGTGAACCTCGACGGCACGCCGCGGCAGCTGGCGCTGCACACGCTGGACATCCGACAGCCGCAAGGCGGCCTGCAGGCACGGGGCACGCTCACCCTGCAGCCGGCGTTCGGCTGGGAACTGGCGGCCGAGGCGAACGACTTCGATCCCGGCCAGCTCTTTGCCGGATGGAGCGGCAAGCTCGATGCGCGGCTCACCTCGCACGGCACGCTGCCCTCGGGCCGTCCCGATGCCACGCTCGAGCTGGCCCGTCTGGACGGCCACCTGCGCCACCGTCCCGTGCGCGGGCACGGCAGTCTGCACCTGTCCCCGAACCAGGTGCTGGACGGCACGCTCGCACTCGCCTCCGGCGGCAGCAAAGTGTCGATCGAGGGCCAGCCCGGCGCACGCAATGACGTGCAGGTGCAGCTGACCGTCGCCACGCTGGCCGACTGGCTGCCCGATGCCGGCGGCCGGCTGGACGCGCATGCGCACGTCACCGGCCTGCCGCCCGCGCTCGGCGTCGACGCGACGGTGCGCGGCAGCGCCCTCGCCTACGGCAGCCAGCGGGTCGGCCGGCTGGACCTGAAGGCGCACGTGCCCGATATCGGCAAACCGGGCGGCAACGTGGACCTCGATGCCCGCGATGCGTGGCTCGGTGGCCTCGCGTTCCACGCGCTGGCGTTGCACGCCGCGGGTACCGAGACGGACCACCGGCTCACGCTGGACGCGAACGGCCGCCAGCTTTCCGCCCAACTCGCCCTGCGTGGCAGCCTCCGGCAGCGCCACTGGAAGGGCACCCTAGAGCGGCTGGACCTGGCGCCGCAGGGCCTGCCGCGCTGGCGGCTGCAGGGGCCGGCCACGCTGGACTACGAGGCCGGTGCGCTGGCGCTGTCGTCGCTGTGCCTCACCGCCGGCGATCCGCTGCTGTGCGTCGAGGGCAAACAGGACAAGGCCGGCAACCTCGCCGCCAGCTACCGGCTGCGGGCGCTGCCGCTCGCGCTGCTCCTCAATGCCGCCGGCTATGCGGACCTGCCGATGCGCGCCGATGGCCAGTTGCATGGCGAGGGCACGCTCAAGCGCAGCGCCGACGGGGCGCTGGGTGGTCGCGCCACCCTTGCCTCGGACCAGGGCTCGATCACCTACACGCAGCAGGCGCAACGGCCCTTGCTCGCCTGGCGGGGCCTGACCGTCGACGCGGACCTCGCACCCGGCCACCAGCAGATCGAGGCGCATGCCGCGCTCAACCGGAATGGCCGCCTGGACGGTCGCCTGGCCATCGACGGCGACGCGCAGGCGCTCGGTGGCCAGTTGACCGTGACGCTGGACAGCCTGGCCCCGATCGAGCTGCTCACCAGCGAGGTAGCCAACGTGCAGGGCCGTCTCGATGGCCGCTTCGGCTTCGCCGGCACGCTGGCGCAGCCGGCGGTGACCGGCCAGGCCAACGTGGACGGGTTCGCCGCCGAGGTCCCGGCGCTCGGCCTGAAGCTCGTCGACGGCGCACTGGTGCTGCGCGCGCCGGACGCGCAACACGTCGAACTGGACGGCCACGTGCGCTCGGGCAAGGGGGTCCTGGCGATCGGCGGCAGCTATGGCTTCAACGCGCAGGCGTCGAGTGCGATCACCCTCGCCGGCCAGGACGTCACGGTGGCCGACATCCCCGCCGCCCGGGTGGTGCTCAGCCCCGATCTGCGCGTGCAGCGCGACGCCCAGGGCCTGCACGTCACCGGCGCCGTCGCGCTGGACAGCGCCAACGTGAACCTCGATCGCCTGCCCGGCGGCGGCGCGACCAAGGCCTCACCCGACGTGGTGGTGGTCGACGAGCGCGAACAGGAGAAGGCCGCCGCGCAACTGCCGATCAGCGCGCGGGTGAAGGTCGACCTCGGCCACCACACGCATCTGGCCGGCAAGGGCCTGGACGGCAACCTCACCGGCACGCTCACGGTGCTCGAGGAACCCGGCCAGGCTACCCGTGGCCAGGGGCAGATCGCGGTCAGCGGCACCTACAAGGCCTATGGCCAGGACCTGCACATCCAGTCCGGCAAACTGCTCTTCGCCGGCACCCCGATCGACAACCCCGGGCTGGACATCCGCGCGGTACGCAGCCTCAATCCCAACGCCACCGTCGACGAGGGCCAGGAGGTCGGCCTGCTAATCAGCGGCACGGCGCAGCGGCCGGTCCTCACCGTGTTTTCCAACCCGCCGATGGAACAATCCGACGCGCTCGCCTACCTGATCACCGGCAAGCCGCTCTCCCAGGTCAGCAGCGGCGAAGGCAACATGGTCGGCGCCGCTGCCCAGGCGCTCGGCTCGGCCGCCGGCGACCTGCTCGCCAAGAGCATCGGCAGCAAGCTGGGGGTCGACGAGATCGGCGTCTCGGGCAACGAGGCGCTGGGCGGCGAGTCGGCCTTCACCGTCGGCAAGTACCTCTCGCCACGGCTGTACCTGAGCTACGGCGTGGGCCTGTTCGAACCCGGCCAGGTGATCACCCTGCGCTACCGCCTCGGCCAGCGCTGGAATCTCGAAGTGCAGAACGCCACCGACTTCAGCCGCGCGAGCCTCAACTACCGCCTGGAGCGCTGAGCCCCGACGCAGGACCCCGCAGGCGCGCCGCGAGCGGCAGGCGACCCGCTCGCGCACGAGTGCGCTCCCCCGGGTCCTGCGCTGCCGCATGCCCGCTCCCCACCCCGGCCCTCTTCACCGGAAACGAGTCCCGGCGAGGACGTCCGCCACGTGCGAAGAGACACGCGCACCCACCACGCGCCCACCCGCCTGGTCGCGCCTGTAGTTCTTTCCCCTGCCCGCGCAAATTTTCAGCATGCGCTCTGCGCTGAGCAGCGAAACCCGCGTGGCGACGGGATTTTTCCGCTGGCATCGCTGTTGCAATCCCTTGGGTGCCCGGCACGGACCGGGTGTTCAACCACGGAGATGACCATGACTCGGCAACAGTCCTCCACCCATGACCAGGGCACCAAGAAATCCGCCAGCGCTTCCCCCTCACGCGCGAGCGTCCGTGGCAGCACCACGGTGCGCGAAGCCGGCCAGAAGGGCGGCCAGCGTGTGCGCGAACTGGTCAACGAAGGCCGCCAGGCCGAGCAGCGTGGACGGCACTGACGACCCGACCGGTCACCACGATCCACCACTGGAGCCGACAGATGAGCCAGAAACAGCAAAACGATCGCGGCCAGCAGCACTCGAAGCAGGCCCATGGCAGCGGCAAGGGCGACATGACCGTGCGCGAGGCCGGTCAGATGGGTGGCCACAAGGGCGGCCAGCGCGAACGCGAGCTGGTCGAGAAAGGCCATGAGGCCGAGGACCGTGGCGGCCGCCGTCACTGATCCGCGCACGTAGCGACTCACCACATCCCCCCAACGAGAGGAGACAACCATGAAGAACCAGGGCAACGACAAGGGCGACATGACCGTTCGAGAGGCCGGCCAGAAGGGCGGCGAGATCCGCAAGGAACAGCTGGGGCCGGAGGGTTACTCGGCCATCGGCAAGAAGGGCGGCGAAGCCCGCAAGGAAGAGCTGGGCCCCGAGGGCTACTCGGAGCTCGGCACCAAGGGCGGACATCGCGTCCGCGACCTGATCAACAAGGGCAAGCAGAGCGAGGGCGAGTAAGCAGGCAGGCGACCCGCACGCGCCCGCGAGGCAGTTCTTTCCACGGGCAGGCGCAAATTACACGCCTGCCGCCCGCCTCCGGACCGTCAAGTGGCACGGCATGGCGCTTTGCGCACTGGCATACGGGTTGCAACACATGCCTTGCCCGCCTGGCGGGCTCCCCTGACAACCTGGAGACAGAACCATGGCGAACAACGACCGCAACAACCAGACCCCTTCGAACGCCAGCGGCAGCGGCGACATGAGCGTCCGCGAAGCCGGCCAGAAGGGCGGCGAGATCCGCAAGGAGCAGCTGGGTCCGGAGGGCTACTCGGAGCTCGGCCACCAGGGCGTCGAGGCCCTGCGCGAGCAGCGTGGCCCGAATGCGATGAGCGAGATCGGCCGCGAAGGCGGCGAGACCCGCAAGGAGCAGCTCGGGCCGGAAGGCTATTCCGAGCTGGGTACCAAGGGCGGACACCGCGTGCGTGACCTGATCAACAAGGGCAAGGAATCCGAAGGCAACGAGTAACCACCCGGAGGCAACCATGACACGAGGCGTAGGAGGCCATTCGCCGGCCAACGTGCAGAAGTACCTGAGCGGCGTGGACTACCCCGCCGAGAAGCAGGACCTCATCGAATGCGCCCGCCGCAACAGCGCGCCGGACGACGTGATGCAGGAGATCCGCAAGCTTCCCGACCAGCAGTACGGCGGTCCGCAGGAAGTGATGAAGGGCTACGGCGACATCGAGTAGCCCCCACCCAACCGACAGGAGAGAACCATGAGCAAACAGAGCCATGACAAGGGCGACATGACCGTCCGCGAGGCCGGCCACAAGGGCGGCGAAGCCCGCAAGGACGAGCTGGGACACGAGGGCTACCAGGAACTCGGCAAGAAAGGCGGCCAGCGCGTGAGCGAACTGGTCGACGAAGGCAAGCAGTCCGAGCGCAAGAACCACTGAGCCCGCGCGGGCCTCTTTCCATTCACTGCTAGACGAGGTGCAACCATGGCAAGCAACAAGAACACCGGTGACATGAGCGTTCGCGAAGCCGGCCAGAAGGGCGGCGAGATCCGCAAGGAACAGCTCGGTCCCGAGGGCTACTCGGAGATGGGCAAGAAAGGCGGCGAAACCCGCAAGGAACAGCTCGGCCCCGAAGGCTATTCGGCGCTCGGCAAGAAGGGCGGCGAAGCGCGCAAGGAAGAACTGGGCCCCGAGGGCTACTCCGAGTTGGGCACCAAGGGCGGCCATCGCGTCCGCGACCTGGTGAACAAGGGCAAGGAGTCCGAGGGCGAGTAAGCCCACGCAGCCGGCCGGCGGCGTTCGCGCCGCCGGGCCGCGCCACGGCGATGCGGCGGGTGTGCGCACACTCGCCCGCCTTGCCGACCCTGCATCGACCGCCAGTGGACTCCCCGGAAACGGCGCGAGCCCGATGGCGGTCGATGCGTTTGTGTTCGAGCCCCCGGGACTTTCCCCCGCCCCTCCCCCCTCCCGGAGCGCGGGGATGCGGGCCTTCAGGCCACGCCGAGCCCCTCGATCCCGCTGATCGCCGGCCCGTCGAAACCGGCCAGCCCGGCGAAGTGCCGCCCGCGCTCGGCGTAATCGTGGAACTGGTCGAAGCTGGGCGCGCCGGGCGACAGCAGCACCACCCCGCCGGCCGGGGTCACCTCCCTCGCCCGTTCGACCGCCTCGGCCAGCGTCGCCACCAGCGCGAGCTCGCCCACCGCCTGCGCCTCGCGCAGCGCCGCCGCGATGCGCGGGCCGTTGGCGCCCTGCGCCACGATCGCCAGCCCCGCCTGGTCGCTCACCGCATCGACGAATTCGGACCAGTCCAGCCCGCGATCGTGCCCGCCCACGATCACCGTCACCTGGCGCCCTTCCAGGCTGGCGAGCGCCGCCAGCGTGGCCTGCGGCGTGGTGCTGATCGAATCGTTGATCCACTGGCGCCCGCCGCGCTCGCCCAACGGCTGCAAGCGGTGCGGCAATGCACGGAAGCGCGCCAGCGACGGCGCCGCCGCGCGGGCGTCGTGGCCCATCGCCTCCAGCGCGGCCAGTGCGGCGCAGGCGTTGAGCGCATTGTGTCCGCCCGGCACCGGCAGGTCGGCCGTGGCGAAGACACGCTCGCCGGCGCGCCGGATGTAGCCCTCGTGCACGTGCCAGCCTGCGGACACGCCGAACAGCACGCGCCGGGGGTGCGCGGACGTGCGCTCGAGCAGCCCCTCCTGCAGGCCGTTGACCAACAGCGTGCGGGCGACCTGCGCGAGCCTGAGCTTGTCGGCGACGTAGCGCTCGCGCGAGCCGTGCCAGTCCAGGTGTTCCTCGTACAGGCTGGTGATCACGCCCACCGGCAGCGGGCCCGCCTCGCCGGTCTGGAAGCTGGACAGCTCCACCGCCCACAGCCCGGCCTGCGCATCGAGCAGTTCCAGCAGCGGCAGGCCGATGTTGCCCGCCAGGGCCGTGCGCACGCCCAGGGACCTCGCCAGGTGGGCGATCAGCGCCGTGGTGGTGCTCTTGCCCTTGGTCCCCGTCACCGCCAGCACCGGCGCGTCCGGCTGCTCGGCGAACCACAGCGCGGTACCCGACGTGAAGCGCGTGCCGCTCGCCTGCGCAGCGAGCAGCGCCGGCTTGTACGCGGAGACTCCGGGCGACTTCACCACCACGTCGAAACCGCCCAGGGCAACCGCGTCGGGCTCCACGCCGTATACCGCCAGCGCCGGGTCCAGCGCCTGCGCTGCGGCCACTTCGGCAGGACTGCAGAACAGCGTCAGCCGCAGTGACGGCAGGCGCGCACGCAGGGCCGCGATCGCCGCCCTGCCCTCGCGGCCGAAACCCCAGATGGCCACGCGCTGGCCGGCCAGGTCGGCAATGCGCATCAGCCGATCGCCTCCAGCGCAGGCTGCAGGCGGGGCGGCACGCGGTGCTCGTCGGCGGGCACCAGCCAGGGCTCCAGCGCCAGCGACGAAGGCTCGAGCTGCGGCAGGATCTCGCGGATGAAGCGCGCGACCAGCGCATCCTCCTGCCATTCGGGACGCTGGCTCAGCGCATGCATCGCGGCACGCGCCTCGGCGCCCTCGCCCACGCACTCGAACGGCTTGTGGTCCTGGTACTCCAGCAACGCATCGAAGCCGGCCGCCTGGCTCTCGTCATCGAGCAGGTTGCGCCCGAAGATCGACAGCAGCCGCGGCTTGGGGCAAAACGGCGCCAGCGCCAGGAACACGAAATGGCACTTCGGGCACTGTCCGCACCAGCGGTCCGCAGGCTTGGGCCCGAGGATGCGGAAGTTGCGGTTGCAGCTGGAAAAGGCGTCGAAGTACGGCGTCAGGCGCGCGAAGGCGCGGGTGATCGCCAGCTCCGACCAGGGGCGCAGCAGCGAGCAGTAGTCCAGGTCGGCGGCGACGTGGGTGTGCAGCCAGTCCGACAGCATCGCCTCGAACGCGAAACCCTTGCTCCACTGGTGGTTCACCTGCTGGCCCTCGTACTCCAGCGTGGCGGCCGAGGCCGAGCGTTCGTTGGCGAAGGCGATCGAGTCGTAGCCGTAGAGGATCGCCGCCAGCGCGAGGATGGCCGAGTTCACCGCGGTCACCGGGATGTGCCCGTTCCAGGCACCCAGCCGGTTGAGCTCGAACAGCACCGGCGACAGCTCGCGCTGGATGTTCAGCGTGGGCAGCCCGGTCCGTTCGGCGCAGGCGGCGATCAGCGGGGAATTGCCGACCCACACCGCGGTGGCCTCGCCGCCGATGGACTTGATCGCCTCGACCGCGACCAGCGAGTCCTTGCCGCCGCCGATGGGGACGAGCGTGCGCTCGGGGAGATTCAGGGCGGGAGCTTCCGGCACGCGCGGCCCCTCGCCCCGGCCCCGCGGGAAGGCGATGCGCCCACGCAGGTCCAGCCCGTTACGGTAGGCGAACTCGGCCAGGCCGTGCAGATACAGCGCGTCGGCCAGATCGGCCGTCGCACCGTCCAGGGGTTCGCACTCGATCTTGGGTGGCACGCCGGCCTTGTAGTAGCTCACGCCGGCGACCAGGTGCAGCAACTTGAGCGCCGCATGGAACGCAGGCTGGCGTTCGGCCGGTACGGTCGGCGCGTCCGGGAAACGGACGCGCTCGACCATCTTCTCGCCCTGGTCGAAGGCATAGACCAGCTCGGCCACGCCATCGGCGTAGGTGGCGCGCACGAAGCGGAAGGTCTGGGTCAGGCGGGGGTTGATCGTCGTCACTCGTCACTCCGATGGAACGTGCCGCTGCTCTGCCCCCTCTCCCCTCCGGGGAGAG
>NZ_DASSES010000142.1:0-24111 GCF_035695185.1 Frateuria sp.
CCGGTGTTGTCCTTCATGGCGTGCTCTTCGATCAGGCGCAGGGTCGAGAGCGCCAGCGATTCGATGCCGCGGATGTGGCCGTGGCCTTCGCAGCGCGGGCAGACGATCTGGGTCGCCTCGCCCAGGCTCGGGCGCAGGCGCTGGCGCGACATCTCCAGCAGGCCGAAGCGGCTGATCCGGCCGACCTGCACGCGGGCACGGTCGAGCTTGAGCGCGTCCTTGAGCTTTTCCTCGACCTCGCGCTGGTGGCGCGGGCTGTCCATGTCGATGAAATCGATGACGATCAGGCCGCCGGCGTCGCGGATGCGCAGCTGGCGGGCGATCTCGACCGCTGCCTCGACGTTGGTGTTGAACGCGGTCTCCTCGATGTCCGAGCCCTTGGTGGCCTTGGAGGAGTTGATGTCGATCGCGGTCAGCGCCTCGGTCTGGTCGATCACGATCGAGCCGCCGGAGGGCAGGCGTACCTGGCGGTCGAAAGCGCTCTCGATCTGCGTCTCGATCTGGTAACGCGAGAAGAGCGGGGTGTCGTCCTTGTACAGCTTGAGCTTGCGCAGGGCGTTGGGCATCACCTGCTGCATGAACTCGCGTGCGTCGTTGTAGAGCGACTCCTCGTCGATGAGGATCTCGCCGATGTCGTTGCGCAGGTAATCGCGCAGGGCGCGGATGAACAGCTTCGATTCCTGGTAGATCAGGAACGGCGCCTTCTGCTTGGCCGCGGCCTCGGAAATCGAGCGCCACAGGGTCAGCAGATAATCGAGGTCCCACTGCAGCTCTTCGGCGTCACGGCCCATGCCGGCGGTGCGCACGATCAGGCCGACATCGTCGGGGACGGTCAGGTGGTCGAGGGCTTCCTTCAGCGCCTGCCGGTCCTCGCCCTCGATCCGTCGGGACACGCCGCCGGCCTTGGGGTTGTTCGGCATCAGCACCATGTAGCGGCCGGCGAGGCTGATGAACGTGGTCAGGGCCGCACCCTTGTTGCCGCGCTCTTCCTTCTCGACCTGCACGACCAGTTCCTGGCCTTCCTTGAGCAGTTCGCGGATGCCCGCCTTGTTCGGATTCAGGCCCGGGGTGAAGTACTGGTCGGAGATTTCCTTCAGCGGCAGGAAACCGTGGCGCTCGGCGCCGTAGTCGACGAAGCAGGCTTCCAGGGATTGTTCGACGCGGGTGATGCGGCCCTTGTAGATGTTGGCCTTTTTCTGCTCGCGGGAGGGAATCTCGATATCGAGGTCGTACAGGGTCTGGCCATCGACAATGGCCACGCGCAACTCTTCACGCTGAGTTGCGTTGATCAACATGCGTTTCATTGTAGGTTTTTTCCTTCGGCCTGGCCGCGCGTCGCGTGCCACGGTGGCGCCTAAAGGGGCTGCCTGCCGGGATCGCGCCGCTGCGGGTGGGCGGCAAATAAAACCGGCATCATCCGACACCGGGGTGATTCGTGGCACGCGCTCTTGCCGTCTCGCCACCCCCTGGCGGCGGACAACGGCATCCCGAACCGTTACGATGGGAAGGCAGTTTACGGCCGGCTGCCGGGGTGGCCACCGGCGCAATCCTCGCCTTGTGTCGCGGACGGGCGTCCCCCACCAAATCGAGCTCGATAGGGGGACATAAAGCGCCTGCCGAGTATCCTATTACCCCAGGTTTTTTTCAATGCAGACGGCAACTTCCCATGACGCACCTCAAGGTGTGCGTCAAGTCGATATCGGCCCCGAGCGCGACGGCCAACGGATCGACAACGCTTTGGCGACCCTGCTCAAGGGCGTGCCCAAGAGCATGATCTACCGCCTGCTGCGCACCGGCCAGGTGCGCGTGAACGGGAAGCGGGCCAAGCCGGACACGCGTCTCAGTGCTGGCGATACGCTGCGCATCCCACCCGTGCGTACGGCCGAGCGAGCGCCCGATCGCGGGCCTGCTCCGGAGATGGTGGCCCATGTCGCCGAAGCGGTGATTTTCGAGGACAAGCACTTCCTGGCCATCGACAAGCCCTCCGGCATCGCCAGCCATGGTGGCTCGGGGGTCAGCCACGGCGCGATCGAACTGCTGCGCGCCGCCCGCCCGGAACAGCACCTGGAGCTGGTGCACCGGCTGGACCGCGACACCAGCGGGGTGCTGGTGTTCGCCAAGACCCGCGCCGGGTTGACTGGCCTGCAGGCAGCGATCCGCGCGGGCGAGGTGACCAAGCAGTACCTCTGCCTGATGGTCGGCCACCCGCCCAAGGCACGTTTCGACGTCAATGCGCCGCTGCAGAAGTTCGTGCTTCAGGGCGGAGAACGGATGGTAAGAGTATCCGATAACGGCAAGCCGTCATTGACTTTTTTCCGCGAGATGGAGCAGCTCACCGGCGCCCGCCTGATGCAGGCGACGCTCGGCACCGGACGCACCCATCAGATCCGCGTGCACGCCGCCCACATCGGCCATCCGCTGGCCGGGGACACCAAATATGGCGACCGTGAGGCCAACAAGCGCTTCCGCGAGAAGGGCCTGCAGCGGCTGTTCCTGCATGCCGCGCACATGGGATTTGAACTGGAGGGGCGTGCGTATGGCTTCTCCGCGCCGCTGCCAGATGACTTGAAGAACTTCCTCGATGCCCTTGGTGACAAAGGGAAAAGCAACCGATGGCTCAGGCCAGCAGCGCCTCGACCCGGGCCGCGCAAACAAAATCGTTGAGCGACAGACCGCCCACGTCGTGGGTGGACCACAGCACCTGGCAATGGCCGTAACCGGCCTCCAGGTCCGGGTGGTGATCTTCGCGGTTGGCCATGAAGCCGACCGCATTGATGAAACCCAGCGTGCGATGGAAATCCTCGAAGCGGAAGCCCTTGACGATGGCCTTGCCGTCGTTCGTCAGCCTCCAGCCGGGGAGTTGCGCCAGCAGTTCCTGCGCCTGGTCCGGCGCGATCGCGTGTTCCTTGCCCTTGCGCGGCTGGCAGTGCTGGTGGGAGAGGTCGTTGTGGTTCATTGCGGGCTCCGGCAATGGAAAAGACGAAGCGTCCGAGTTGCGCGGGGAAAAGTCAAAACACTCTTGAGTGCGATCTTCTCGACCCCTGATGCCAAGGCATTCCCGATAAGCGGACTCTTGCGAGGGGCAGGTGGCCGCACTTCCGGGTGAAACAGGACTAAAATGGTGCTGTTTCGCCGGCGTCCCCACCGGCGCTGGAGAGATTCCCCCTCATGATCGAGATTTCCGACCGCGCACAGCAGCATTTCCGCCGCCTGCTCGCCCAGCAGGGCGATGAGCTGGGCATCATGCTGCGCGTGACCGCGCCAGGCACGCCGGCGGCCAACTGCGAACTGGAGTTCTGCGAGCCGCGAGACCTCTCCGGCAACGAGTGGGTGGTGGAGTGCGAGGGCTTCAACTTCTACCTGGAGGGCGACAGCGCGCACTGGCTCGATGGCGCCAGCATCGACTACGAACCCAATCCGACCGGGGGGCAGCTGAACATCCGTGCGCCGCGGATCAAGGGCGAGATCCCGGGTGCGGACGCGGGGCTGATCGAGCGGGTGCGCTACGTGCTGGAAGCCGAGATCAATCCGAGGATCGCCTCGCACGGCGGACGCGTCAGCTTGCTCGAGGTCTCCTCGGACGGTGCCGTGCTGCTCCAGTTCGGTGGCGGTTGCCACGGGTGCAGCATGGTGGATGTCACGCTGAAGAACGGCGTGGAGAAGACACTGCGCGAGCGCGTGCCGGAGATCACGGCGGTGCGCGATGCGACCGACCACAGCGGTGGGCGCAATCCTTACTACAAGGAAAAGGCCGGCAACTCGGCGATGGGTTGAGGCGTGCGAAGAGCGCGCCTTTCCCTTCCGGGAGGGTGTGACATCAAAGCGTGACTTCGAAGACCTCTCCCGGGAGGGGCAAGGAGAGGAGCTCAGCTCGCTGAGGTCAGCCTTGAGGGGCGAGGCGAGCGTGTCGGTCGCGCACAGGTGCGCTCCTTCGGGATTTCGCGCCAGCCTTGGCCCCTCACCCAACCCCTCCCCCCAGAGGGGAGAGGGGGCAAACGAAAAAGGCCCGCAGAGCGGGCCTTTTGCTTTGTCCCATTAGGGCGGGCGGCCTTACTTGTCGCCCTGGATCTGCCCGCTCAGCGTGTGCAGCTTGCTCGGGAGGCCGGAGAAGTAGGCGGCGACGTCCTCGATGTCCTGGTCGGACAGGGTGGCCACGAAGCCCTTCATGATCGGATTGCTGCGGCGGCCGTCCTTGTACTCGTGCAGCGCCTGCTGCAGGTACAGGTTGTACTGGCCGGCCAGGCGCGGGTACTGCGGGTCGACCGCGTTGCCGTCGGCGCCATGGCACGCGAAGCAGGCGGCGGCCTTGGTCTTGCCGGTGGCGGCATTGCCTTGGGCCAGCAGCGCGGTGGAGGACAACGCCAGCACGGCGCCGAAGATGAGCAGGGTGAGCGCACGCTTCATGCGGGATTCCTTCGAGACTTACTTGGCGAGGCTGGAGAGATAGGCGGCGATGTCTTCGATGTCCTGGTCGGACAGGCTCTGTGCCTGCGCCATCATCGTCGGATGCGTGCGCGCACCGGTCTTGTAGCCCTGCAGCGCGTTGATGATGTACTGCTCGTTCTGCCCGGCGATCCGCGGCACGGGGTAGTCGGGATAGGCATTGGTGTAGCCGTCGATACCGTGGCAACCGTTGCAGGTGTAGACCAGCTTGCGGCCGTTGGCCTTGTCGCCCGCCGCGTGCGCATTGCCGGCGGCGAGGAGGGCTGCGGCCACGGTCAGGCCGAGCAGTTGCAGTCGAATCATCGAGTCATTCCCACGCTTGGGGTACAAAGTCGCGGAAGTATAGTGTCTGCTTCACGCGACGGACAACTTGATGCGGCGCCCTGAGGCAAATCAGGCGCCGCCCGGGCCCACGGCAGGTGTCGCCAGGCACGCCTTCAGAACAGGCTCTTGAAGATCTGGATGCCGGCGGCGTACTCGCCGATCACGGTGCCGGCGCTGACCAGGATGAAGTTGAGCAGCGTGCGTGCCACACGGTTCTTCCACCAGCCCTTCCAGTCGGCGATGTCGTCGCGCAGCGTCTCGAAATCCGCCACGCGCGGGCGCCGGATCCAGGCTTCGGCCATCGCGCTGATGCCGCCGGCGGGAATGCCGGGGCGGAACGGCTTGATCGGCGCGGCGACGAACGCGGCCAGGATGCTCAGCGGATGCCCGCCCGCCGCCAGTGCGCCCAGTGCGGCGCAGCCGCCGGTGAACAGCACCCAGTTACGCAGCGCCAGTGCGCCGAGCGAGGGGTTGCGATGGAACGCATACGCGATGGCGGCGAACACCAGCAGCACCAGGCCCAGCGCCAGCCACTTGGGCCAGCGCGCCTTGGGCGGCAGCCTGGCCAGTTCGGCAATGCGCGGGGCGGGCGGCTCCTGCTGCTCGCGCAGCTGTGCGGACAGGCCCTTCAGGTGGCCGGCGCCAATCACCACCAGCACGCGGCGCACGGCCGGCGCGCCCTGTGACTGCTCGCGCAGGCGCGCGGCCATGTACTCGTCGCGCTCGCCGATCAGGCTGTTGTAGAGCGGCGCCGAACTCTGCGCGAACTCGCCGAAGGCGCTTTCCAGCAGGTCGCCCTCCTTGAGCTTCTCGATCTCCTTCTCGTCGACCTGCTCGCGCTCGAACACACTGGCGACCAGGCCACCGAGCAGGCCGAAGCGCGACCACGTGCCGACGCTGCGCCAGGCGCGCTTGAGGGTGGTGCCGACCTCGCGGTCGATCAGCCAGACCGGCAGGCCGGCGCGCTCGGCGCCCTCCATCGCGGCCTTCATCTCGGCGCCGGGCTGGATGCCGTATTGCGCGGCCAGCCGCTGCTGGAAGGACGACAGCACCAGGCTCGCCGCGACCATGCCGACCTTGCCCTGGCGGATCACGTGGAACAGATCCATCTGTTTGAATGCATCGGGATTGCGCATGCCTTCGGCGCGGCTGGGGCAGAGCTCCACCGCGATCGCGTCGAACGGCTCGTTGGCCACCAGCGCCTCGACCGCCGCCACGCTGGCGCGCGAGACGTGCGCGGTGCCCAGCACCACGTACTCCACGCCATCGCGGGAAACGCGCTCCAGCGGCTGGTCTTGCAGGGCGTCAGGCAGGGCGACGCCGGATTCGGGAAGGGTCATGCGAGGTCCGGGTGGAAAGGTGGGCCGAGCGGTATTCAGGATGGGCTCCAGCCACCCGCTTTCAATCCCGATAGCGCTTGAGCAGGTCGCCGTAGGCGTCGATGCGCCGGTCGCGCAGGAAGGGCCAGATCCGCCGCACGTGCTCGCTGCGCTGCAGGTCGATGTCGACCAGCAGCAGCTCGCGCCCGTCGGTGCCGGCCCGGGCCAGGAACTCGCCTTGTGGCCCCGCCACGAAGCTGGTGCCCCAGAACTGGATGCCCGCGCCCACGCCGGAAGGATCGGTCTCGTACCCGGTGCGGTTGCAGGCCAGCAGCGGCAGGCCATTGGCTACGGCGTGGCCGCGTTGGACGGTCACCCAGGCTTCGCGCTGGCGGTCCTTCTCCGCCTGCTCGTCGTTGGGGTCCCAGCCGATCGCGGTGGGGTACAGCAGCAGTTGCGCGCCGGCCAGCGCCATCAGCCGCGCGGCCTCCGGATACCACTGGTCCCAGCACACCAGCACGCCCAGGCGGCCGACCGAGGTATCGATCGGCTCGAAGCCCATGTCGCCCGGCGTGAAGTAGAACTTCTCGTAGAACGCCGGGTCGTCCGGGATGTGCATCTTGCGGTACCTGCCCGCGATCGCCGCGGAGCGGTCGAACACCACCGCGGTGTTGTGGTACAGGCCGGTGGCGCGCTTCTCGAAGATCGAGGCGACGACCACGAGCCGGAGTTCCGCGGCGAGCCTGCCGATCCGCTCGGTGCCCGGTCCCGGGATGGTCTCGGCAAGCTCGAACTCGTCGACGCACTCGCGCTGACAGAAGTACGGGCCGTTGTGCAGTTCCTGCAGCAGCACGAGCTGGGCACCGGCCGCCGCCGCTTCGCGGAGGCCGGTCTCGATGGCGTCGAGGTTGGCGTCGCGGCTGCCGCGGTTGGTTTCCTGCAGCAGCGCGACCTTGAGGGTGGGATTGGTCATGCCGGCATTATCGCAACCTGCCGGCGCCATGTCCCGTGAATCGCGACATTCAGCGGCCGAACGTCAGCGTCTGTTGCGCCTTGCCGACCACATGGGAGTGCAGCATGAATCCGGTCAGCGCCGGCGAGGCGTCCGCCGGCGCGCCCAGCGCCGGCACGTCCAGCGCGTAGACGGTGAAGACGTAATGGTGGGGCGGGTCGCCGGCGGGCGGGCAGGGGCCGCCCCAGGCCTTCTCGCCATAGTCGTTGCGGATTGCACGGGCCGGTGCCGGCAGCGTGCCGCCTTCGGGCAGGCCCCGGGCCGAGGGCGGCAGGTCGATCGCGACCCAATGCCAGAAGCCGCTGCCGGTGGGCGCGTCGGGGTCGAACACGGTGATTGCGAAGCTGCGCGTGCCGGTCGGCGGGGCGCTCCAGTGCAGGGCCGGGGCGAGGTTGGCGCCGGTGCAGCCGAAGCGGTCGTAGCTGTAGCGCTGCGCCAGCCGCCCCTGGGCGTCGGCGCCGTCCACGTGCAGGGCAAACTCGCCGGCGTGCACGGTGGTGGCGAGGCAGGCAAGCGCAAGAAGGGCGAACGTGCGGAACATTACGGTGGCCGGTTGGGGAGGTGGCGCACATGATGCGGCGCCCTCGCTCACGCGGATGTCCCCGAACGCGCAGGCAATCGCCCGATTCGCTCAGGCACGCAACTCGGACGGGCGGGTGCCGAAGCGCTGGCGGAAACGCGCGGCGAAGCGCGAGGGCGACTGGTACCCGCAGGCCATCGCCACCTGCTTGAGCGGCTGCCGGCCGCCTTGCACCAGGCTGAGCGCATGGGCGAGGCGCACCTCTTCGAGGATCGCGCGAAACGTGCTGCCCTCGGCGGCCAGCCGGCGGCGGAGAGTGGCCATGCTCATGGCCATTCCCACGGCGATCTCCTCGGCACGCCAGGCTCGTGCCGGCGTGCCGGCCAGCAGCAGGCGGACGCGTTCCACGACGCCGGCAGCGGCAGGCGCGGCCGGGACGAAGCCCGCCAGCCGCAAGGCTTCCAGCAGTTCGCGCACACGATGGCGCAGGACCGCTTCGGGCAGCCCCTCGCGCAGGCCGCGCTCGGCGTGCGCAAACGCCTGGTCGAGCACCGGCGTGGCGTCGAGCCGGGCCCAACGGCGCGCCGTTCCGGACGCAGGCGGCGCCTCCGCCTGCAACCAGGCGGGCGCAATGGACAGGCAACTGGCGCTGTACGGGCCGTCTGCCGGCGGCAGATTCTCGACGTTCAACAGGCTGCCCGGCAGGACGCACAGGTAACTGCCGGCCGGGATCTCCGCCTGCCGCGCGCCTTCCCCGACCCGCTTGCTGCCGCTGCGCACGTGCGCCACCAGCAGCTCGGCGAACGGCACCGCCGCGAGGCGCTGGCGGCGACGGCTCGAAAGCGCGGCGTGCGCGATGCTCATTCGGGTCGCGCTTCAGGTCACCAGGCCGGCGGGCAACTGCATGGTGATGCAGTGGAGGCTGCCGTTCTGCCAGATCAGCGGGCGGCAAGGCACCTGCACCACCTCGCGCTGCGGGTAGGCGGCGCCGATGATGCGTGCGGCCTCATCATCTGCCGCGTCGCCGTAGGCCGGCACCAGTACCGCGCCGTTGATCACCAGGTAATTGGCGTAGGAGGCGGCCAGCCGGCGGCCCTGGTCCATGATCGGCCGGGCCCAGGGCAGCGGCGAGAGGCGGTAGGGCCTGCCTTCGGGCGTGCGCAACGACGCCAGTTCGCCGGCCATGCGCGCCAGCTCCGCGTGGTGGGGGTCCTCCGGGTCGTCGCAGGCCTGGAACACGATGCGCTGGCCCGGCGCGAAGCGGGCGAGGGTGTCGATGTGCGCGTCGGTGTCGTCGCCTTCGAGGTAACCGTGGTCCAGCCAGAGCACGCGCCCGGCATGCAGGTTTTCGCGCAGGATCGCGTCCATCGCTTCGCGGGTCTGCTCGGGATGGCGCTGGTGCAGGCAGCGCCAGGTGGTCAGCACGGTGGTGCCGCCATCACTCTCGATGCCGCCGCCCTCCAGCGCCCAGTCCACGCGCTCGTGGGCGGCGGGACCGAACACGCCGGCGGCGACCAGCCCCGCGACCAGCGCGTCGTCCTGCGCCGCGCCGAACTTGCCGCCCCAACCGGTGAACCGGAAGTCGGTGAGCTGGAAGCCTTGCGCAGAGACCAGCGTGATCGGGCCCGAGTCGCGCAGCCAGGTATCGTCGTAGGGCAGCTCGACGAACCGGACGCGGCCCAGGTCCACCGTCGCCCCGCGCAGCAAGCGCTCGGCACCCGCCCGCACCGCGTCGTCGGCGACGATGACGATCAACGGCTGGAAGCGCGTGACCGCGGCGGCCAGCGCGACATAGGTGGTCTCCACCTCGGCCAGGCGCTCGGCCCAGTCGGTGCCCTCGTGCGGCCAGGCGATCAGCACCGCGTCTTGCGGTTCCCATTCGGCCGGCAGGCGCAGCTGGGGGGAGGAGGTCATGGGGAGCTCGCGTTGGTGGTCAAGCGAGCAAGTTTAGTCGAGGGATGGGAGCGTGGGGATGGGGGCAGGCGCGCGATCCGTGGGAGGGGTTGCCTCCGTGCGCCGGCCCGGCCCCCGGGGATCCCGCTTACTGCGCCGACGCCGGATCGTGATTGTTGCCCGCCGGCGTGTTGAGCACCGCATGGATCACGTGGTCGTGCTCGAAGTAGACGATGAAGGTGCGGTAGTCCCAGCGGTTGATCACCGGATGCTTGCGGCTGTCGCCGCCGCGCGGCTGCAGCTTGCGCTGGGGCGCGCCGTAGCGCTTTTCCACCTGCGCCATGCTCATGCCGCGGGTGGGCAGGTTCATGCCCTGTTCCTGCTCGACACGCTTGATCAGCAGGCTGTCGCCCGCGTGCGCCGCCATCGGTGCGCCGATCGCGATCGCGGCGAGCATCGCCAGACCACCCGTGAACTTGACCATGATCCCCTCCGCAACGGTGCTGTGCGGCGAGTTTGTAGCAGATGTGCGGCACAGGCGCCACGAGGATCGGCGGCGTCTGCGATGGGCTAGGCATTCCAGCCCGGCTATCATGGCGGGTCGCCTGCACATGTTCTTCCGATGATCGCGTTCCGCCATTTCGCCCTGCGCCGCGGCAGCCGCCTGCTGCTGTCCGATATCGACCTCACCATCCAGAGCGGCTGGCGCCTGGGCGTGATCGGTCGCAACGGCTGCGGAAAATCCAGCCTGTTCGCCGCACTGCAGGGCCGGTTGGAGCCCGATGCCGGCGAACTGGACCTCCCGGCCAGGCTGCGCCTGGCCTCGGTGGCGCAGGAGACGCCCGCGCTGCCGGATGCCGCGCTGGACTACGTGCTCGGCGGCGACGAAGAGGTCGCGGCCGCCCTGCGCGTGGAGGCCGACGCCCAGGCCCGGGGGGACAGCGAGGCCATGGCCCGTGCCCACCATCGCATCGAGGAGTTGCACGGCTACGATGCGCGCGCCCGCGCCGGGCGCCTGCTGCACGGGCTGGGCTTCGCGCCGGAAACCCATGAGCGCGCGGTCAAGGAGTTCTCCGGTGGCTGGCGCGTGCGCCTGAACCTGGCCCGCGCGTTGATGGCCCCGTCCGAGCTGCTGCTGCTCGATGAGCCGACCAACCATCTGGACCTGGACGCCGTGCTGTGGCTCGAGGAATGGCTGCGCCGCTACCAGGGCACGCTGCTGGTGATCTCGCACGACCGCGAGTTCCTCGATGCGGTCACCTCGCACACCCTGCATCTGAACGAGGGCGGGGCGCGGCTGTACACCGGCAACTACAGCGCCTTCGAGCGCCTTCGCGCCGAGCAGTTGCGCCAGCAGCAGATCGCCCACGAGCGGGAACAGGCCGAGCGCGCGCACCTGCAGTCGTTCGTCGACCGCTTCAAGGCCAAGGCCAGCAAGGCCAAGCAGGCCCAGTCGCGGATGAAGCGGCTGGAGAAGCTGGCCGGTACCGAGGCGGTGCGCGCCGAGCGGCCATTCCGCTTCCAGTTCGCGGTGCCGGAGCGGTTGCCTGATTCCATGTTGCAGTTGGAGGAGGTCTCGGCCGGTTACCCGATCCCGCGCCCTCTCCCCCCCGGGGGACAGGGAGCAGAAGTCGTCCTTGCGGACGGGGTTGATTCCCAGGGGGCCGCGGTCGTCCTCTCGAACGTCCGCTTCAGACTGGAAGCCGGCGAACGCATCGGCCTGCTCGGCCCCAACGGTGCCGGCAAGTCCACCCTGGTCAAGACGCTGGTCGGCGAGCTGCCGGTGCTGGCTGGCGAGCGCAAGGCGCACAAGGACCTCAAGATCGGCTACTTCGCCCAGCACACCGTCGAAAGCCTGCGCGAAGGCGCGAGCCCGTTCGACCACCTGCAGGACAAGGCGCCCGGGGTGGCCGCGCAGGTGCTGCGTGACTTCCTGGGTGGATGGAACTTCGCCGGCGACCGTGCCTTCGAATCGGTCGACGGCTTCTCCGGTGGCGAGCGCGCGCGCCTGGCGCTGGCGCTGATCGCCTGGGACAAACCCAACCTGCTGCTGCTCGACGAACCGACCAACCACCTGGACCTGGACATGCGCGAGGCGCTGGCCGATGCGCTGGCCGACTTCGACGGCGCGCTGGTGCTGGTCTCCCACGACCGCCACCTGCTCGGCCTGGTCTGCGACAGCTTCTGGCGCGTGGCCGATGGCGCGGCGGAAACCTTCGACGGTGACCTCGACGACTACGCCCGCTGGCTGCGCTCACGCGGTTCGGCCGTGCGCAAGGCCAACGAGCCGACGGCGCCCACGGAATCGGCCGCCGACCGCCGCCGTGCGGCCGCCGCGCAGCGCGAGCAGGACAAGGCGGCCAAGGCGCGGGTCAAGAAGATCGAGTCACGCGTCGCGGCGATCGACGCCGACCTGGCGGCGCTGGATGCCAAACTGGCCGACCCGGCCACCTACAACGGCCCCACCGCCGAGTTGATGAAACTCGGTCAGCGCCAGGCCGACCTGCGCCGCGAGAAGGAAACGCTCGAAGCCGAATGGCTGGAGCTGTACGAACAGCTGGAGACCGCCGGCGCATGAGCGTGGAACTCTGGCTGCCTGCGCTGGCGCGGTTCGAGCCCGACCATCCGCTGCGCCGCCTGCTGGCCCGCGCCGACCGCCTCGATGACGGCCCGCAGGGCTACCTGGCCGCGCTGGCGGGCTGGTTCGGTGCTCCGGAACCGTTGCCTGCCGGTGCGCTCACCCGGGAACTGGCCACCGGCGATGCCGATGACGCCCTGTGGCTGTGCGCCGACCCGGCCTGGGTCGAGCCGGACATGAACGGTGCGCGCCTGCTCGCCTGCGGCCAGATGCAGTTGGCCATCGCGGATGCCATGGCGCTGGCCGAGCCGCTCGTGCCCCTGTTCGAGGAACAGGGCATGCGGCTGGAGCTGACCTCGCCCGACCGCTGGCATCTTCGCTTGTCGCCCGGCACCGTGGTGCCCGCGTTCCCGGCCCCGGAACAGGCGCTGGGCGAGAACCTGCTGATGCACCTCCCACAGGGTGCCGAAGGGCGGCGCTGGCGCATCCTGCAGAACGAGATCCAGGTCCTGTTGCACCAGCACCCGTTGAATGCCCGGCGCCGAGCCGCCGGCCAGCCGCCGGTCAACAGCCTGTGGCTGTGGGGGGCAGGGCAGCTGCCGGCGACCGTGACGACCTCGCTGCGAGGCGTGGTCAGCGACGATCCGCTGCTGCGGGCGCTGGCGGCAAGGGCTGGCATCGCGCACCGGCTGCGTACGCCGGTCTCCGGTGCCAACCCGGCGTCGCCCGCCGCAGCGATCCCGGCGCAGGCGGGCGAACCTGCCGCGCACTGGCTGATCGACCTGCAGGACCTCCCGGCGCAGGCGATCGCCACCGCCTGGTGGCCGATGGTCGACACGCTTGCCCGTCAACGCCCCTTGCGCCTGAGTTTCGCCAGCGGCGAGCGCTGGGCATGTCGCCCCTGGCCTCGCTGGCGCGTCTGGCGCCGGGTGCGGGCATGACCACGCCGACGCTGCGCCGCCGCGCGCCGCTGGGCACGCCCGAGGGCTGGAGCGAGGCGGTGCATCCGGTGCTGCGCCAGGTCTACGCCGCGCGCGGCGTGCTGCATCCGGCGCAGGCCGAACACCGTCTGCGCCACCTGCTGGCGCCGCAGGCGCTGGGCGGGCTGGAGCGAGCGGTCGACCTGCTGGTCGAGGCCATCGAGGGCGACCGGTCGATCGTCGTCGCGGGCGACTACGACTGCGACGGCGCCACCGGCACGGCCGTCGCGGTACGTGGGCTGCGCCTGCTCGGCGCACGGCGGGTGGATTACGTGATCCCCAACCGCTTCGTGCATGGCTACGGCCTGAGCCCCGCGCTGGTCGCCGCGCTCGATCCCGCGCCAGACCTGATCGTCACCGTCGACAACGGCGTGGCCAGCGTCGCGGGCGTCGCGGCCGCCAAGGCCCGCGGCATCCGCGTGATCGTCACCGACCACCACCTGCCGGGCGGACAACTGCCCGCGGCCGACGCGCTGGTCAACCCCAACGTGCTGGAGGTGCGCGCCTGCGGGCACGGGGAGCCTGCCTGCGCACGGTGCACCGGCGACGCGCGGATGAACCACGCCTTCCCAAGTCGCGCGCTGGCTGGTGTCGGGGTGATGTTCTACCTGCTGCTGGCGTTGCGGGCCAGGCGTTACCCGGGCGACCGCACCGACCGGCCCGACCTTTCCAGCCTGCTCGATCTGGTCGCGCTCGGCACCGTGGCCGACCTGGTGCCGCTGGATTTCAACAACCGCGTGCTGGTCGAGGCCGGCCTGAAACGCATCCGCAGCGGCCGCGCCTGCCCGGGCATCACCGCGCTGGTGGAGGCGGGCAGGCGCAGCCTGGCTGGCGTCTGTGCCAGCGACCTGGGTTACGCGGTGGGCCCGCGCCTCAATGCCGCGGGTCGCCTGGAGGACATGCGGCTCGGCGTCGAATGCCTGCTCACCGACGATCCGGCACAGGCGCGCGTGCTGGCCGAACGGCTCAGCGCGATCAACCAGGAACGCCGCGACCTGCAGGAGGCGATGGTCGCCGAAGCCGAAACGATGATCGGGGCGCTGGGGCTCGACGGCATGGGCGAGCGCACCGGCGTGACCCTGTACGAACCCAGCTGGCACGCGGGCGTGGTCGGCCTGGTGGCCTCCAAACTGAAGGAACGCCTGCACCGGCCGGTCATTGCTTTCGCCCCCGCCGACGAAGACCGGCCTGACGAACTGCGCGGCTCTGCGCGCTCGATCGCCGGCTTCCACGTGCGCGACGCCCTGGCCGCGATCGACGCGCGCACGCCCGGCCTGATTGAGCGTTTCGGTGGCCACGCCATGGCCGCGGGCCTGAGCCTGAAGGCGGCCGACTACCCGCGCTTCGCCGAGGCGTTCGACGCCATCGCGCGCGAATGGCTGGACGAGGAGCGCCTGCGGGCCGTGCTCTACACCGATGGCGAGCTGCCGCCGGGCACGTTCTCGCTGGACCTCGCCCGCCAGCTGCGCGATGGCGGGCCGTGGGGCCAGGGTTTCCCCGAGCCGTTGTTCGACAACCTGTTCGAATGCGCGCAATGGCGCCTGATGGGCGAGCGGCATTGGCGGCTGAGCCTGCGCGATCCCCGCGACGGGGCCGTGCACGAGGCGGTGATGTTCAACGTGCGCGCATCAGCGCCACCACCGCGGCTGCGGGCGGTGTACGAGTTGACGATCAACGAGTGGCAGGGACGCGAAAGCGCGCGGCTGCTGGTGCGCCACGTCGAGCCCGCCTAAGAGCGCTTGCTGCCCCGTTCGAATTGCCGTTCGCGCTGAGCGCAGGCGCGTAGCGCCGATGTAAGCGCCCCCGGACTGAAGGGGCGGGAGCGCTGCGGGGCTTTCACGCACCCAAGCTTGCATAGCCGCGCCCGCCGCGCTTGGATGGCGTTCCGACCACGCGGAGAGACCCCATGATCGAGCAGATGACCGACCTGCCCGCCGGCGCGCTGGGCTTCACCGCGCGCGGCAAGGTGACCGCGGCCGATTACGAGAACGTGTTCGTGCCCGACGTGGAGGCGGCCTTCGCGCTCAACCGCAAACTTCGCCTGCTGTACCACGTCGGTCCGGAATTCACCGGTTTCGAGCCGGGCGCCATGTGGGACGACACCAAGCTGGGCTTTCGCCACTGGAGTGGCTGGGAGCGCATCGCACTGGTGACCGACATCAACTGGCTGCGGCTGGTGGCGCGCACCATGGGTTTCACCGTGCCGGGCGAGTTCCGCCTCTACCGCAACGAGCAACTGGCCGAAGCCAAGGCGTGGGTCAGCGAGTCGTTCCGCGAACATCACGCCTGACAGGCGCGCACCCGCTTGCGCGCCTGCTGGAAACCTGCTCCACTCGCGCCATGTCCATACTGACCGCCCGCTCCGTTTTCGCCCCCGCGCATCGCGCGGCGCGCATGCGGCCGGCCCTGGACAACCGCTCGAACCATAATCGTCGCCTGCACAAGGGGGCCGGCGCGTAGCCGCAGTTCGAGCAGAAAACTACGCGACGAAGGCCCGCCCCGTGCGGGCCTTCGTCGTTTTCGGGCGACGGAAAGCTGCGAGGGAGAAAGACAATGTGTGGAATCTTCGGAATGTTCGACCTGGTGCCGGGCGACGACCTGGCGGCTCTGCGCCGGCTGGCGCTCGAGTTGTCGCAGCGCCAGCGCCACCGCGGGCCGGACTGGTCCGGCGTGTTCATCGACGCGGGCGCCATCCTGGTGCACGAGCGCCTGGCCATCGTCGACCCGGCCAGCGGCGCGCAGCCGCTGCGCTCCCGCGACGGTGCGCTGGCGCTGGCGGTCAACGGTGAGCTCTACAACCACGGTGAATTGCGGCTGGGCAGCGGCTACGACTTCACCACCGGCTCCGATTGCGAGGTGATCAACGCGCTCTACCGCGAGGCCGGCGATCCGGCCGACTGGCTGGCCCGCCTCAACGGCATCTTCGCCTTCGCCCTGTGGGACGGGGCGGCGCAGCGCTACCTGATTGCCCGGGATCCGATCGGCGTGTGCCCGCTGTACTGGGGGCACGACGTGGCCGGCCGTCTTTGCGTGGCTTCGGAGATGAAGGCGCTGGTGGGCGTGTGCGCCGACGTGGCCGTGTTTCCCCCGGGCCACGTCTTCGACAGCGCCACCGGCGAGCTGCGCCGCTATTACCGGCGTCCGTGGCGCGCGTACCGGGCGACGCAGGGCCGGGCGCCGGGCGACCTGCGCGTGGCGCTGGAGCAGGCGGTGCAGCGCCAGCTGATGACCGACGTACCCTACGGCGTGCTGCTCTCCGGCGGACTGGACTCCTCGCTGGTCGCCGCCTGCGCGGCGCGTTTCGCCCGCGAGCGCGTCGAGGATGGCGGCCAGAGCGAGGCCTGGTGGCCGCGCCTGCACTCGTTCGCGATCGGCCTGGAAGGCTCGCCCGACCTGGCCGCCGCACAACTGGCCGCCGAGGCGCTGGGCACCGTGCACCATGGCTTCGTCTACACCTTCTGGGAGGGCCTGGATGCCTTGCCGGAGGTGATTCGCCAGATCGAAAGCTACGACGTCACCACCGTGCGCGCCGCCACGCCGATGTACCTGCTGGCGCGGCGCATCAAGGCGATGGGCGTGAAGATGGTGCTCTCGGGCGAGGGTTCCGACGAGCTGTTCGGCGGTTATCTCTACTTCCACAAGGCGCCATCGGCCGAGGCCTTCCACGAGGAGACCGTGCGCAAGCTCGACGCGCTGCACAGCTACGACTGCCTGCGCGCGAACAAGGCGATGATGGCCTGGGGCGTGGAGGCGCGCGTGCCGTTCCTGGACCTGGCCTTCGTCGACGTGGCGATGGCATGCGACGCGCGCCACAAGATGGCCGGGCCCGGACGGATCGAGAAGGCGGTGCTGCGGGAGGCCTTCGCCGGAGTGTTGCCGGACGCCATACTCTGGCGCCAGAAGGAGCAGTTCAGCGATGGCGTCGGCTACGGCTGGATCGACGGGCTCAAGGCATACGCCGGGCAGGCGGTGAGCGACCGCGAATTCGCCGCGGCGGTGGCGCGCTGGCCGCACCACACGCCGGCCACGAAGGAGGCCTATCTCTATCGCGCGCTGTTCGAGAAGTACTTCCCGGGCGACGCCTGTGCCGCGACGGTGCCCGGCGGCAAGTCGATCGCCTGCTCCTCGCCGGCGGCGCTGGCCTGGGATCCCTCGTTCGCCGACAGCGCCGACCCGTCGGGACGCTCGGTGCAAGGCGTCCACACGCGCGCCCTGGTACCGGTCGCTCCGGTGTAGAAGCGCACCCGTGCGCGACCGCCATGCCTCCATCCGAGGGAGGATCGACACGCCTGCGGGCCCGCTGCCGCGGCATCCGGAGGCCGGTTACACCCGGCCCGGGCGGTCAATGGCCGCCCGCTTCCAGCCGCTCGCGAAAGGCCTCCACCAGCGTCAGCAACGCGTGGGAGCCATAGGGCTTGGCGAGATAGGCGTCATAGCCCGGCTGGCGCGGCAACTGCTGTTCCGCGATGGCGGTCGTGAGGATGATCGGGCGGTCGTAGCCGGCGCCGCGCAGGCGTTCGATCATTTCCAGGCCGCTGAGGCAGGGCATCATGAAATCGGTGACGATGAGTTCGGGCATCTCCTGCAGCGCGATCTCCAGCCCCTCGCATCCGTCGGAGGCGACGGTCACGTGGTAGCCCGCCTCCTCCAGGACGGTGGCGGTGACCAACGAGACGTCGGGTTCGTCCTCGACCAGAAGTAGCCGCAGCATGTCAGCCCGCTTCCCCGGACGCCGCGACCCGGGGGTCGGGTCCGAATGCGATGCCCCGGCTGTCGACGTGGAATTCGTGCGTGCGGGGGTCGAAGTCGCTGTCGCGCAGCTTCACCACCGAGAGATAGCGTCGGAACGCATGCCCGCGCCGCCCGGTGTTGAGCAGCAGAACATTGTCGACCATCGCCGAGATCTCGTCGCTGGGCAGCCTCGCCTCGTCGACCTGCAGCTCGGGGATCTCGGAGGTATAGACCACGCTGGCGCCGATTGCCTTCAACTGCATGCTCAGCGCGTTGATCACGTAAGGCATGCGATCGGCGATCACCAGGCTGTCGCGGATCGCCACCAGCCCATCGACCAGGACGCGCTTGACCTTGCGCGCGCGGGCGCGGTTGACGATGTCGTGGACCAGCTCGTCGACGATGTTCTCCGCCGGCGGCAGCCACAGCAGCTCCAGCGTGCCGTCCTCGAGCGGCGTATCCAGGTCGAGGCCGACGCTGCGTGCCTTCTGGCGGATGTGCGCGGGCGTCTCGTAGAAGCCGAGCATCAGTCCCGGCTCCTGCGCATTGGCCAGCGAAAGGAAGTGCAGTCCCAGGGTGGTCTTGCCCGAGCCGGTGGGACCCATGAGCAGGGTGGCCGACCCCGCCGGCAGGCCACCCTGCAGGAGGGCGTCCAGCCCCTCGTGCCCGGTGGCCAAGCGATGGGCCTCGGCACGGGCCGCGGGCGTCGCGTCCAGCACGCTTTCGGCACGCGGGAACACGGCAATGCCTTCCTGGGTGATCCGCACGCGATGCTTGCCGGGAAGGATCGCCGCGCCGCGGTGTTTCCTGACCTGGATCGTGCGGTAGGCACGAAAACCATGCGTCTCGTCGCTCAGCTCGATCCAGCCGTCAACCATGGTGTGTTCGGGGCAGCTGGAATCGCGGTTCTGGTGGGTGAGCATGACCAGCACGGCATCGGCGATGCCGGCGACGCCCTGGAGCGCATGGATGAACGCGCGAAATTCCTGCTCGGAGGCCCGCGACTGCGCCACGAAGGTACCGTCGAGCACCATTGCCGTGGCGCGATGCCGCTTGAGCTCGTGCTGCACCAGCTTGAGCAGCCCGGGCAGGCCTTCGCGCTCGAGCACGCCGTAGCCGCTGAGGTACTGCATGGCGTCGGGCAGGGCGCTGCCTTCGAAGAAGCCCATCTGGCTGACGTAGCTGAGCATCCGCGAACTCGACTCGGCCAGCAGCGTCATGTAGAGCGCACGCCCGCCCTCGCGCACGTGGGCATAGCAGAACTGGTTGGCCAGGATCGTTTTACCCGCCCCGGGAGGGCCCTGGATGATGTAGGCCGAGCCGCGCAGAAAACCGCCATCGGTCAACTGGTCGAGCCCTTCGATGCCGGTCGAGAATTTTTCGATCACCGTGTACTCCCTGTGCTGCACGTCCCGAAGGTGGCATGTCGCCGATCCGATACGGGCCAGCTCCGCATGTTAGCCCCTGGCGGCGTCTTGGGGGCCAGGCCGCCCGTGGCGACGCCCCGGGAGCGATCGGGCATGCCGCCGGACGGACGCTCGATCCCTTCAGGCCGGTTCGGCAGGCGCGCGTTGACCGCTTGTTGACGCGCCCAGCTATTCACTGCCGGGGCCCCAAAAAGGCAGGAGCCAGGGCGAGAGCGAACGGCAGTGTGTGGTGTGGGCGCCCGGCTGCCGTTTTTGCATGCCTCGAACCCGACGGCACAGAAAAATGCATTGCGTGTCACGGGCCCCGGCCCACGACCGATAAGACGGACAGGGATGTCACGGCGATCGGAGCCGGCGCCTCGTCTCCACGGAGAAGAATCATGATTTCCAGAAGGCGTTTCCTGCAGTCTACGGTTTCGCTGGCACTGGTTCCGCTGCTGCCCCGGGTGGCCCTGTCTGCATCCCTGAGCGTGCGGCCCAGCTGGCAGGTGTTCTGCCTCACTCCCCAGTTCCAGTCCTTCTGCAACGCTGTCGCAGCGATGAAGGTCAACAAGGACGACACCAACCCGAACAACTGGGCCTATTGGGTCGAAACCCATCGCGCCAATTGCCCGCACGGCGTGTCGTACTTCCTGTCCTGGCACCGTGGCTTCATCTATCGCTTCGAAGCGAAGCTGCGCGAGATTTCCGGTGACCCCAGCCTGGTGCTGCCGTACTGGAACTACTACGACGCGCCCAACATCCCACCGGAGTTCCTGGACCCTTCCTCACCGCTTTACCGCAGCGACCGCGCGGGCACCGACGTCACTGGCGCGCTCAGCTACGACGCCTTCGCCGACACTGTCATCCGCTTCCAGCGCGGCAAGACGCATGCGTTCGAAACCATCGTCGAGTCGCGTCCGCACAACCTGGTGCACAACCTGATCGGCGGCGCGATGGGCTCGATCAGGATCTCCCCGCGGGATCCGGTCTTCTGGGTGCATCACGCCAACATCGACCGTCTCTGGGTGGCCTGGCTCAAGGCCGGCGGCGGACGCAAAGAGCCGCTGACGACCAACACCTACTGGTCTGGCAATAACTACTACGGGGCCGGCGTGGATGGCATGCCACGGGTATGGACCGCGGATACCACCACCTACCTCGGCTACCAGTACGACAACGAAACCATGCCAAGCCAGTCCACCACCTCCGTGATGGCCGCCAGTGCGCTTGCCACGAGCGCCGCGCCGCAGCGGCCCGCCACCCGCGTGAGCGTGCCATTCGGCACATCGCGCCCACTGTCGCTCGACGAGCAGTCCATGAACGTCGACGTGGCCCTCAGCGCCACCGATGCCGCCCGCGTGCGTTCGCTCATGCTGCGACCGGCTGCCGCCGGTTCGACGGACAACGGCCCGGTGCGTGTCGTCCTGGACGGCGTGCACCTGACCGGCCTGGGCCAGAAGGGCGGATACTTCTACAACGTCTACCTCAACCTGCCCGCACAGGGCGGTGCCGGCAAGGCCGCCGGTGCCTATCTGCTGGGTTCGGTGGGTGCCTTCGAGATCAGCGTGGCGCAGATGAAGGCGGGCATGAAAGGCATGCAGGGCATGCAAGGCATGGCCGGCTCGGCGGCCTCGCAGGGCCACGGCGCGCGGCTGATCTTCCCGGCCACCGACGTGCTGCAGCGGATCTGGCCGGACAGCCTGGACAAGCTCACCGTCTCCTTCGTGCGTGTCGACGGCAGCAAGCACCCGACGAAGGGCGTGGTGGTCCGGGTCGATGGGTTCCGCGTGGAGGCCGATCCGTCGCTGTGAGGGCGCCGCGCGTCGCCGCCGGATCGGCGCGCGCAACGCATCCGGGAACCCCGGTAACGAGGCGCCACCTGGCCGGGTGGCGCCTCGTTGCGCGTGCTCAGGCGTACTGCATCTTGACGGTCATGCCGCCGTCGATCACGAAGCGCTGGCCGGTGACGAAGGCCGACAGCGGCGATAGCAGGTAGACCGCCAGGGCGCCGATGTCCTGCGGCGTGCCCACGCGGCCGGCCGGATGCTGGGCGTGATCCCGGCGGCTGAGCCTGGGCATGTGGCGTTCGCCGGGTTTCTTCCAGGCGTCCACCGCGATCCAGCCGGGCAGGATTGCATTGACCCGCACCGAGGGCCCCGCGCTGACCGCCAGTGCGTGGGTGAAAGCCAGCATGCCGCCCTTGCTCGCGGCGTAGGCCTCGGTGTCCGGCTCGGACTGCAGCGCGCGGGTGGAGGCGATGTTGACGATCGCGCCGCTGGCCTCGGCCAGCGCGGGCAGGGCGTGCTTGCTGCACAGGAAGGTGCCGGTGAGGTTGGTGGACAGGTAACGGTTCCAGTCCGCCAGCGACAGCGAAGCCAGTGGCGCACGGTGCGGATCGGCGATACCGGCATTGTTGACCAGCCCGTCGATGCGCCCGAAGCGCGTGAGCGCCGTCTGCACCCAGCGCTGCACGCTGGCCTCGCGCGCCACGTCCAGCGGCGCGAACGCGGCCCGCTCGCCCACGTTCCATTCGGCCAGGCAGGCGCGGCCGGCCTCCTTGTCCAGGTCGCCGATCATCACCCGGCCGCCCGCGCCCAGCACCGCCTGCGCGATGCCGCGCCCGATGCCCTGGGCGCCGCCGGTGACCAGCACCGTGCGGCCGTCGAGCGGGCGAGCGTCGTAGTCCTCGATGGCGGGGGGCTGGGTCATGGCGGTTGTCCTTGCAAGGGTGGCAACGGAGGTGATGCACGACGGTCGGCGATGCCTGTCGTGGCCTGCGTCGTTCAGTCTCCCGAAACGCGTACCACCAGCTTGCCGAAGTTCCTGCCTTCGAGCATGCCGATGAAGGCCTGCGGCGCGTTCTCCAGTCCTTCGACCACATCCTCGCGTACCTTGATCCTGCCCTGCCGCACCCACTCGCCCATGGCGGCCAGGAACTCGCCGAAGCGTGCGCCGTAGTCCTCGAAGATGATGAAGCCCTGCATGCGGATGCGCTTGGTGAGGATGGTGCGCATGAGCAGGCCGAGCCGGTCGGGGCCCGGCGGCAGTTCGGTGTCGTTGTACTGCGCGATCAGTCCGCACAGCGGGACGCGCGCCCGGGCGTTGAGCAGTGGCAGTACCGCGTCGAACACCGCCCCGCCGACGTTCTCGAAGTACACGTCGATGCCCTGGCGGCAGGCCGCCTCGAGCTGCTGCGGGAAATCCTTCGCGCGGTGGTCGGCGCAGGCGTCGAAACCCAGCTCGTCCACCACGTAGTGACACTTCTCGTTGCCACCGGCGACACCCACCACGCGGCAGCCCTTGAGCCGGGCGATCTGTCCCACCACCGAACCCACCGCGCCGCTCGCCGCGGCCACCACGACCGTCTCGCCCGGCCTGGGTTGCCCGATGTCCAGCAGCCCCATGTAGGCGGTGAAGCCGGGCATGCCCAGCACGCCGAGCGCCAGCGACGGATGCGCCATGCCCGGGTCCAGCCGGCCGAGGCCGCGGCCATCGGACAGGGCGTAGTCCTGCCAGCCGCCATAGGCGAGCACCAGGTCGCCGGGCTGCCAGTCCGGGTGCCGCGAGGCCTGCACCCGCGCCACCGTGCCGCCGACCATCACGTCGCCGACCGCCATCGGCGCGGCATACGACTCCGCGTCGCTCATGCGCCCGCGCATGTAGGGATCGAGCGAAAGGTACAGGTTGCGCAGCAGCAGCTCGCCCTCGCCGGGCGCGGGCACCGGATGCTCGACCAGCGCGAAGTCGGTGGCGGTCGGTGCGCCGACCGGGCGGGCGGCCAGGGTGACCTGGCGGTTGACGGGAGCGGGGCTTGTCATGGCGGCCGGCGGGTTGCATGGGGCCGTCCACCATCCCCCATCCGCCGTGGCGTCGGCGTGCAGCCGGCTCCTGCGAGCGGGGAAGCAGGTCGCGTCCGGGGGCACTCCTACAGGGCGTCAGGACCCTTCCCAGCGAACGTCCACCTGCCTACCTGCCGGTGCCACTCCGCCAGCGCGGACGCCTCTTCGTCGTCCACTTCCACGGGCGGGAACCAGGCCTGCGCTCCGCTGATCTGGAGCCAGGCATGCAGGCGCCGCCCGAAGCCACAGAACTCGCGATAGCAGCGGTCGCCGAACGACAGCAGGCCGTAGTGCAGGCGCTCCAGCGCTGCCGGCTCGGCCATGCGTTCGCAGAACGCGTCGGCCATGTCCGGCGGGTCGCCGTCGTAGGTGGTGCTGACCACCAGCAGCGCCCGCCGGCTGGTGGCGAGCAATTCCGGCGACAGCGCGTCGAATTCGAGCAGCCGCACGCTCACGCCGGCGCGGCCCAGGCGCGCCGCGGTGTCGTGCGCGTGGTATTCGGCCACGCCGGTCTGCGTGGCATAGGCCAGCAACAGCGATCCGGTTGAAGGGGCGGCCGGCCGTCGGCTGGCCGGGCCAAGGCGCAAGCGCATGCGAGACATCAGACCCATGCCGGCAGGCTAGCCCGCCGCTCCCGCCGGCGCGCTGACCTGGGTCAGGCGGGTCGCATGCTGCCGGTGTCCAGGTAGCGCTGGTGCCAGGAGAGCGCCTCGGTGAGCAGCGACGGCGACTGCTGTCCGTAGGAGCGTGCGCGGGCGCGCTCGAAGTAGTCGGCCAGGGCGGGGCGGTAATCGGGGTGCGCGCAACGCTCGATGATCAGCCGCGCGCGTTGCTTGGGCGAAAGCCCGCGCAGGTCGGCCAGGCCCTGCTCGGTGACGATCACCTGCACGTCCTGTGGAATGTGGTCGACGTGGCTGGCCTGCGGCACGATCGTGGAGATGCGCCCGTCCTTGGCGGTGGAGGGCGTCATGAAGATCGAGATGTAGGCGTTGCGCGCGAAGTCGCCCGAGCCGCCGATGCCGTTCTGGATGCGCGAGCCCATCACGTGGGTGGAATTGACCGC
>NZ_DASSES010000143.1:0-8922 GCF_035695185.1 Frateuria sp.
CACGCCAGCCCGGAAGGCAAGCTGTACGGTTCGGTCGGCCCGCGCGAGATCGCCGAGGCGCTGGAAGCCACCGGCCACAAGGTCGGCAAGGGCGAAGTGATCCAGGGCGAAGGCCCGATCCGCAACACCGGCGAGTTCGAAGTGATCATCGCGCTGCATGCCGACGTGCAGACCCAGGTCAAGGTGATCGTGGTCGGCGAGAAGTAAGCCGCCGCCACCTGCTGTAGACGGACGGGCGCCCTCGGGCGCCCGTTTTCGTAGCGGGGAGGCCATCTGCCGTTGTTGCCGTGGCGCAGCGCCGCCGCCTTATCCACCGCCCCCCACAGCTTATCCACAGACTTATTGTCTCGTCGGCTGAGAAGCTGCCGCGTATCCTCTCCGTTCGTGTCCGCCGCCATCGCCGGCGGTGCGGCAGTCTGCGAGGAACCCAAGCCCATGTCCTTTGTCCCCGACCGCAAGAGCGGCCACGGCTCCGCCGTCGAAGCGCTGCGCGTGCCGCCGCACTCGATCGACGCCGAGCAGGCGGTGCTCGGTGGCCTGATGCTCGCCCCCGATGCGCTGGACAAGGTGGCCGACCGGCTGGGCGAGGGCGACTTCTACCGCAAGGATCACCGCCTGATCTGGCGTGCCATCAACGAGCTGGCCAACAAGGGCATGCCCTGCGACGCGGTGACCCTCGGCGACTGGTTCGAGGCCAACGATCTGGCCGAGATGGTCGGCGGCGCCAGCTACCTGATCGAGCTGGCCAACGCCACGCCGAGTGCGGCCAACATCGGCGCCTACGCCGACATCGTGCGGGAAAAGTCGATCCTGCGGCAGCTGATCGATGCCGGCACCGGCATCACCGAGGATGGTTACCGACCCGAAGGCAAGAGCGTGCACGAGGTGCTGGAGAACGCCGAGCAGGCGGTCTTCAAGATCGCCGAGTCGGGCGCACGCGGCAAGAAGGATTCGGTGTCCATGCGCGAGGCGGTCAAGGACGCCTTCCGCCTGCTCACCGAACGCTACGAGAACCGCGGCCAGCTGACCGGCATCTCCACCGGCTTCAACGACCTGGACGAGCTAACCTCGGGCCTGCAGCCGTCGGACCTGATCATCGTTGCGGCGCGACCCTCGATGGGCAAGACCGCCTTCTCGGTGAACATCGCCGAGGCGGCCGCGCTGCGCGGCAAGAAGGCGGTGGTGATCTTCTCGATGGAAATGTCCGCCTCGCAGCTGGCCTTGCGACTGATCTCCTCGATCGGCCGCATCCACGCCCAGCATCTGCGCAACGGCGACCTGTCCGAGGAGGACTGGCCGCGCGTGACCAACGCCATCGCGATCCTTTCCGAGGCCAAGATCTTCATCGACGACACGCCCGGCCTGTCGCCGGTCGAGCTGCGCTCGCGCGCGCGCCGCCTGCATCGCGAGCACGGCGGCCTGGGCCTGATCGTGATCGACTACCTGCAGCTGATGCAGGTGCCCGGGAACAAGGAGAACCGCGCCACCGAGATTTCAGAAATCTCGCGTTCACTCAAGGGCCTCGCCAAGGAGCTGAACGTGCCGGTGATCGCCCTGTCGCAGTTGAACCGCTCGCTGGAACAGCGCGCCGACAAGCGCCCGATGATGTCGGACCTGCGCGAATCGGGCGCCATCGAGCAGGACGCGGACGTGATCATGTTCATCTACCGCGACGAGTACTACAACAAGGAATCGCCGGACAAAGGCCTGGCCGAGATCATCATCGGCAAGCAGCGAAACGGCCCCACCGATACGGTGAAGCTGACCTTCCTCGGCCACTACACCAAGTTCGAGAACTACGCGGCCGACTCCTTCGTGGGGTCGTTCGATTGAAGGCAGGGAGCGGGAAACGCGGAACCACCGGGCGGACCGCGCGAGCCGGTTGCCGGCCGCCCGATCCGGCCGTTCCCGGTTTCCCGTTCCCCGTTTTCCACGCCACCCCATGAGCCGCACCACCACCGCCACCATCCACCTGGGAGCCCTGCGCCACAACCTCGCCCGCATCAAGGCGATGGCGGCGCCCGCGCGGGTCATGGCGGTGGTCAAGGCCGATGCCTACGGGCATGGCCTGGAGCGTGTCGCCCGCGCACTGGACGCCGATGCCGAGTGTTTCGCCGTGGCTGCGCTCGGCGACGGCCTGCGGCTGCGCGCGGCCGGTCATCGCCAGCGCATCGTGGTGCTCTCCGGGCCCGACCAGCCTGGGGACATCGCGGAAATGCAGCGCCTGCAGCTGGAGGCGGCGATCCACCACGACGCCCAATTGCACTGGCTGGCCGAGGCCCGCCCCGGACGTGGCCGCCTGCGCGTTTGGCTGAAGATCGACAGCGGCATGCATCGCCTGGGCTTCGCCCCCGAGCGCGTCGCCGACGTGCATGCGCGCCTGGCCGCCATGCCGGGACTGGATCCGGAAATCGGCCTGCTCAGCCATTTTTCCGATTCGGAGGTTTTCGGCGGCGACCGTACCCGCGCGCAGATCGAGCGCTTCACCGAGGCGATCCGCGGCCTGGGCGGCCCGCGCTCGCTGTCCAATTCCGCCGCCGTACTCGGTTGGCCGGAAGCGCGTGCCGACTGGGTGCGCACCGGCGGGCTGCTGTATGGTCTCTCGGTGGTCGACGGCAAGAGCGGCACCGACTTCGGATTCCGGCCGACGATGACGCTGGCCACGCGTCTGATCGCCATCAACCGGATCGGCAAGGGCGAGTCAATCGGCTACAACGGGACCTGGACCTGTCCGGAGGACATGCCGGTCGGCGTGGCAGCGGTCGGCTATGGCGACGGCTACCCGCGCAGTGCCGCCAGCGGCACGCCGGTGCGGGTGGGCGATACCTGCGTGCCGCTGATCGGCCGCGTCTCGATGGACCTGATCACCCTCGACCTGCGCACGGCGCCACGGGCCAGGCCCGGCGACCGCGTCGTCCTGTGGGGCGAGGGGCTACCGGTGGAAACCATCGCCCGCCACGCCGGCACGATCAGCTATGACCTCACCTGCGGCATGACCCGGCGTGTGCTGTTCGTCGAGGATGAAAACTGATCCACCCGTGACATCCCATGCAGGAGCGTACCTGTGCGCGACCGCGCGGCATGACAGTGCAGGGCGCTCGCGCACAGGTGCGCTCCTACAGGCCCGACCAGCGCTCGCTGTCTCGCCCCGTGCGAGCGGGCAGGGCTAAGCTGCCGCCTTCGACCCACGGAACACCCCAATGGCCAAAGCCAAGACCGCCTACGTCTGCACCGATTGCGGTGCCGAGCACTCGAAATGGCAGGGCCAGTGCGTCGAATGCGGCGTATGGAACACGCTGAGCGAGGTCGTGCTGGCGCCCGCCTCCCCGGCAAAGGCCTCGGTCGGCGCGCAGCGTTCGAGCTACGCCGGCAACGCCGCCGGAGCGGCCAAGGTCACGCCGTTGACCGCGGTGGCGCTGACCACCGAGGCACGCACCCATACCGGGATCGGCGAGCTCGATCGGGTGCTCGGCGGCGGGCTGGTGCAGGGCTCGGTGGTGCTGATCGGCGGCGATCCGGGTATCGGCAAGTCCACGCTGTTGCTGCAGATGCTGGGCACGCTGGGCACCCACCTGGCGAGCGTGTACGTCACCGGCGAGGAGTCGCTCTCGCAGGTCGCCGCCCGCGCGCAGCGCCTGGGCCTGCCGCTGGAGCCGCTGCAGGCGCTGGCCGAGACCTGCATCGAGCGCATCCTCGAGCAGGCGAGCGCCACGCGGCCGCACGTGCTGGTGATCGACTCGATCCAGACCATCTGGACCGAGCTGCTCACCGCCGCGCCGGGATCGGTGAGCCAGGTGCGCGAGTCGGCCGCGAAGCTCACCCGCTTCGCCAAGGAGACCGGCACCAGCGTGTTCCTGGTCGGCCACGTGACCAAGGAGGGCGGTATCGCCGGGCCGCGGGTGCTCGAGCACATGGTCGATGCGGTGCTGTACTTCGAGGGCGAATCGGGCAGCCGCTTCCGTGTCCTGCGTGCGTTCAAGAACCGCTTTGGCGCGGTCAACGAACTGGGCGTGTTCGCCATGTCCGACAAAGGCCTGCGCGAAGTGCCCAACCCGTCGGCGATCTTCCTTTCCGCGCATGCCGGACCGACCTCCGGCAGTGCCGTGATGGTCACCCGCGAAGGCACCCGTCCGCTGCTGGTGGAAGTGCAGGCGTTGGTCGACCAGAGCTCGCTGGGCAACCCGCGACGTGTCGCGCTGGGCCTGGAACAGAACCGCCTGGCGATGTTGCTGGCGGTGTTGCACCGGCACGGCGGGGTGGCGGCCTACGACCAGGACGTCTTCGTCAACGTCGTTGGCGGCATCCGCGTGCAGGAAACCGCGGCGGACCTGCCGGTGCTGCTTGCGGTGCTCTCGTCGCTGCGCGATCGCCCGCTGCCTGACAAGACCATCGCCTTCGGCGAAGTCGGCCTCTCGGGCGAGATCCGCCCCGTGCCCAACGGCGAGGAGCGCCTGAAGGAAGCGGCCACCCACGGCTTCCGCCGGGCCATCGTGCCCAAGGCCAACGCGCCGAAGAAGAGCAAGGTGGGCGAGATGGAAGTGATCGGGGTGGAACGCCTGTCCCAGGCGATCGACGCCTGCCGCGACGCATCGTGATGCGCCCCGTGTGAGGCCGGTCCGCCGTTCCGGGTGATACCGAAGATGCCGGGGGTGCGGAAGACGACCCTGCGGTGTCCGCGACTAAAGCCTCGGTAACGGCCGGTGCAGGATCAGTTCCAGCACGAACTTCGAGCCGAAGAACGCCAGCACCAGCACCGCCATGCCGATCAGCGTGAGGTTGACCGCGCGGCGCCCGCGCCAGCCGAAGCGCCAGCGCCCGTAGAGCAGCACGCCGAACACCAGCCAGGCGACGATCGACAGCACGGTCTTGTGCACCAGGTGCTGGCCGAACAGGTTGCCCACGAACAACGCCCCCGTGACCAGGGTCAGGGTCAGCAGGGCGAAGCCCGCGGCGATCACGCGGAAGAGCAGCGTTTCGGTCAGCGTCAGTGGCGGCAGGGCGCGCAGCCAGGGGCCGAACTGGCGGTGGCGCAGGCCGCGCTCCTGTACTGCCAGGCCGAGTGCCAGCACCGCCGCGATCGACAGCAGGCTGAAGGCCACCAGCGCCACCGTCACGTGCAGCTTGATTTGCCAGTCCATGGCCACCGGCATGGTTGGTGGTGCCAGGAAGCTGTCGACCGCCAGCAGCACGGCCGCCAGCGGAAACACCACCACGCCGAGCGCCGCAACGGGACGGCTCAGGTTGACGAACAGCGTGAGCGCCGAAACCACGCAGGCGACCAGCGACAGCGCGGCAAAGAAGTGCAGGTCGAGCGCGCCCCGGTGCATGCCGAGCAGGACGCCGGCATGCGCCAGCACCGCGAGCATGGCCACCCCCAGGGCAGGGCGTTGCCAGGCCAGGGACGGCTTCGCCGTCCCGCGCCCGAACAGCGGCCAGGCGAGCAGGCCGGAGGCGAACAGGTAACAGGCGATGGCAGTGAGCGAGAGGGCTGGCAGCATGAGCGGGGAGTGTCGCATACGGCCACGGCCCGGTGAACGAGTCGGCGGGCAGTGCGGGCGCCCTGGCGGTCGTGAAACGGCCCGATCCCCGGGCCGCTCCGTTAAGGGCCTCTCCCGGGTGCCTCTGATATATTGGCCTGCTTGTCCCCGTCGATGCCGTAACCCGCCATGTTCGAGTCGCTGAGCCAACGCCTCTCCGCCACCGTCAACCGCCTGCGCGGACGCGGGCGGCTGACCGAGGAAAATATCCGCGAATCCCTGCGCGAGGTGCGCATCGCGTTGCTGGAGGCCGACGTCGCGCTGCCGGTGGTGCAGGCGCTGATCGAGCGCGTGAAGGTGCGCGCGGTCGGCCAGGAGGTGCTCAAGAGCCTCTCGCCGGGCCAGGCGCTGGTGAAGGTCGTCAACGACGAGCTGACCAAGGTGATGGGCACGGCCAACGCCGAGCTCAACCTCGCCCAGCAGCCGCCGGCGGTGGTGCTGATGGCCGGCCTGCAGGGCGCGGGCAAGACCACCACGGTGGCCAAGCTGGCGCGCTTCCTGACCGAGCGCAAGAAAAAGAAGGTCATGGTGGTCAGCTGCGACGTCTACCGTCCGGCCGCCATCGAACAGTTGCGCACGCTGGCCGAACAGGTCGGCGTGAAGTTCTTCCCGTCCGAGGCGGGCCAGGACCCGGTCGACATCGCCAAGGCGGCGATCGCCGCCGCGCGCCGCGAGGTGGTCGACGTGCTGCTGGTCGACACCGCCGGCCGCCTGCACATCGACGAGGCGATGATGGGCGAGATCAAGGCGCTGCATGCCGCGATCACGCCGGTCGAGACGCTGTTCGTGGTCGACTCGATGACCGGCCAGGACGCGGCGACGACCGCCAAGGCCTTCAGCGAGGCGCTGCCGCTGACCGGCGTGGTGCTGACCAAGACCGATGGCGACGCCCGCGGCGGCGCGGCGCTGTCGGTGCGCTACATCACCGGGCGGCCGATCAAGTTCCTGGGCGCCGGCGAGAAGACCGACGCGCTGGAGCCGTTCCATCCCGACCGCATCGCCCAGCGCATCCTGGGCATGGGCGACGTGCTTTCGCTGGTGGAGGAAGTCGAGCGCAAGGTCGACCAGGAGAAGGCGCAGCAGCTCGCCCAGAAGGTGATGAAGGGCAAGCGCTTCGACCTGAACGACATGCGCGACCAGCTCGAGCAGATGAACAACATGGGCGGCCTGGCCGGCCTGCTCGACAAGCTGCCGGGCGTGGCGAACCTGCCCGAGAACGTCAAATCGAAGGTCAACGACAACGAAATCAAGCGCATGGTGGCGATCATCGGCTCGATGACCAAGAAGGAACGCCGCCATCCCGACTTGCTCAACGGCTCCCGCCGCGCTCGCGTGGCGCGCGGCTCGGGCACCCAGCCGGCCGACGTCAACCGCCTGCTCAAGCAGTACATGCAGATGGAGAAGATGATGTCCAAGCTCTCCAAGGGCGGTACCAAGGGCCTCATGCGCCAGATGCGCGGCGCCATGAAGGGCATGGGCGGGATGGGCGGCGGCTTCCCGCCGATGAGGTGAGGCGGACACGGAGCACGGTAGCGCAGGTGCAGCTCCGCCTTGGACGAGTCCCGGCGACACGCCGTGTGGAATGCCGTCCGGTGAAGACAAGCCCGCCGTTCCCGCACGGGTCTTCCCTTTTACCGAAAATCCACTAAAATGCCGCGTTTACCGCGCGCGGATCCCGTGCGTGCTGCCGGCGCGGCCGGCACCTCTGGAGCTTTTACTTATGGTCAAGATTCGTCTTTCGCGCGGTGGCGCCAAGGGCCGCCCGTTCTACCACGTCGTCGTGACGGACCAGCGCAACAAGCGCGACGGTCGCAGCATCGAGAACGTGGGCTTCTACAACCCGGTCGCGTCCGGCAAGGACAAGCGCCTGGAGCTCAACGTCGAGCGCGTCAACGAGTGGGTGGGCAAGGGCGCCCAGCTGACCGACAAGGTCGCCGCCCTGCTCAAGGAAGCCGGCAAGCAGCAGGCTGCTGCCTAAGCATGGCCGCAGCCGGTCGGCGCGTCCTGGTCGGACGCATCGTCGGGCTGCACGGCGTGCAGGGCTGGCTCAAGATCGAATCCTGGACCGAGCCCCGCACGCAGATCTTCAAGTACCAGCCCTGGCAGCTCGAAAAGGCGCCGGGCGAGGTAATGGAGGTCGCCGGGATCACCGGTCGTCCGCAGGGCAAGGGGCTGATATGCCACATGCCGGGCGTGGATGAGCGGGATGCCGCGGCGGCGCTGGTGGGCAAGGACATCCATGTCGCCCGCGAGCTGCTGCCGCCTCCCGGCAAGGATGAATATTACTGGGTCGATCTCGAAGGTCTGGAGGTCGTCACCACCGAAGGCGTGGCGCTGGGACGGGTGAGTCATCTGTTCGCCACCGGCGCAAACGACGTGGTGGTGGTGAGGGACGGCACGCGCGAGCGGCTGGTTCCCTTCGTCCAGGGGACTTACGTGCGTTCGGTGGATCTGTCCGGCGGGCGCATGGTGGTGGACTGGGATCCGGAGTTCTAGCAAGGCGAGGGATCCGATGCGCATCGATGTCGTCACGCTGTTTCCCGACTTCATGCGCCAGTGCGCCCAGGTTGGTGTGGTGGGACGCGCGCAGCAGCGGCAGTTGCTGCAGGTGGAAACCTGGAACCCGCGCGACTTCGCCACCGACAACTACCGGACCGTGGACGGCCGCACCTGCGGCGGCGGGCCCGGGATGGTGATGCTGATCGAGCCTTTGCGGGCGGCCTTCAAGGCCATGCGCGAGGCGGCGCCGGAGCCGGCGCACGTGATTTATCTCAGTCCGCAGGGAGCGCGGCTGACGCAGGGCAGGGTGGAAGCGCTGGCAAGATTGCCGCGCATCGCCTTGCTCTGTGGGCGTTACGAGGGAGTGGACGAACGCCTGCTGGCGCACGAGGTCGACGAGGAGCTTTCCATCGGCGATTATGTGCTGTCCGGGGGCGAGCTGGGCGCCGCGGTGGTCATCGACGCGGTCGGCCGGCTGCAGGAAGGGGCGTTGAACGACGCGCAGTCCGCCGAACAGGATTCGTTCTCGAACGGCCTGCTCGACTGTCCGCACTACGCGAAGCCGGTGCATGACGCACTGGGTGACGTGCCGGAGGTGCTGCTCTCCGGCGACCACGCGGCAATCCGCCGCTGGCGCCTGAAGCAGTCGCTGGGACGGACCTGGTTGCGACGGCCCGACCTTCTGGCGCAATGCGCGCTGGACAAAACGTCCCGCGCATTGCTGGAAGAATTCCGCCGTGAGCATGCTCGGCAAGAGCAGCAACGGCACGACGAAGCGGCCGTCAAGCCGCAGTAATTGCAAATTTCAATCAGGTGTTGCCATGAACAAGATCATCGAACAGTTCGAAGCCGAGCAGATCACCCGCCAGCTGCCGGAATTCGGCCC
>NZ_DASSES010000144.1:0-19216 GCF_035695185.1 Frateuria sp.
CAGCGCTACTTCCTCGGCTACGCGCTGGGCTGGATGAGCCAGCAGCGCGAGCAACGGCTGCGCCAGCGCCTGCTGTCGGACGTGCATGCGCCGGCGAAGTGGCGCGTGCTCGGGCCGATGTCGAACATTCCCGCGTTCTACGATGCGTTCGGCGTGAAGCCTGGCCAGCCCATGTGGCGCGCGCCGGCAGATCGCGTGCGGATCTGGTAAGGGCGAGACCGGAGCAGGGCGGCCGGGCCTGCGTTGGCGGCTGGCTGCCGCAGGCGACGTGGCGATGCAGCAGGCGCGCTTGCTGCGCGGGGATCCAAGGGCAGCCGGAGGCGGGGCCTCCGGCTGCCGTCCTGCGGGGCGACGGGACCGGTGTTTGTCGGTGGCGCCAGGGGCCGTCAGTGCCACCAGCCCAGGCTGTCCGGTGAGCCGTCGGGACGTGCAAACCAACGCACCCGGTTGGTGCCATCGGGGCAGCCCCTGCCTCGCGTCCCCGAGGTGACGACACCGTTGTTGGCGCCTACCGAGGCCTGGAAGCAGCTGCCGGCGTTGTCCGTGAAAGTGTGGGTCGCGTCGCTTTGCCAGTTGCTGTCGGTGGACGGATTGGACATCCGCGGATCCCAGAAATCGTAGGCGTGCGTGCGGCTGCCCGAGAAGTCCTCGACCAGGCGGGTGATGTAGTGGCCCCGGCCAGGCCGGTAGTAATCCGCATCCCGCACCCAGCGCTGGGTCGAAACCACCGTGCCGTTGCGCAGGGCGATGGTCCAGCCGTCCCCCTCGTCCGTGACGGTCGTCGCCATGTGGTAGTAGTACGCGAGCGGATAGTTCACATGCACCACGTCGTTGGCGAGCAGGGTGCTGCCTCGCGTGCGGCGGCTGACCTGGTCGGTCTTGCTGTGCAGGTCCACGGCCTGCTGGTAGAGCTTGTTCACCACCTGGCCCGGAAACGGCCGGTGCGGTCCGCGGATATCGAACGCCTGGACGTTCTCGAAGGTGCTCGACTGGCGGACGGTCGAGTCGATCCGGCCGCTCGAGGTGTTCACGAATCCGCGGATTTCGAACTGCCGGGCTTGCCGCGTCGTGATCCTTCCCTGCACGCCTTCGCCCTGGTTGGCGAGGGTGCTCGTATAGGCCGGAGCGGCCTGCGATCCGGCGAGCGTATTCATCGTGACGCCACCGGTGACGAGCGTGCGGTTGCGGTCCAGGTACAGCAGCAGTGCGCCGGCGACGGAGAACTGGTGGCGCCCGGCGGCATCCAGCTGGCCGGCGAACGGCGTCAGGTCGACCCGGAAGGGCACGTTGCCGAGCATCTGCAGCGTCGGCGTCGGCTGGTTGAGCGGGTTGTGCAGATAGTTGATGTTCGGGTCCGCCGGCAGCAGGGGGAACACCGGCGCGATGCCGGCGGGTATCCCGTCCACGGCCACCGGGATCTCGCGGAAACTGCCGCCGGTGCACGCCGCCTCGTGAGGGAAAATGGACCTCTTGAAGGTATTGTCGGGTGCGAAGTAGTCGAACAGGGCCGGATGCCTTTCCAGTTCCCGGTCCGGCACGCAGAAGTACCACCACGATTGCGCGTTATCCACGTCGGCGTAGGCACGCACGATGTTGTGGGGGAGATTCAACGGCGTGCCTTCCTTCAGGTGGATCACCGCGTCGGGAACCGCGGGCGCGGGCGTCGCCGCCGTCGGCGGATAGAACAGCAGGCGGGCACTGCCCCTGAGCGGAGGCGTGTCGCCGAGCAGGTCGAAGGCATCCTCGCCCTGGCTGGCCCAGTAGGACCCCGTGTGCGGGCCGGTGAACAGCGCGCTGTAGTCGGTCAGGTCGCGCTCGACGTGCCAGCGGACAGGGGCGTCGTATCGTGGCGCCGGCTGGTGGAGCAGCCGGATGCCGGCGAGCGAGATGCCGATGTCATCGAGGACCGTGCGGCGGGAACTGCTGATGTCCGCCTTGAAGACGACCTTCGCCCACGGCGGCGGGCAGGCCTGCGGTGGCATGTAGACGAAGTTGTTGTCGATGTTGCCGAACTCCTCCGGAAACGGCTGGCTGTCCATGAGATGCACCACGCAGGGCGTGCCCGCGGCGGGCGGGACGCGCGGGTTCGTGGTGACCACCTGCGCGGGGGGCGGCGATTGTGCATGGCCGACGGCGACCAGGGCCCAGGGCAGGGCCAGTGCGAGGGCAAGCCGGTGGATGGGTTGGGGGATCGCGCGCATGGTCTTCACCCTCCAAGGCGAAAGCAGTCCCGAGGGACCGGGGGGAGTCGACTTCTACGCGCCCGTGGCAGGCGGAAGTTGATGTCGGTCAAACCCGGGTGTCGGGTGGGAACCGGCGCCGGTCCAGCCTGGTCACGCCGTTTCGATGGCGCGCGGGCATGCGCGAAGAGATGGCTCTGCGCGAGCCCCTAGAGCATCCTGCGCAACGTGTTGTCGCGCACCACCAGGTGGTGCCACAGGGCGGCGGCGACGTGCAGGCCGATGACCCAGTAGAAGATCTCGCCCAGTTCCTCGTGGAGCTCGCCGATGCGTTCGTGCCATGCATGGTCGGCATGTACCAGCGCCGGCAGCGACCACCCTCCGGGCAGCGTCACCGCGTCGCCGGCCAGGTTGACCTGCAGGATGCCCAGCACCGGCTGTGCCAGCAGGAACGCGTACAACGCCAGGTGGGTGACGCGGGCGACCGAGCCGGTCAGCCGCCCCGGCGTGGGCTGGATCGGCGGGATGCGCGCCATGGCGAGCGCGGGCAGGCGCACCGCCAGCAGGACCAGTACCACCAGGCCCGCCAGGAAGTGCCACTGCAGCGGTGCCGGGGCGACACCCGTCTGCGCGTGCTCGCCGCCGAACTGGACCAGCGCGTAGGCGGCCGCCACCGCCAGCACGGTGAGCCAGTGCACGACGCGCACGGTCGCCGGATAACGACCGGGTGCCTTGCTCTTCAGGTCACCATGGGTGGCCGCGTCCTGACGCTTCAGTGCTCCGCTGATGTTCATCGCCGGGCGCTCCGGGGGACCGCTGCCGTTCAGGGCTTCGGTCGCGGGGTCGTGGCCACGCTCGGTGGCAGGGACGGCAACGTCACCCGCGGCTGGTCGCCGGTGAGTGTGCCGAGGAACGCGCTGATCTGGTCCACCTCGGCGTCGGTAAGCCTGGCGCCGAGCTGGCTGTTGCCCATGATCGCCACGGCCTGGCGCAGGTCCCACACCTTGCCCGAGTGGAAGTACGGCGGGGTGAGGGCGACGTTGCGCAGGGAGGGCACGCGGAATACGTACTCGTCGCTGACGGTCTTGGTGACGGCAAACCGGCCCTTGTCGCCTGGCGGCAGGATGTCGGCGCCGGGGCGCTCGACCACGCCGAAAGGCGCGTAGCGCTGTCCGCCGGCGTTGATGCCACTGTGGCAGGCCGCGCATCCCTTGCCGATGAACAAGGCCAGGCCCTGCTTCTGTCGGCCGTCGAGCGCCTGCTCGTCCCCCCGCAGGTAGCGGTCGAACGGGGCGTTGGGTGTCATCAGCGTCGCTTCGAAGACCGCGATGGCGCGACGGACGTTCTCGAAGGTGATCGGATCGGTACCGGGGAAGGCCTTGGCGAACACGGCGGCGTAGCCGGGGATGCCCTTGAGCTGCTCGACCACGTGCCCGGTGGTGGTGTCCATCTCGACCGGATTGACCAGCGGTCCGCCGGCCTGCTGCTCGAGGTCCTTGGCACGGCCGTCCCAGAACTGCGCGACGTCGAAGACCGCGTTGTACACCGTCGGCGCATTGCGTCCGCCGTGCTGCCAGCGATGCCCGAGCGATGTCTCCTGCAGGTCGACGCCACCCATGCCGATCATGTGGCAGGAGTTGCAGCTGATGGCGTGGCTCTCGGACAGGCGGGGGTCGAAGTACAGCATCTTGCCCAGCGCCACCTTGGCCGGCGATGCAGGGTTGTCGGGCAGCGCCGGTGGCTGCGCCGGAAGGGGCTTGAACAGGCCCTGGGCCTGCTTCATCAGGTCCGACTGCGACCGGGCCGGCGAGGCGAGTGTGCCGATCACGACCAGGAAGGAAGCAAGCGTCAGCGGTCGCATCATGCGTCTCCTTTTTTCTTGTCGCGAGACCCGGGTCAAGCCGGTATGAACTCCGGGCCTGCGCGCCGGAGGCACCGGAGCAGGTTCGCGCAGACCGGGCCAGGCTTGTTGATCCAGGTCAAGGCGCACTGCCGTTGCCGTTGCGCCAACCGAACATTCCCGCGACAGCCGCTTTACCGTCGGCGGTGCAGGCTTGCCCGGCCCGGCTGGGAGGATGAGCGATGACCGAAACGCATCGTGGCACCTGTTTCTGCGGCACCGTGGAGTTCGAGGTCAGCGGCAGGCCCGAGGCGATGGGCTATTGCCACTGCGGATCGTGCCGGGCGTGGTCGGCCGCGCCGGTCAATGCCTTCACGCTCTGGAAGCCCGGTCAGGTCCGCGTCGTTCGGGGAGCCGATGCGATCGGGCACGTCCAGAAGTCGCCCAACAGCGACCGGCAGTTCTGCACGGCCTGCGGCGGGCACCTGATGACGGCGCACCCCCAATGGGGACTCATCGACGTGTTCGCGGCGATGCTGCCGGATCTGCGGTTCGTGCCCGGCGTGCACGTCAACTACGCCGAGACGGTGCTGCCGATCGACGACGGGCTGCCGAAACTGCGTGATTTTCCCGCTGAGCTGGGCGGCTCCGGCCAGGTCATGGTCGCGTGAGGGGACGCGTGGCGGCGCGTACCCGGTCGGCTCAGCCTTCGGCCAGCGCCGCTTCGCGGCCTTGCTGGCGGATCAGCGCCTCCTCGCGGGCGTCGATGATGGACTGCATCACGCTGTCCACGTCCACCGCGCTTTCGTCGAATGCGAAGCGACCGGTCAGTTCGGTATCCGGCTGCAGTTCCCCCTGTTCGAACAACGCCCACATTTCCTCGGCGTAGTACGTGTCCAGCAGCTCCGGGGCGAAGCGCGACAGGCTGATCGTGAGGTTGCCGACGTCCCGCCGCAGCATGGTTCGCGCGGCGTTGTTGCCGGAGGCACTGACCACCTGGGGCAGGTCGATGATGACCGGTCCATCCGGCGCCACCAGCACGTTGTCCGGAGAGAGGTCGCCGTGGACCAGGCCGGCGCAGAGCATCCGCACGACCTGGCGGACCAGGATGCGGTGGTAGTCGCGGGCAGTCTGCGCGGCCAGCTCCACCTCGCCCAGCCGCGGGGCTGAGTGACCGTCGGCATCGGTGACCAGTTCCATCACCAGCACGCCGTTGAAGTAGCCGTACGGCCGCGGCACGCGCACGCCGGCGTCGGCCAGCAGGTAGAGCGCGTCCACCTCGGCGTTCTTCCAGGCCGCTTCGGCCTCCCTGCGACCGAACTTGCTGGCCTTGCCGATCGCGCGCGCCTGCCGGCTGCCACGCACCTTGCGGCCTTCCTGGTATTGCACGCGCTGCTGGAAGCTGCGCTGGGCCATGTCCTTGTAGACCTTGGCGCAACGCACCTGCTCGCCTGAGCGCACGACATAGACGGAGGCTTCCTTGCCGCTCTTGAGCGGACGCAGGACCTCGTCGATGACGCCGTCGTCGATCAGCTCCTGCAGGCCGGCGGGGGTTTTCATGCGTGGGAATAGGCAGTCACGGGAACGGAGCATTATGGCGGGTCGGGCATGACTGCCAGCTGCGCGCGTGCCGGGCTCCCGTCACAACTTCGGTGGTGTCCTTCCGGCAGGGCCGCCCGGCGCGTGCCCACGGCCCGGTCCATCCGCGGCCCGCCCTGCGCTCGATGTCCGCCTGCGGCGCGGTGGATCCCGCGCAATGCCTATGCCCGGTGCGGCTGTCGCGCTGGACTTCCAGGCGCACCGGGAAGCGGCGGGTCAGGCTCTCATCCGGCTTTTGCGGAAGGGAGCCCACCCTCACGAAGGCCTCAGAGTGGTTGCACCTGATCGGCCTGCAGGCCTTTGGGTCCCTGGTTCACGACGAACGAAACACTCTGGCCTTCCTGCAGGCTCTTGAAGCCCGGGGAGATGATGGCGCGGAAGTGCACGAACACGTCATCGCCGCCGGGACGGCTGATGAAGCCGAACCCCTTGGCATCGTTGAACCACTTGACGGTACCGGTTTCACGTTGGGACATCGTTGTATCTCCGTTGAGCGGGTGCTGGCCGCGTCGCGCGGCAGGAGCAGGTCGCTTGGCTGACAGGCACACATCGCGACCAGGGTTGCGGCGGTGAGGGGCGAGCGCGATCGCGCCCGGTCACCGGGAACCTTTCTAAACCGACCGGAGCGCTGGCAATTGATGTGGATCAAAAGCGCGGCGGAAGGCCGAGCGCATGCCGGCCGGTGTGACGATCCCCCCGGCGGATGGCGCACGGGATCGTTGCCTGGCCGGACGATGCAACCCCACGTCTGCCGCTGCGCTCGGTGCGGGCGCCGGCGGCGGCGTGCTCAGCCGAGTGGCCGCACCCGGAAGTTGCGCCCCTTGATCCGCCCGGCGCGCAGGCGCTCGAGTGCCTTGTTCGCCAGCGCGCGGGTGATCGCGACGTAGGCGCGGGTGGCGTAGACGTCGATCTTGCCGATGTCGTCGGCCTTGAGGCCGGCCTCGCCGGTCAGCGCGCCCAGGATGTCGCCGGGGCGCAGCTTGTCCTGGCGACCGGCGTCGATCACCAGGGTCTTCATGGGAGCCAGGTGCAGGGTCTTGCCGCGCGGCGGAGCGAGCTTGAACGGGCGCCAGGTCAGGGTAGCGCCCAGGGCCTGCTCGATGTTGCCGGCCTTGGGCCGCTCGCGCGGCGTGCACAGGGTGATGGCCAGCCCCGGCTGGCCGGCGCGGCCCGTGCGGCCGATGCGGTGGGTGTGCGTGTCCGGGTCGTGCGCGATATCGAAGCTGATGACCAGCGGCAGCCCGACAATGTCCAGGCCGCGCGCGGCGACATCGGTGGCCACCAGCACGCTACAACTGCGGTTGGCGAAGCGCACCAGCACCTCGTCGCGGTCGCGCTGCTCCATGTCGCCGTGCAGGGCGAGCGCGGAGAAGCCGCGGCGGTCGAGTTCCTGCGCCACCGTGTCCACGTCGCGGCGCATGTTGCAGAACACCAGCGCGTGCTGGTCGCGGTCGCGGGCGAGCAACTGCGCCAGCGCGTCGGGCTTGTTCGCCGGGTCCACCTCGATGAACTGTTGCTCGATCGCCGGCATCGCCTCCGCCGGGGTCTCCACGGTGACTTCCACCGGTTCCTTCTGCAATCGCCGGCTGGCGGCACGGATGGCGTCGGGATAGGTCGCCGAGAACAGCAGCGTCTGGTGATGCCTGGCGATGCGCCCGACGATGTCGTCGATGGCCTCGCCAAAGCCCATGTCGAGCATGCGGTCGGCCTCGTCCAGCACCAGCATCCTGATGCCGCCTCCGTGCAGGCTGCCGCGCTTGAGGTGTTCCTGCACGCGGCCGGGTGTGCCCACCACGATGTGCGGATTGTGGGTGAGCGAGGCAAGCTGCGGCCCGAGCGGCATGCCGCCGCACAGGGTCAGCAGCTTGACGTTGGGCAGGCCGGCGGCGAGCCGGCGGATCGCCTTGCTCACCTGGTCGGCCAGTTCACGGGTGGGGCACAGCACGAGGGCCTGCAGCCGGATGGTGTCGACCTCCAGCGCCTGCAGCAGGCCCAGCCCGAACGCGGCCGTCTTGCCGCTGCCGGTGCGCGCCTGGGCGATCACGTCGCGTCCGGCGAGGATCGGCGGCAAGCTCTGCGCCTGCACTGGCGTCATGGCGGCGTAACCGTGCGTGTCGAGGCTGGCGAGCAGGGCGGGCTTGAGCGGGAGCGTGGTGAAGTCGGTCATTCGCCATGATCGCATCAAAGCGGTGCCGGCCGGAGTACGCACCGCAGACACCATGCGCGGGTGGAGGGTGTAGGATGCCGGTTCACTTCGGCGCGCCTCGTGCGCTTGCCGGCCATTCGGCCCGACGTCGGCCCATTCCCTGTTCGCGTCCAGCGCCCGCTACCCAAGGCGGGGTGTGGCCGGGCATCGCTACCGCTGTTTCACCGTGGGTCGTCCCACCCGGGTTTTCCGGGCCGGTCACCTTTCCAGGCACGGGTTGCCTGTGCATGCCGCGTCACCGCCGAGTGGCGCCTTCACCACTTCAGAGGATTCCCATTTGGCCAAGATCAACTATGCGTTCGAGAAGCGCCAGCGCGAACTCGCCAAGAAGAAGCAGCAGGATGCCAAGCAGGCAAAGAAGCGCCCCGCGCGCGAAGGCGACAAGCCCGAGGCCCGGGCCAACGACACGTCCCCGAACTAGGTCCGGCGGCCCGTCGAGCACCCGACAAAAAAAAGCCCGGCGCGAGGCCGGGCTTTTTCTTGCGGCGGGTCGGAAGCCTTAGAGCGGCTGGACCTGGTCGGCCTGCAGGCCCTTCGGGCCCTGGGTCACGACGAAGGACACCTTCTGGCCTTCCTGCAGGCTCTTGAAGCCCGTGGAGGTGATCGCGCGGAAGTGCACGAACACGTCATCGCCGCTTTCGCGGCTGATGAAGCCGAAGCCCTTGGCATCGTTGAACCACTTGACGGTACCGGTTTCGGTCTGCGACATCGTTGAATCTCCTTGGAACGGATGAAGCCGCATGGCGCGGCGAGAAGCTGGTCGCAAGGAGGAAACGGGTGCAACGGTGTAGTGGAACGATTCCCTACAGCATCGGGCCACACTTCGCGTGACCCTTGAAACTCAGCCCGTCAACAGTAGTGACTGTGGCGGCGCGATGCAAATGCTTTCGCGAAACCGGGCCGCCCCGCGTGCCGGAACGGCCTGGAACGGGTACTTCAACCACGCCGTGCGGCTTCGATCGCGGCAATGTCGATCTTTCCCATCGTCATCATGGCGTCGAACGCCCGCTTGGCCGCGGCCGGATCGGGGTCGGTGACCGCCGCGGTCAGGGCGCGTGGGGTGATCTGCCACGACAGGCCCCATCGGTCCTTGCACCAGCCGCAGGCGCTGGCCTCGCCGCCGTTGTCGAGGATGGCGTTCCACAGGCGATCGGTTTCGGCCTGGTCGTCGGTCGCCACCTGGAACGAGAACGCCTGCGTGTGCGGGAACGCGGGCCCGCCGTTGAGGCCCAGGCATGGGATGCCCATGACCGTGAACTCCACCGTCAGCACGTCGCCCCGCGTGCCCGAGGGGTAGTCACCCGGCGCGCGATGCACGGCGCCCACCGTGCTGTCCGGGAATGTCTTTGCATAGAAGTTCGCGGCCTCCAGGGCGGTGCCGTCGTACCAGAGGCAGATCGTGTTCTTGCTGACCATTCGGTTTCTCCTCGTTCAGGGCGGAATGCCTTGTTCGACGAACGACCGGCGCGCGGATCGACAGGCGGCGTGCCCGGGCCGATGCGCTTCAGTAGAACCGGATGCCCGGCCGCAGGACGAGCTGGAACAGCAGCAGCAACGCCACCACGGCGGCGAACGGGTAGGCAAGCGGCCAGCCGGTGGCGGCTCCTTCCGCCCTGGCGTCGCGCACGCGCCAGGCTGCCGCCTGCAGCCAGGGGATGCCGGGCAGGAACACCAGCACCGGCACGATGACCACCTCGAGCATCTCGCGCGGGATCCGGAACGGAATGACCAGCGCGCTTCCAAGCAGGGCGGGCAGGGTCACCGCGCAGAAGACGAAACGGGTGCGCGCGCCGGGCCGCCCGACGTTCCCCGGCGCAGGCGCCATCCCCAGCGCGGGGCGGCACAGGAGCAGCGCCAGAAGCGGCATCGCCGCGAGTGCCAGCAGGCTGGCGCCGAGGCGCGCACCGGCACCGAGGTGCAGGTAATCCATGGCCATGCCCAGGTCGCTGCCGGGACTCAGCGCACCGATCACCACCTGCGGCAAGGCCATGAAGCAGCCGCAGTAGGCCATCCAGAACAGGAGCAGCCGGGCGCCGTTCGAGCGGGGCCGCACGTGCCGCAGCATCCACAGGCAGCCAAGGCCCACGGCCAGGGTCGCCAGTGCGCCGGTACCCTGGAACAGCGCCGCGAGCGGGTTGGTGCCCTCCCAGCTGTGGTTGTTGTGGTAGAGCGTCGGGCGCAGGCCGGGGGTGAATGCCTTGGGCAGTACCAGGAACAGTTCCTGGATGAAGAAAGTGAGGTTGAAGGCCAGGACGTAGAGCAACGTCGAGGCGGCCGTGATGCGCCAGCCCGGCGCCGTGGCGGGGGACGCGCCGGCCGCCGGGCGGGCGGATGCGACGCCTGCCAGTCCGAGCGCCAGCGGAGCGGCGACGACCGTGAGCATGGCGGCCGCAAGGATCAGCATGTGTCCGGTAGCCATGTTCCCTTTGCCTGGAGAGCGGGGGAGCATGCTGCTGGCCGGTGCCCGCCCTGTCGATAGGCCGTTCGTCCCGCCCCCGGCGGCGCGCCGGTGCCGCCTCCGCCGCGCGCGACCGGCGGGGAGGGAGGGGCCCGCTATCAGTGCGCGTCGCCAGCGGCCGGTAGCGGGTCGCGCGTGTCGTAGTGCTGGGTGTATTCCTTCGTGTCCAGCAGCCGATCCTGCGCGTCGAAGTGCAGGAAGACGGTGTCGCCCTCGACGATGGCATGGCCGTGGCGCGAGAACTCGCTCACGACCGGGATCTGCGCGTACTTGCTGAAGCGTGTGGTGGCGTAGAGGTACTTGAGGTAGGTGTCGCCGCCGGGCTCGTGCGTCACTTCCAGGGGCGGGCCCAGGCTGTGCTCGACCTCGGCACGGGTCGTCACGCCGGGCCGGAAGTCCGCCAGACGGTCATGGTCGATGGGCCGTCCGCGCGTGATGTCGCCACAGGCGGCCAGCATCGAGGCGGCCATGCACAGCGCGCCGATCCGGTAGAAATGCTTCATCGTGCCCCCTTCGCCGGGATGGCGAACCCGGCGGCGGCCTTGCGGCAGGCCAGGCGATGTCCCGACGTGTTGCCGGGAAACATAAGGGCTCCGCCGGCCATGCGTAAAGCGCGGGGCGGCAGGTGCTGGCTCAGCCGGGGGCGAAATGCCAGGTGGCATCGAGGAAGCCGTCCAGCTCCCACTGCTTGAAGGGCGGGCGTCCGTTGAACTTGCCCAGGGCCGCGGACACCACGTTGCGGTTCCAGTGGGTGACCGGCCTGTCATGGGACTGCAGGAAGTGATCGATGTAGTACTCCGGCGTCCACGCCTGGGTAGGGCCGACCAGCACCCGGTCGATCTTCCCGACGTACGCCCTGTTGGGGTGGGTCGACCAGTCGCCCAAGGCCTGGCCGAGGTGTTCGGCGGTGTCCAGCATGGTGTGTCCCGTGCGGATCTCTGGAAGGTGCGCCATTAGTCGCTGCGGCGCGGTCGAGTCCCCGTCGAAGGGACGTGCCAGGCTCGCTTGACCTGGCGTAACCGTCGCGGAACGACAGTCGCCGTTAAGGCGCGTGTTGCCCGTTGTTCAGGCTGGTGGCCCGCGCGCAGTCCAGACGCGTTGCCGCCCCAACGCGCCACACCTGCAGCGGCCGGCCCCTGCCTGCGAACCGCCATGCCGTTGCCCAGCACGTGCCCGATGCCCCGGCCATGCTGCCGGTTTTGCGACGGAGCCCGACCATGTCCTTGCGCTTTCCCGCCGGCGTCGCGCTAGCGTTCGGCCTGATCCTCGGCCCGGCCGGCGCCCAAGCGGCGCGCGCGGCGAGCCATTTCGGCGGCGCCAGCGAGTGGAACGCGCCGCAGAAGCCGTTCCGGATTCACGGGCGCAGCTGGTACGTCGGGCCGCACGGGCTCTCCGCGATCCTCATCGACACCGGGCGGGGGCTGGCGCTCATCGACGCCGGGCTGCCCTCGTCCGCGCCGCTCATCGAAGCGAACATCCGCGCCCTCGGGTTCCGCGTCCGCGACCTCCGCTGGATCCTCAACTCGCACGCACATGCCGACCACGCCGGCGGCATCGCTGCCCTGCAGCGGCACAGCGGGGCGCAGGTGCTGGCGAGCGCGGAGGGTGCGCGCGAGCTGGCGCTGGGCGGGGCCGACCCGGAGGATCCGCAATACGGCGACGCCCCCGCCTATCCGCCCGTGCAGGGCGCGCGGATCGTGGGTGACGGCGGGACCGTGCAGCTGGGGAAGGTCGCCATCACGGCGCACTACACGCCGGGCCACACGCCCGGCAGCACGTCGTGGACCTGGTCCTCGTGCAGCGGCGGGCACTGCCTGCACATGGTCTATGCCGACAGCCTCACCGCGATCGGGCGGCCCGGCTTCCGCTTCAGCGACCAGCCGCGGCGGGTCGCTGCGTTCCGCCGATCGATCGCCATCGTGGCCGCGCTGCCCTGCGACATCCTGCTGACCCCGCACCCCGATGCAAGCGGCTTCTGGCGGAAGGTCGCTCGCGGGAAGGCGAAAGCCGACGGCGAACGCCTGGTCGATGGCGATGCCTGCCGGGCCTATGCCGCGGCCGCCACCCGCACGCTGGACGCGCGGCTGGCTCACGAGCAGGCGCGATAGACCTCGCAGCGCGCAGTCCGGCGCGCCCGCGGCCGCAGGCAAGACTCACCGGTCCGCGCCGCGCCGGCCGTCGGACAGCGAAACCAGCAGCGCGGCGATGCCGAACGCCGCGCCGAGGGCACAGGTCAGGGTCCACCCGCCGATGGCCCAGGCCAGGCCTGCAAGCGAGGAGGCCGCTGCGCCGCCGACGAAGAACGCGCCGGTGAACAGGCCGTTGAGGCGCCCGCGGGCTTCCGGCCGGACCAGGTTGATGGCGCGCCGGCCGAGCGTCTGGTCGCCGACGGTGCCGATGTCCAGCAGCAGCGAAGCGGCCACCATCAGGACCAGCCCGATGACCGGCGTCTGCTCGCCCGCAAGCCAGGCGAGAACCATCGCGGCCACGATCAGCAGATGCATGATGACGTTGGCCGGCCGGGTCAGGCCGCGATCGCCCAGGCGCCCGGCAATGGGCGCAATCACCGAGCCGCCGACGCCGGCCATGGCAAACCCCGCGATGCCCTGTGCGCCCAGCCCGAACGGCGGCTGTGCCAGGCGCAGGGCCACGATCGTCCAGAAAGCGTTGAAAGCGCCGAACGCGAGAATCGCGCTCAGCGCATGCCGCTGAAGCACGCGCTCGCCCCGCACCAGCGGCCACAGGGAGCGCACCAGCGCGGCGTAACGCAGCCGGTGGGCCGGCTGCAGCGTGGGCAGCGCGCGCCACAGCAACAGCGCAATCGCACCGACGGCGATCGCGAAGGCGGCGAACACGCCCCGCCAGCCGATCGCCTGCGCGATCAGGGTCGCCAGCGGACGGGACAGCAGGATTCCGATCATCACCCCGCTCATCACGTTGCCGACCACGCGCCCGCGCTCCGCCTCGGGGGCAAGCGACGCCACGAGCGGCACGATCATCTGGATCGAGCTGGTCGCCGCACCCACGGCGAACGCGGCGAGAAGGTACACAGTGGCGTTCGGTGCGCAGGCGGCGGCCACGAGCGCGACGATGTCCAGTGCGAGCATCCGCAGCACCAGCCGGCGGTTCTCGACCAGGTCGGTAAGCGGCACCAGGAACACCATGCCCGCGCCGTAGCCGAGCAGGGTGGCGGTGGTGACCAGGCCGGCGGCGGCCAGGCCCAGGCCCAGCGACTGTGCGATCACCTCGAGCAGCGGCTGCGCCGCCGCAAGATTGAGTGCGATGACGCCACAGGCCAGCGTCAGCAGTGGCGTGAGCTGGCGGGCGGTGGGGATGCCCGCGGGCTGGTCCGGGCAACGGCGGGCGATAGATTCGATGGCGCTCATGGGAAATGTGTCGTTTGCAAGATGAGCGCGCAATCTATGCTTGCCTTGAATATGCGTCCAATTAAAATCGTGCATCTTCTTTATGCCGGAAACGCATGAACACGCGTGATCTCGAAGCGTTCGTCGCAGTGGTGGAACACGGGTCCATCCTGGCGGCGGCCGCCCAGTTGCACCTCACCCAGCCCGGGGTGACGCGGCGCGTCCAGAGCCTGGAGAACACCCTCGGCGTGGCCTTGCTGGACCGCCAGTCGAAGCCGCTGCGGCCGACCGCCGCCGGCCGTGACGCTTACCAGCTCGGCCGGCGGGTGCTCGCCTCGCTGGACGACCTGCGCGCGGGCGTGGCGGACGATGCGGCGGTGCGCGGCGAGTTCCGCTTCGGCATCACGCCGTTCCTGGCCGAGATCGCGCTGGAGGAGCCGCTTTGCTCGCTGAGCGAGGCGTTTCCCTCGCTGCACGTGCGCGTCTCCAGTCGCTGGGCCGCCGAGCTCCTGGCCGACCTGGATGCCAACCGCATCGACGCCGCGCTGGTCTATCTGCCGGGCGACAACGAGCCGCCGGCGGGCCTGGAGCGGGAACGGCTGTGCCGGATCGGGGCGAAGGTCGTGGTGCCGCGCACGCTCAAGCTGCCCCGGCGCATCACGCTGCGCGACCTGTCGGACCAGGCGTGGGTGCTGAACCAGGACGGCTGCGGTTTCAGGCGGGTGCTCAGGCGCGCGCTGGAGGCGGAGCAGCTGCCCTTCCACGTGGCGGTGGAAGCGTTCGACCCGTTGCTGCGCCATTCGCTGATCGCGCGGGGCATCGGCATCGGGCTCACGGCGGGCAGGCTGCTCAGGGAAAGTCCCTATCGCAAGGCGCTGCGCGTGGTCGAGGTGTCGGACTTCCATGCCGAGGTGCGCGCCTGGCTGGTCCACCGGCCCACCGACGGGCGGCTGGCTGCACCGCTGGCCCACCTGCGCGGCGAGTTGCGACGGGCGCTAGGCGCGTTCCCGGGATGATCCTTTCGCACACGCGGCGGGGTTCCGTTTCCCTCCGGCCGCCCGGCTGGTTGCCGCCCCACTACCTGGCGGCATAGGGCCCGAGCGCTCAGCGTACCCGTGTGCCGGGGCACGCCGCCTGGCGGCCCTTGCGGAACGCGGCTGCACCGGCTTCGTCGCTCGGCGTGCCCTCGTCGCCGGCGTCGAACAGCACGCGCCAGGCACCATCCTTGCCGCGGTGCCAGACGGTCGCGAAGTGGCCGAGCACGTAGCGCGTCCGTGCCGACGGGTTGACTGTCTCCATCAGCCACGGGCCGCTGGAATAGGCGATATCCGCCTCGCCGCCGGTCACCACCTGCGTGGGGTACCACGCCAGGCGCATGGGCTTGCCCGCGATCAGATCCCGCCAGCTGGCCAGGACCGCCGCGCGTCCGCGCTGCGGATGGGGCGAATTGGCCGCGAACACGGCGCCGGGCTCGACATGTGCGGCGAAGGCCGCCGCGTCATGCTGCTGCACGGTGCGGGCGAACGACAGTTCGCGCCGCCATACCGCGCAACCGGGGTCTTCGGCGGCCTGCGTGGCTGCCGGGAGGAGAACGAGGCCGAGGGCGAACAGCAACGTGCGGGTCATGGGCGTACCTCAACGGCAGGAGGGGGATACTTCCGTCGCAGCGGACGGCCGGGCGATCATCGCGCTACGCGGGGACGCGTGCACCGGGGTGAGATGGATGCCTCCGCCTGACGCCCTCCGCGCGCCCTTGGGCGCGGCGGCGGGCCGGGCGAGCGCACGGCCGGCACCCAAGAGCGTTCCTGCAAGCCAGACCCTCAACCAGGCAGGTGGAGTCCACGGAATGAACGCTACGCGCAGCTCGTCCTTCATCACGACCTTCAGTGCCCTCGTCCTTGCCGGCGGAGGCGCGGCCCTGCTGTTCGGCGCCGATGAGCTCCTGCCGCGGTTGATGCCCGGGATGCCGGCCAGCGCCACGGTGCTGGGGCAGCTGGTATCGGCGGGCTGGCTGGCGCTGGCCTGGCTCAACTGGAACCAGCGCCGGATCATCGTCGGCGGCATCTACGGACGCCCCACCGTGCTGGCCAATCTCATGCTCTACCTGGTCAGCGCACTCAGCCTGGGCCATCCGGCGATGGCCGGCGGCGCCTCGCCGGCGCTGCTTTGCCTGACCGTCCTGTTCGCGGCGCTGGCCCTGGTCTACGGGGCGCTGTTCCTGCGCGGGCCGTTCGGTACCGACGCGCCGGTGGAAGCGGGCCTCGGCCGCTGAACGCCCGGCCCGGCAACGGCGCTTTCGCGCGCCGTTGCCGTCGCTTCGCGCAGCATCGGCCGCTCGCATGGGCAACCAACAGGAGGCGACCGTGGGACAGCTATTGAAGCTTGCCACCGCGTTTGCGGCGGGCGCGGCGGCGATGTACCTGCTCGATCCGGTGGCCGGGCGCCGCCGGCGCGCCATCGCGCGCGACAAGGTGCGGGCCGCGGGGCACGACATCCAGGACTTCGCGCAGGACACGGCCAGGCACACGGCCGACCGCCTGCATGGCGTGTCGGCGCGACTGCATGGCCAGGAACCGTCGGACGACCGGCAACTGCACGACCGCATCCGCTCGAAGCTCGGCCACCTGGTGGCCCAGCCCGGGAAGGTCGAGGTGCACGTGGAAAACGGCCTGGTGACGCTCAGCGGCTCGGCCCGGCTCACCGAGGTGGACGAGCTGGTCACGGCCGTGTCGCGCATGCTGGGCGTGGAGCGTGTCGATAACCGGCTGGATGCGGCGCAGTCGGCGCCGGCCAGCGAGAGCAGGCACTGAGCGACCGCGGCAGCCCGCCGGACCTTGACCCCGCCGCACGGCGAGGGCGTTGCCGATCCGGCAGGCCGCCCTGCGGCGGGTCGTGTCCTGCCGTCAGTGTCCGGCGCGCGGCACGATCGATATCGTGCCGTCGTTTTCGATCACGGCGTGCTTGACCTCGTCGAGGCGCTCCAGGCCCTGCTTGGCGCGCGCGGCCGCGACCACCTCGGACGGGTCCACCCGCGTGTTGTCGCCGGCTTCCCGGTCCCAGGCGCCGTTGCGCATCACCAGCACCGGCAGGCCTTCCAGCCAGCGGCTGGCGGCCCTGGAGCGGTGCTTGATGACCGAGAGGACGATGCTCAGGCCCACCAGGGTCATGATCAGCAGGAAGGCGTTGGTGATCGAGTGGTCGTGGTCGACCATCGCCTGCTGGGTGGTCTCGGAGATGATCAGCAGGAGAATCAGTTCGAACGGCGAGGTCTGCGCCAGCGTGCGCTTGCCCGCGACGCGGAAGATCAGGAACAGGAAGGAATAGACGATGACACCGCGGATGACCGATTCCATGGGGGCGCTCCTCAGGGAAGGATGAACTGGTCGATGACCAGGGGAGCAGCGCCGTCGGCGACGACCCTGCCACGCACGTGGCCGAAAGTGGCCTGCTGGAACTGGAACTGGATACGGGGGGAGGGTCCCCTGGCCCCGTCCACGGCGAACACGTATTCGGTGTAGCCGGGCCCCGAGCGCACGTGTGCGGGCCGGGGAATGATCGACTGGATTTCGACCTCGTCCAGCAGCGCATCGTCGAAGCGCAGCCTCAACGCGCCATTGCGCGCCAGCGACGGGGCGACCGTGAAGCGGTATTCGCTCGGCGCACTGGCCCGCTGCAGTCGGTCGTAGGTCACCGACAACCCGCCCGGGTCGCCCGCGCGCGCCTGGCTCAGCGGGCCGTAGCCGAACAGCCCGAGCAACCCTGCCGCGAGCAGGAGCGCCATCACCAGCCAGCCGACGCGTTCGGTGCGCCACTCACGCCGCGAGTGGGGCCGGTCCTCGTTGATCTGGATGCTGTCGTCGTTCGCCTGCACCGTGGATCGCCGTCAACGGAACGAGCCCGTGATACGACGCGTGCTGCCTGCCTTGCGTGAATGGCCTGCAGTGCAGGCACTCAGGCGCCGGCCGCAAAGAGCCCCCGTGCTAGACCGGCATGCGCAGCGCCGGTGGTGGCGGCCGCATGACGAACTCGCGGTGAACCTGTGCGTAGATCCTGCGCTGGCCGCCGAACGGCAGTCGCGCGAGGGCGTCGGGGAAGGACAGCCAGGCGTGCTCCAGGTGCTCGGCGTCCAGGCGCACGCTGGCATCCGCGGTGACGAAGGCGACGAACGCCGGTACCAGCGCGATGCATTCCTCCCGCACGTCGTAGTAGGTCTCGCACTCGTCGGCCGAGTAGAGGGCGGTCGGGTGCAACCCGGTTTCCTCGGCCAGTTCGCGCAGGGCCGCCTGCCAGGCTTTCTCGCCGGGCTCCAGGTGCCCGGCGGCATAGGTCCAGAGGCCCTGGAGGTCGCCCCGGGCCCGGTGCAGGAGCAGCGTGCGGGCGTCCTCACCGCGGCCGCGGATGGTGATCACCGAGACCAGCGAGCAGCGCGTCGGGATCCCGGGCATGTCGTTTCTCCGTGGTGGCCTGCGGGTGCGTCCCGGCTGGCGCGGCTGGCTGGGCGCGGCCGCGTCCGCTTGAGGTTTGCAGGCTGCAACCCCATGATTTGATGCCGGTTTGACCAGTAGGCGCTCATGCAGTCATTTCCCCGCGCGCAGTCGGGCGACAGCCCCTCGAACGTGTGTGCACCCTCCGATGTGCGCAAGTCGCGAACTTGCCACGGCTCCGCCCATCCCTGCGTCCTCGACCCGGGTGCCAACGCATCCACTCGATGGGGCGCGCGGCACGTGGGCGGCCGCTTGCGCACGGCGTGGCGGAGGATCGGCCTGCTGCTGGCCGGCACCTGTTCGGTCGGCCTGGCCGGACTGACCGCCGCCAATGTCCTGCCCGAAGGGCCGGGGCTGGCGCAGGCGCCGGCCCACGTGGCAGCGGTCGACAGCCCGGCGTTCCGGCAGCAGGCCGAGGCGTTGCTGGGCAGCCCCATCACGCAGGGCGATGCGGTGGCCGACCTGCAGAACGGCGATGCCTATTTCCCGGCGATGCTGGCCGACATCCGCTCGGCGCGGAAAAGCATCGAACTGGAGAGCTACATCCTGCGGCGGGGACATATCGCGGACACCTTCGTCGCGGCGCTCTCGGAACGGGCACGCGCCGGCGTGAAGGTGCGCGTGGTGATCGACTGGATGGGCTCGCGCGGCAACGTCGCCGACGCCGAGCGGTTGCGCGCGGCGGGCGTCGAGTTCCACTTCTACCGGCCGCTGGCGATGGACCAGCTGGCGCAGCTCAACAAGCGGACCCATCGCAAGCTGATGGTGATCGATGACCGCGTGGCCTACACCGGCGGCATGGGCATCGACGATGCCTGGCTGGGCAACGCCAGCAACGGCAGGCAGAAGCGCGACATGATGTTCCGCATCCAGGGACCGGCGGTGGCCCGGATGCGCGGGGTGTTCGAGCAGCACTGGCTCGCCACCGGCGGCAGGCCGCTGCCGCCGGTGGAAGCGGCCCCGTCGCCGCGACCCGGGCGCCTGCCGGTGCAGGTGATCGCCAGCACCGACCGCGTGGGCGAGTACAACTCCCAGCGCATGTTCCTGCTGGCCATCGCCGGCGCGCGGCGCTCGATCGACCTGG
>NZ_DASSES010000145.1:0-29734 GCF_035695185.1 Frateuria sp.
CCGGCCGAGGAGATCAGGCGGATCTTGTCTTGGGTCTTGTTAGCCATGGTTCAATCCTCAGACCTTCTCGCCGCGGGCACGCAGCTGGGCGATCACGGCCTCGATGCCATTCTTGTCGATGGTGCGCAGCGCGGCGTTGGAAACGCGCAGCTTCACCCAACGGTTTTCGCTGGCGACCCAGAAGCGGCGCTCGTGCAGGTTGGGCAACCAGCGGCGACGGGTCTTGTTGTTGGCGTGCGAGACGTTGTTGCCGGTCTGCACACCCTTTCCGGTGACTTGACATACACGGGCCATGAGGGCCTCCGTAATCGGTATTTGACCGCCCGTTGGCCAGGACGGCATCGGCCCAGCGGCGCCTCGGGCGCCACGCGATGCTGGAGGGTGTTGCGTCACGAAAAGGACCGGCTTGTGCTCCGCATCGCGTCGCGGAGGCCCGGGAGACCGGGGCGGTCCTGGATCGAGCCGCGTATTCTCCCGGAAAAACAGCACCCTGCGCAAGTCACTCGGGCTTCCGAACCGTGGCGGGGCGACCGGATGTATGGAACAATCGCCCCCTTTGCTCCGCCGCACTCACGAATTCGAGGGATTCCACGATGGCAGAAGTCACGCCCGTCAACGACCAGGCCGCCGGCCAGGCCATGCCGCAGCTGATGCTGCAGAAGATCTACGTCAAGGATGTCTCCTTCGAGGCCCCCAACGCGCCGCAGATCTTCCAGGACATGGGCGAGAACGACGAGCTCCAGCCGCAGGTGCAGCTGAACCTCGGCCAGCGCGCCACCGACCTGGGCAACGACCTGTACGAGGTGGTGCTGAGCCTGACCCTGACCTGCACCATCGGCGAGCGCACCGCCTACCTGGCCGAGGTGCACCAGGCCGGCGTGTTCGGCATCGCCGGCTTCGGCGACGAGGACCGCGCCGGCATCATCGGCAGCTACTGCCCGAACCTGCTGTTCCCCTACGCCCGCCAGGTGATCTCCTCGCTGGTGCTGGAGGGCGGCTTTCCGCCGTTCCTGCTGCAGCCGATCAACTTCGACGCCCTCTTCGCGGAGCAGCAGCGCCGCGCGATGGGTGGCGGCGAGGCGCCGACGCTCAACAGCTGACGCCGACAATCCATGCGGGACCAACCGATCCTCGCGGTGCTCGGCGCCGGCTCCTGGGGCACCGCGCTGGCCGCGCTGGCCGCACGCAACGGCGTCACGACCCGCCTCTGGGGGCGGGACCGCGCAGCCCTGGCGGCGATGGCGCAAAGCCGCCGCAACCACCGCTACCTGCCTGACCTGGAGCTTCCGGCCGCGCTCGCCTACGAGCCGGACCTGGCCGCGGCCGTGCGCGGTGCCGACATCGTGCTGGTGGTCGTGCCCAGCCACGCCTTCGCCACGATGCTGGACGAGCTGGCGCCACTGCTCGGGCCCGATACCGCCATCGCCTGGGCGACCAAGGGCTTCGAGCCGGGCACCGGCCGCTTCCTGCACGAACTGGTGGCGCAGAAGCTGCCGGGCCGGCCGGCCGCGGTGGTCACCGGGCCATCGTTCGCGCGCGAGGTCGCCGCGGGGCTGCCCAGCGCGGTGACCGTGCATTCGGACGACGAGGCCTTCGCCAAGGCGCTGGCCGCGCTGCTGCACGCGCCCAACTTCCGCGCCTACTCGGGCAACGACGTGCTGGGCGCCGAGCTCGGCGGTGCGATGAAGAACGTGCTCGCCGTGGCCACCGGCGTGGCCGACGGCATGCAGCTGGGGCTGAACGCCCGCGCCGGCCTGATCACCCGCGGCATGAACGAGATGCTGCGGCTGGGCCTGGCGCTCGGTGCGCGCCCGGAAACGCTGATGGGCCTGTCGGGCCTGGGTGATCTGGTGCTGACCTGCACCGGCGATCTGTCGCGCAACCGCCGGCTGGGCCTGGCGCTGGGCCAGGGCATCGCGCTGGACGAGGCGGTCCGCCAGATCGGCCAGGTGGTCGAGAGCGTGGTCACTGCCGACGAGGTGTCCCGGTTGGCCGAGCAGCACGGCCTGGAGCTGCCCATCGCCAACGGCGTGCGCGCCGTGCTGCACGGCGAGGTCACCCCGGCCGAGGGCGTGCGCATGCTGATGGCGCGCGAGCAGAAGCCGGAGTACCCGCAGGGCCTGTTCGGCAACGCCTGACCGCCCGGGCTCCTCCTCCCCGCCGGGGAGGAGGAGCTCGGCTCAGCCTCCCTGCGGATGCGCCCGCACGAACTTGCGCCCTCGACGCGCACACCACCCATCCCCTTGCTAAGCTCGTGGTTTTGGCCGGCAAGGCGGATCGCACGCGCATGCAGCAACCGGACGAAAAGCAGCCTGCCGATCGTGCCTCCCCGGCGGAGGACATGGGCGGAGGCGGCTTGCCGCCGGCCTGGCGCCGCCTGTTCAAACCGCCGGCACCGGCTCCGGTCGAAACCCAGGTGCTCGGCTTCTTCCTGGAAGTGATGCCGGAGGACGGCGCCGCCTGGGCGCACCTGGATGTCGCCCCGGTGGCGCTGGGCGTGGCCGAGCAGGGCCGCTACGTGCGGCCGGTCCCGCTGGACAGCCGCCACCTCGCCCAGGCGCCGCTGCAGCCGCACGAACAGCACCTGGCCGCCGCCTTGCTCGGCCTGCCGCAGAGCGTGCGCAAGGGCCGCAGCTATGTGCGCCTGGCCGGCCACATCGGGGATGCCCTGCTGGCGCAGATGCTCGATACCGCGCCCTGTTTCCTCGGCGGCCTGGCTGGCCTGCGCCTGTCGCGCGGCAAGGCGCACCCGCTCAACTGGCACTGGCAACTGGAGCAGGACGGCAGCCAGCGCCTGCTGCCCACGCTCGGCCACAACCAGCGCCTGTTGCGGCTGGATTGCCTGTGGTACCTCGACGCCGAGCGCGCCACGCTGGGCCTGCTCGAGGCGGACAAGCGCGAAAGCCACTGGCTGGACCTGCCGCCGCTCAGGCACGAGGCCGGCCGGCCGCTGCTCAGGGCACTGAAGAACAGCCCGCTCGGCCAGCGCCTGCCCGCGCCGCAGGTGTTCGACGAACTGCGCCGCGCGGAACTGGCCCCCAAGCCCGTGCTGACCCTGCACGCGCTCACCCGCCACGCCCGCCTGGCCGCCGGCACCCCGCCACTGGCGTATGCGCGGCTCGCGTTCGACTACGCCGGCGAGCGCCTGCCGGGGCGCGGCGGCGAGCCGCTGGTCCGCCGCGTGCGCAACGGCCACCTGGTCGAAATCACGCGCCGGCGCGCGGAGGAGCTCTCGGCCATGGAGCAGCTCGAGCGCGCCGGCCTCACCCCGGGGGTGGACACCGAGGGCCTGCCCTGGGACCTGGCCGATACCCTGCCCGAGGACGCCTGGCTGTTCCCCGGCAAGGGCTATGCCGGTGCGCTGGAAGTGAACACGCCGGCGCGCTGGCTGGCGCTGCGCGGCAAGCTCGAGGCCGAGGGCTTCCAGCTCGACTACGCGCCGAGCTTCCCGTTCGAGGTGCTCGAAGGCCCGGTGCGCTGGTACGGCAACGCCACCGAGGACAACGACGACCACGCCTTCGACCTGGAGATCGGCATCGAGGTGGAAGGCAAGCGGCACAACCTGCTGCCCGCGGTGGCCCAGGCGCTGGCCGAGCACCAGCTGAACCTTAGCCCGGCGCCGAACGAACCGGAGGATGCGGTCTGGTACGCCCCGGTCGACGAGCGCCGCCGGGTGCCGGTGCGCCTGAAGGAGCTGCGCGGCCTGCTGGCGCCGCTGGCCGAATACCTGGAGCGCCCGAAGAAGAAGCTGCACCTCCCGCGCGTGCAGGCCGGCCGGCTGGAGGAACTGGTCGAAGCCCTGCCCAGCGGCGGCGAATTGCGCGCGCCCGACGCGCTGCGCGGCTTCACCGCACGCCTGCGCGATGCCGCCGAACGTGCCAGCGATGTCGTCCCGGACGGCCTCACGGTGGAGCTGCGCCCGTACCAGCGCGAAGGCCTGCGCTGGTTGAACGCACTGGCCGAGGCCGGCGTCGGCGGCGTGCTCGCCGACGACATGGGCCTGGGCAAGACGCTGCAGCTGATCACCCACCTGCTGGCCTTGAAGCAGCGCGGCTCGCTGGCCCAACCGGCGCTGGTGGTGGTGCCGACCAGCCTGATCCCGAACTGGCAATCGGAGATCGCGCGGTTCGCGCCAGGCCTCAAGGTGCTGGCGCTGCACGGCCCGCAGCGCAGCGGCGACTTCTCGCAGCTGGGCACGCAGGACATCGTGCTGACCAGCTATGCGCTGTTGCCGCGTGACGTGGTCACCCTGCGCAAGCAACCGTTCGCGCTGATCGTGCTGGACGAGGCACAACAGGTGAAGAACCCGCGTACGCAGGCACGCCGTGCCGTACTGAGCCTGCGCGCGCCGCGCTGCGTCTGCCTGACCGGCACGCCGCTGGAAAACCACCTGGGCGAGCTGTGGTCGCAGATCGACCTGGCCGTGCCCGGCCTGCTCGGCGACGAGGGCGCGTTCCGTCGCCATTACCGCGTGCCGATCGAAAAGCAGCACGACCAGGATTGCCAGGCACGGCTCAACCGGCGCCTGGCCCCGTTCATCCTGCGCCGCACCAAGGCGCAGGTGGCCTCCGAGCTCCCGCCCAAGACCGAGATCACCCGCCGCGTGGTGCTCGACGGCCGCCAGCGCGAGCTGTACGAAAGCCTGCGCCTGACCCTGGCCGAGGAACTGCGCGAGGTGATCGCCCAGCGCGGCATCGCGCACTCGGGCATCGTCGTGCTCGATGCGTTGCTCAAACTGCGCCAGGTCTGCTGCGATCCACGCCTGGTCAAGCTCGAGGCCGCGCGCGGGGTGCGCGAGTCGGCCAAGTTCGAGCTGCTGATGGACATGCTGCCGGCACTGCTCGCCGAAGGGCGCCGGGTGCTGCTGTTCTCGCAGTTCACCGAAATGCTCAAGCTGATCGCCGCGGAGCTGGACCGCAAGCGCATCCGCTACGTCATGCTCACCGGCGAGACCCGCGATCGGGCCGAGCCGGTGCAGCGTTTCCAGGACGGCGACGTGCCGCTGTTCCTGCTCTCCCTCAAGGCCGGTGGCGTGGGCCTGAATCTCACTGCCGCCGACACCGTGATCCACTACGACCCGTGGTGGAACCCAGCCGCCGAGGCGCAGGCCTCCGACCGTGCCCACCGGATCGGCCAGGACAAGCCGGTGTTCGTGTTCCGGCTGATCACCGCCGATACGGTCGAGGAGCGTATCGAGGAGCTCAAGGCGCGCAAGGCGGAGCTGGCCGAGGCGGTACTGGAAGGCGGCGGCGCGCGGGAGAAGCTCAGCTTCGACCAGGACGACCTGGACGCCTTGCTCGCGCCGGGCTGACGCTCGGCGGCCACTCAGTCGCGCGCCGCGATCTCGTCGATGTGGTGGAGCACGTCCGCCGGCTCCTCGTACACGCGGAAGGCGCCCGCGCGCTCCAGTTCCTCCTGGCCGTAACCGCCGGAGAGCAGGCCGACGCCGAGGGCGCGGCAACGTTGCGCCGCGAGCATGTCCCAGATGCTGTCGCCCAGCACCAGCGCATCCCGGATGTCCACGCCCAACCGCGCGGCAGCGGCGAGGAACAGGTCCGGGTCGGGCTTGGCGTGGCGCACGTCGTCGCGTGTCACCACCGGGACCTTGGCCGGGTTCACGCCCAGCGCCTCCAGATTGTGCGCGGCAGTCTGCATGCGGCCGCTGGTGGCGATGGCCCACGGCAGGCCGGCGTCGGTCAGCCAGGCCAGCAACTCGCGCGCACCGGGCAGCGGGCGCACGCCGCCGGCTTCGGCGCGCCGCGCGAACGCCTCGGCGTGCCAGCGGCGTAGCCGCGCCACCCGCTCGTCGGTGATCTCGATACCGGTCTCGCGCAAGAGGATCTGCGTGAACAGCCCGCCACTCATGCCGATCTTGCGGTGGATGCGCCACACCGCCAGCTCGATGCCTTCGCGATCGAGCGCCTCCTTCCACGCCAGCACGTGCTGGTAGACGCTGTCGACCAGCGTGCCATCGAGGTCGAACAGGAAAGCGGTGCGCGGGCGGGTCATCGGTGTCCTCCGGTGGTCCAGGGAGGGTACCGGCCGACCGGCTAGGCGGCGTCTACGGCCTCGGCAGCAGCGGCCGGCCTGCGTCCATCACCGCCAGCGCGGCGGCGCCGAGCAGGCCGGGTTCCGGATGCAGCACGGCGATCGTGGGCACCTGGCGCATGGTGTCGGTGAAGCGGCCCTTGGCCTCGAAGCGCTGGCGGAAGCCGCCGCGCTGCAGCCAGGGCAGCAGGATCGGCAGCAGCCCGCCGGTCAGGTAGACCCCGTCCCAGCCGCCGAGGGTCAGCACCAGGTCACCGGCGACGGAGCCGAAGATTCCGGCCAGCGTCTCCACCGTGCGCACGCACAGCGGATCGGTGCCGGCGCCGGCGTGGGCGGTGATGTCCTCGGGGGTGTAGTCCTGCGCGGGTTCGCCGGCGATGTCGGCGAGCGCGCCGTAGAGGTTCACCAGGCCATTGCCGCAGATCAGTCGCTCGTTGGATACGCGCCCGAAGCGCTGGTTGAGGCGGTGCAGGATCGCGATGTCCTCGGCGCTGTGCGCGGCGAAGCCGGCATGGCCGCCCTCGCTCTCCAGCACGCTGCAGTGGCCGTCGCGGCGCAGCAGCCCGCCCACGCCCAGGCCCGTGCCGGGGCCCATCACCACGAAGGTCTGGTGGTCGCAGCGGTCCAGCCGCGGCAGCGGGAGATCGCCGACTGCCTTGAGGTGCGCCGGCTGCAGCAGCGACACGGCCATGCTCTGCGCGGCGAAATCGTTGACCAGCCGCACCGACTCCAGCCCCAGGTCGGCCTGCAGTGCATGCGCGGCGACCGCCCACGGGTTGTTGGTGATCTGCACCGTCTCGCCGTCGGCGATGCGCCCGGCCGCGGCAATGATCGCGCGCGGCGCGGTCAGGCCGGTGTCGGCGAAGTACTGGCGGATGGTGTCGGCGAGCGTGGCGAAATCGCGCACGCGATAGCGGCGCACGCTGTCGGTCATGAGCGGCTGCGCGGCGCCGACGTCGGCGAGCGCGAAGCGCACGTTGGTGCCGCCGAGGTCGGCCAGCAGCGTTGGGGGTCGGGTGTCGAAGCTCATGCGGGTCGTTCTGGTGGACGCAGCGTCGCGGGCGCGGCGGCAATCGGGGGAAGGTATCGGAAACCGGCCAGGCTGGCTACTTGCGGGGGCCAGTCCCCGATTGCGACACTCGGTCGAGTGTGATGCGGAGGCATGCATGGTCTGCATGGAGGCAGTGACCCGGCACTACCGGGTGGGCGGTCAGACGATCGCTGCGCTGGACGGAGTCAGCTTCGCGGTGCCGCGCGGCCAGTTCACCGCCATCGTGGGGCCCTCCGGATCGGGCAAGTCGACCCTGCTCAACATGCTCGGTTGCCTGGACCGGCCCGATAGCGGCCGCTACCTGCTCGAGGGCGTGGACGTCTCCACCTTCGACGACGAACGCGCCAGCGATTTCCGCAACCGCCGCATCGGCTTCGTGTTCCAGTCCTTCCACCTGTTGCCGCGGCTGTCGGTGCTGGAAAACGCCATGCTGCCGGCACGCTTCCTGCGTGGCCCCGACCCGGGCCTGGCGGCGCGCGCGCATGCACTGCTCGACCGCATGGGCCTCGGCCGGCACCTCCGGCACCGCCCGGGCCAGCTTTCCGGCGGCCAGATGCAGCGCGTGGCGATCGCCCGCGCATTGCTGATGACGCCCGCCCTGCTATTGGCCGACGAGCCCACCGGCAACCTGGACTCCAGGAGCGCCGCCGACGTGCTGGCGTTGCTCGACGAGGTGCATGCGCAAGGCCAGACCGTGGTGCTGGTCACCCATGACGCCGAGGTGGCCGCCCGCGCGCAGCGCCAGGTCGGCATCCGCGACGGGAGGATCGAGTTTGATTCGGCGTCGGCGTGAGTGCCTCCTGCTGGTGCTGCTCGGGTGGCCGTTGCTGGCCGGCGCCACCGTGTTCAGCGGCGAGGTCCGCATGGACGATGCGCAGGGCATCTACACGCCGCCCTCGATGAGCTCGCCGGTAGTGCTGCGCTACTACGTGCCGGACGGCACGCGCGTGGGCAAGGGCGACGTACTGCTGCGCATCGATGCCGGCCCGGCCGAGGCCCAGCTGCGCAAGCTCAAGGCGCAGCTGATGCAGGCCGGCGCGAAGAACGCGAAAGAGGTCGCCGAGCTCGAGCTCAAGCAATCCGATGCCGAGCTCGCACTCGCCGATGCGCAGGCCGAACGCGATACCGCCGCGCTGGATGCGGCGGTGCCCCAAGGCCTGATCTCCGCACTCAACTACGATCGCCACCAGAGCGAACTGCGGCGCACCGTACGCGCACTGGCGGTCAGGCGCGACGCGGCCCGGCAGGCGGCCGGGGCGGTGGTGCGCCGGCGCCACGACAGCGAACTGGAGCTTGGAAAGCTGCGCCTGTCGCTCCAGTTCTACCAGGACCAGGTAACCCAGGCGGAAGTGCGGGCCACCCGCGCGGGCACGGTGATCCACGGCTTCGACAACGTGCTGGGCAACGGGGGGCGTTTCGAGGAAGGCTCCTCGTCCTACCCTGGCAACAAGGTCGGCGAGGTGGTCGGGCAGGGCGACGGCTACACGGTGGAAGCCTGGGTGCTGGAGCCCGATCGTGCCGGGCTCCAGGTCGGCCAGGTGGTCCAGCTGGCGATCGACGCGTTGCCCGGCAGCCGCGCGCGCGGCCGCATCCGGGACATTGCCGGGGCGCCGGTCGCCCGCAAGGAATGGGGCGACGGCCGCTACTTCGAGGTGGCCATCGCCTTCGACGGAGACAGCCGCCTGGCGCTGCGTCCGGGCATGAGCGTGCGTGTCGACACGGCGGCCGAAGCGCCCGGGGCGGCGCCGGCAGCGCCTGCCAGTGCGCCGTTGAGCATCGCCGGCGAACTGTTCGCGCAGCGCAGCCTGGCCATCTCGCCGCCCGCGGTCGACGGGCTGTGGCAGCTCACCGTGACCCAGATGGCGGCCGACGGCGCACGCGTGAAGCAGGGTGAGCCATTGGTGGTGTTCGATGGCAGCGAGCTGGCCAAGAACCTCACGGCCAAGCGCAGCGAACTGGCCGAGAAGCAGCGCAGGCAGGAGCAGCTCGGGCTCGATCTGGCCGATCGCGCGCGCGAGGCCGAACTGGCGACCGCGCAGGCGCACGCCGACGCCGAGAAGGCGCGCCGCAAGGCGGACGTGCCGAAGGACTATGTGGCCGGCATCGAGTACCGCAAGCTGGTCGTCGCGCGCGACAAGGCCGAACGGAAGCTGCGTCTCACCGTCGAGCGTGCGCGCATCGCCAGCCGGGCGCGTGCCGCCGAGCGGCGCCTGGCCGCGGCCGAGGTGGCGCAATTGCGCGACGAGGTGGCAGAGCTGCAGGGGTCGGTCGCCGCACTCACGATTCGTGCGCCGCGCGACGGCATCCTGCTGCACGAAGCCAAGTGGAATGGCGAGAAGATCGACAACGGCTCGCAGGTCTGGCGCGGCCAGTCGGTCGGCGAGATGCCCGAGCTGTCGTCGCTGGCGGTGCGCGCGGCGCTGCCCGAGCGCGACCTCGTGCGCGTGCGGCTGGGCCAGGCCGTGCAGGTGCAGGTCGCCGGCGGCGGCCGGCGGCGGCTGGACGGGACCGTGGCGGCGATCGGCAACAACGTCCACAGCAAATCCCGGGTCGAGCCGGTCCCGGTGGTCGACGTGCTGATCCGGCTGCGCGGCGACCTGCACGCGGGACTCAAGCCGGGACAATCGGTGCAGGTGGCGATTCCGCCGGCAGGGGAGGGCGCCTGATGCTGCGTCGCATGTACGCACTGTTGCCGGCGGTGCTGGCACTTTCCGCCTGTGGCGGGGCGCCCAGGGCCGACTACATCGTGCTTGAACAGGCGCATGCCGGCCCACTCGACTTCAGCGTGCGGGCCGAGGGCGAGCTGCGCGCGGTCAAGGCCACCCCGCTGCTGGTGCCGGGCCAGCAATGGACGCCACGCCAGCTGGTCTGGATGCTGCCTGACGGCAGCCATGTCACCCGGGGCGAGCTGGTGGCGCGTTTCTCCGCCACGCAGAGCGAGCAGGACCTGGCACAGGCGCGCATCGACCTGGAGCGCAACCTGCTCGCCCGCGCCGGCAAGCAGGATGAACTGGCCGGCAAACGCGGGCAACTGGCCGTGGACCTGATCCAGGTCGACGGCCAGCTCACCATCGCGCAGCGCTACGCGCATGCCACGCTGGCCGCTATCGCGCGCAACGACATCCTGGACGCCGTGCAGGACGCGGCCTACCTGGGCGTGCGCCGGCAGATCCTGGAGTGGCGCGAGCAACAGTCCAGCGCGCGCGGCAAGGCGGAACTGGCCGTGCTGGACGCGCAACGCGACACCTACGCCACCGTGGCCCGGCAGAAGCAGGCGGACCTCGAGGCGCTGGAGCTGCGCGCGCCGCACGATGGGGTACTGGTGCTCGAGCGCAACTGGTCCGACGAACTGCCGCATGTCGGCAGCAGCCTGTGGGCGGGCTTCAGCTTCGCCAGCCTGCCCGACCTCGACGCGCTCGAAGTGCAGCTGGCCGTGCCGCAGATCGAAGCCCAGGGGATTGCCGTGGGCGATACGGTCGAGTTGCACCCGTGGGGCCGGCCGGAGCAACGGGTCACGGCGTCCCTGGGGTGGATCGCGGCGGCCGCGCAGCCGCGCGACCGCGAGAGCCCGGTCAAGTACCTGCTGATGAAGGCGAGGGTGCCGGCCGAGGCCGCGCGCCGCTACGGCTGGACGCCCGGCCAGCGCTTCGTCGGCGGCATCCAGTTGCTGAAGACCGCCCACGGCATGAGCGTGCCGAACCTGGCGCTGGACGGGGACGGGGACGGCGACACGGCCACCGTGCGCGTGCTGAGCGCAGGCCGCGAGGTGGTGCGCAGGCTCCGGCTCGGCGCGCGCGGCGCCACCCGGACCCAGGTACTCGATGGCCTGCACGAAGGCGACCGCATCCTGCTGGCCGGCAGCAGTCACGCAGCGGGAGCGGGCGCATGAAGGCCGGGCCCTGGAGGGAAGCGATCGAGGAACTCTCGCGGCGCAAGCTGCGTACCCTGCTCACCCTGCTGGGCATGATCTTCGGCGTCGGCGCGATCGTGGCGATGCAGGGCGTGGGTGCCGGCAGCCGGCGCGAGGCGCTCAGGCTGGTCGAGAGCCTGGGATTGCACAACCTGATCGTCGAGGCGCACAGCGCCGAGGGCGACGCGCTCAAGGAGGCCCGCGCGCGCAGCCTGGGTCTCACCGAGGCCGATGCCCGCGCGGCGCTCGTGGTGGTTCCCACGGCCGAGCGCTATGCGGCCGAGAAGCGCATCAAGACCTGGGGCGTCTTCAGCGACGCGGGGACCAGCCAGGCGCAGGTGAGTGGCGTCAGCTCCGCCTACTTCGAGCTGGCGTCCCTGCGCGTGGCCCAGGGACGCGCGCTCGGCCCACAGGACGATGCACGCCTGGCCGCGGTGGCCGTGCTCGGCGCACAGGCCGCGCACGCGCTGTTCCCCGACGGCAAGCCGGTGGGTCGGCTGCTCAAGGTCAACCACGTCTGGCTGCGCGTGGTCGGTGTGCTGGCCGATCGCGACCTGGACCAGGACCGCTTCGAGGGCGTGGCGCTGGGTGCCGATGGCAACCGCATCTTCATCCCGCTGGCCAGCGCCCGCGCGCGCTTCCGCTTCCAGCCGATGGAGGACGAGATCGACCGCTTCCTGCTGCGCGTGGCCGATCCCGGCCGGCTGGGCGACGGTGCGCGCGTGCTGGGCCAGGTGCTGGCCCAGCGCCATGCCGGGGAGGACGACTACCAGCTGGTCGTGCCCCAGCAGCTGTACCGCCAGAACCAGCAGACCCAGCGCATCTTCTCCATCGTGATGGGTTCGATCGCCGGCGTCAGCCTGCTGGTGGGCGGCATCGGCATCATGAACATCATGCTGGCCAACGTGCTCGAGCGTCGCCGGGAGATCGGCCTGCTGCGCGCGATCGGCGCGCGCCGGCACGACATCGTGGTGCGCTTCCTGCGCGAGGCGGTGGTGATCTGCACGGCAGGTGCGCTGGTCGGGCTGCTGTTCGGGGCGGCGCTGGCCTACGCCATCGCCCTGTTCGCCGGCTGGCAGGTGGCCTGGGAGCCGATCGGCATCCTCGCCTCGGTGATCGCCTGCCTGGCGATAGGCCTGGTGTTCAGCTTCTACCCGGCGCGGCAGGCGGCGGCGCTGGACCCGATCGCGGCGATCCGCGACGCCTAGTCGGGCGGCCTTCGCCTCCGCGACGCTGCGCTCCGGGCGGCGCCTCCCTCGAGCCGTGCCGAGCGCGCAGGCGCACAGCGCCGAAATCGAAGCACCTGCCGGAGACCACCTCCCTCCGGGAGAGGGTCTCCGGCAGGGCGGGTGGGGTTCGGGCGGAGCCGCACATCCGGCAGCGCCGAACCCCCTCCAACCCGATAGCGGGGGCTCTTCCCGACGCGTGATGGAACGCCGCAGACCAGAGCTCCCTCAGCCCCGCGGCGTACAATGGCGCCTTCCGCACCATCGCAGGTCCCCCATGAACTTCCCCGCCATCCGCATGCGCCGCATGCGCCGCGACGCCTTCTCCCGCGCGCTGATGCGCGAGCACACCCTGGTGCCGGGCGACCTGATCATGGTCGCGTTCGTGATCGAGGGCGAAGGGCAGCGCGAACCGGTGCCGTCCATGCCCGGCGTGGCGCGGCTGTCGATCGACGAGCTGCTGAAGCTGGCCGGCGAGTGCGTGCGGCTGGGCATCCCGGCGCTGGCGCTGTTTCCCTCGCCGGACCCGTCGGTCAAGAGCGAGGATGCGGCAGAGGCGTGGAACCCGGACAACCTGATGCACCGTGCCACCCGCGCGCTGAAGGCGAAGTACCCCGAGCTTGGCCTGATCGGCGACGTGGCGCTCGACCCCTACACCACGCACGGCCAGGACGGCCTGATCGACGCCCATGGCTACGTCATGAACGAGCCGACCGTCGAGGCGCTGGTGAAGATGTCGCTGGCGCAGGCCGAGGCCGGCATGGACTTCATCGCTCCCTCCGACATGATGGACGGCCGCATCGGCACCATCCGCGAGGCGCTGGAAGCGGCCGGCCACATCCACACGCGCATCCTCGCCTACTCGGCCAAGTACGCCTCCGGCTTCTACGGCCCGTTCCGCGACGCGGTCGGCTCGGCGGCGAACCTGGGCAAGGGCAACAAGCACACCTACCAGATGGACGTGGCCAACTCGGACGAGGCGTTGCGCGAGGTGGAGCTGGACCTGGCCGAGGGCGCCGACGCGGTGATGGTCAAGCCGGGCATGCCCTATCTGGATGTACTGCGCCGCGTGAAGGACGCCTTCGGCGCGCCGACCTTCGTCTACCAGGTCTCCGGCGAATACGCGATGCTCAAGGCCGCCGCGCAGAACGGATGGCTGGACGAGAAAGCGGTGGTGCTCGAATCGCTGACCGCGTTCAAGCGCGCCGGCGCGGACGCGATCCTTACCTACTACGCCATCGACGCCGCGCGCTGGCTGCGCGGCGAATGACGTTGCGGGCGCACCTGTGCGCGGCCGCCGGCAGCGCCTGAGGGGCGCCCAGTCCTCAGTCTCCCCGGACCCGGCGCGTCGAATGCGCGTGGACGACAGGCTCACGCGCGGCCTTGTGCGCGACTGAACGCGCGGGTCCCAGGCGGATTTCGTACACCCGTGGCCAACGCTTGCCGGTGACGAACAGGCGGTCGTGCGCCGCGTCGTAGGCGATGCCGTTGAGCACGTCGTTGGCGGGGTCGGCGAGTGTTTCGGGCGCGGGAGCCAGGCCGGCCAGGTCGATCCAGCCGATCACTTTCCCGGTCTTCGGGTCGATCCGCGCGATGCGGTCGGTCAGCCAGACGTTGGCATACAGCTCGCCCTTCACCCACTCCAGCTCGTTGAGGTTGGCCAGCGGCGTGCCGTCGGCCGTGACGTCGAGATGGCCGACCTGCTGGAGGGTGAGCGGATCGAGCAGGCGGATGGTCGGCGTGCCGTCGCTCATCATCAAGTGCGTACCGTCGGTGGTCAGGCTCCAGCCTTCGCCCGGATAGGCGAACTTCGCGCGCGGGGTCAGCGTGGCCAGGTCGTACAGGAAGCCCTCGTGGTCTTGCCAGGTCAGCTGGATCAGCCGGTCCTTCCACGCCACGATGCCCTCGCCGTAATCCGGCCACGGCGTGGCCGCCTGCTGGACCACCTTGCCGCTGGCGAGCTCCACCTTGCGCACCGATGAGGCGCCGACGGTGCCGGTGGCCTCGTAGAGATAGCCGTCCCGGTAGAACAAGCCTTCGGTATAGGCCGAGGGATCGTGCGGGAAGGCGTGCACGACCGCGTAGCCCTGCATCGGAATGGACGCGGCGGGCGCCAGGCACGGCAACAGCAGGCCGGCGACGGCGAGCGTGACGGTTTTCATGCGCCCATGATCCCATGGTCGCGTGGGCCGGCAATGGGCCCGGGCCGGCGTGGAATAATCGCGCCCATCCCCTACAAGGCGTCGCGCGCGTGGAAAGCCATCACTACCTCGAAACCGCGCTGGTGTTCCTGCTGGCGACGGTGATCGCCGTGCCGCTGACCAAGCGCTTCCGGCTGGGCTCGGTGCTGGGTTACCTGCTGGCCGGCATGGTGATCGGGCCGCGGATGCTGGGGCTGGTCAGCGATACCGCAGGGGTCGCCACGATCTCCGAGTTCGGCGTGGTGCTGATGCTGTTCGTGATCGGCCTGGAACTCTCGCCGCAGCGCTTGTGGGTGATGCGCCGAGCGGTGTTCGGCACCGGCCTGATGCAGGTGCTGGCCTGCGGGATGGCGATCGGCGCGATCGGTTTCGCCTGGGCCGGTCTGAGCGGACCGGCCGCGGTGATCGTCGGCGGCAGCCTGGCGCTTTCGTCAACGGCGTTCGGCCTGCAGATCCTGGCCGAGCGCAAGGAGGCCGGCTGGGCGTACGGGCGCCAGGCGTTCGCGATCCTCCTGTTCCAGGACCTGGCGGCGATTCCGCTGATCGCGGCAGTGCCGCTGCTGGCGAGTTCGGGCGGTCACGGTGTGGAGCTGGCAGGCGTGCTGCGCACGGTGGGTGCGATCGTCGCCGTGGTGGTCGGCGGGCGCTATCTGTTGCGGCCGGTCTTCCGCTTCGTCGCCAAGGCCGACGCGGTGGAGGTGTCCACCGCCACGGCGCTGCTGGTGGTGATGGGCACGGCGTGGCTGATGGAACGGGTGGGCGTGTCGTCCACGCTCGGCGCCTTCCTGGCCGGCGTGCTGCTGGCCGATTCGGAGTACCGGCACGAGCTGGAATCGCACCTGGAACCATTCAAGGGCCTGCTGCTGGGGCTGTTCTTCATCAGCGTGGGCATGTCGATGGATCTCTCGCTGCTGCTCGGCGAACCCCTGCGTGTGCTGGCGCTGGTCGCCGGCTTGCTGCTTGTCAAGGGCGTGCTGCTGTGGCCGCTGGGACGACTGGTTGCCGGACTCGATCGTGGCGAGTCGCTGCGTCTGGCGGTGCTGCTGGCCAGCGGGGGCGAGTTCGCTTTCGTGGTGCTGAACCTCGCCGCGGGACAGCGCGTGCTCGACGGCACGCTGCACAGCCGGCTGGTGCTCGCAATCACGCTGTCGATGGCGCTGACGCCGCTGCTGGTGGCATTGACCGGGCGGCTGCTCGGCGCGCGGCCGAAGAAGGCGGTGCGCGAGTACGACACGATCGAGACCGAGACGCCCAAGGTGATCATCGCCGGCTACGGCCGGATGGGGCAGATCGTGGCGCGCGTGCTGCGCGCGCAGGGCATCCGCTTCGTCGCGCTGGACCATTCGGTCGAGCAGATCGACCTGGTGCAACGCTTCGGCGGCTGGAACGACATCTTCTACGGCGACCCGGCACGCCCTGAACTGTTGCGCGCGGCACAGGCCAACAAAGCCGAGGTATTCGTGCTGGCCAGCGACGATCCCGAATCGAGCCTGCGCGTGGCCCGGCTGGTGCGGCGGCAGTACCCGCACCTGAAGGTCATCGCCCGTGCGCGCAATCGCCAGCACGTGTGGCGGCTGATGGACCTGGGGATCGACGAGCCGGTGCGCGAGACGCTGTGTTCCAGCCTGCAGATGACGCAGATGACGCTGGAAGCCCTGGGCATGGCGCCGGCCGTGGCCGCCGCGCGCGTGGAACGCTTCCGCCAGCAGGATGCCGAGCTGCTCAAGCGGCAGTACCTGGTGTACGACGACGACGCGAGGATCGTGCAGACCACGCGCGAGGCGCTGGCGGACCTGGAGCAGCTGTTCGAGGCGGATGCCGAGCGGGAGGAGCGGCCGCAGCCGTCGCCGCCTTCCACGTAGCCACGCGTTGGCTGGCCTGGGCGGCGCGGGCTCGGGTTCCAGCCGGACCCGCTTCCCGCAGGAGATGGCTTCAGCCTGGGGAGCGGGGATCAGTCCGCCGGTTGCGCCGGCTGGCGCAGCATCTGCCGCACGCTGGGCACGGCACCGCTGCGCGCGGCCAGTTCGTGGGCGATGTCGACCAGGCCCAGGTGGCGCGCGACGTCCGCCGGGGTGCGGCCGAAGCCGTCGGCGGCCTGGCGGTCGGCACCGCGGGCGAGCAGTACGCGGGCGGCCGGCAGCAGCGCGTGCATGGCGCAGGCGTGCAGCGCGGTGACGCCGCGCTGGTCGGCGTGTTCCAGTTGGGCGCCGGCATCGAGCAGGACCGGCAGCAGCGCGGCCAGGTGGGTGGCGTCGCAGGCGGTGCCGGGCTTGAACTGCGCACCGAGCAACAGCAGCAGTGGCGTCTTGCCCTCGTTGTCGGCGCGGTTGACGTCGGCGCCGTGCTTGAACAGGACGTCGAACAGCCGCCGTGCACGCAGGCTGTCGTTATGCTCGAAGCCGAACTGCGCGGCCGCGTGCAGCGCAGTGCGCCCGCGCATGTCCGCCGCGTGGACGTCGGCACCGCCGGCGAGCAGGCGCTCGACCAGCTCCGGATAGCCGAGCGCCGCGGCGACCATCAGTGCGGTGCTCTCGCCGGGCAGGCGCTGGTCGACGTCCACGCCGTGGTCGAGCAGCACGCCGAGCAGCGCGTCACGGCGGGCGCCCACCGCCGCGGCGAGCGGGGTGACGCCGGTGCCGGCGGCCAGCGTGGCATCCGCGCCGGCCTCGAGCAGGCGCAGGGCGATCTCGCGGTGGCCGGCGCCGCAGGCATGCAGCAGTGCCGTGGCGCCCTGGGCATCGCGGGTGTCCACGTCGAAGCCGAGTTCGAGCAGGCGCTCGACCGCGGTCAGCGCGCCCGCGCGGGCGGCGGTCGGCAGGTCCCCGGCGGTCAGGGCGCGTGGCGGGCGTGCCCAGTCGCCCCAGTCCAGCCAGTGCTGGACGGCGCCGTGCTCGAGGGCCAGGCCGAGTGGCGTTTCGCCATTGGCGTCGGTAGCCTCGGCGTCCGCGCCGTGGGCGATCAGTGCGCGTACCAGTCCCAGTCCCCGCTCGCCGTGCTCGATCGCGGCGAACAAGGGGGTGCGGCCGGCGCCGTCGCGTGCGTTCGGGTTGCAGCCGCGGGCCAGCAGGTTCTCGAGCAGTGCGTCATGGCGATGCAGCGCCGCCAGGTGCAGCGGCGTGCGCTCGCGTGCATCCGGGCCGAAGGCGTCGGCACCGCCCGCGAGCAGTTTCAGCGGCAGCGCCGCGCCCTGGGCGCCATCGCCCAGCGCACCCAGCGCCTGGGCGAGCAGGCCGGTACCGGCCGGGCTCGCGCCCGCCTTGAGCAGGTCGTCGACGGCTTCGGTGGAGGTGGGCAGCTGCACCAGCAGCGCGTCGAACAGGCGCCGGCCGGGCGCCCGAGGCGCCTCCCCGGCTTCCGTCGCAGGCAGCCGTGCTTCCGCCTCGAGGCCATGGTCGAGCAACCAGCGGCGAGCCGCGCCCAGCCCCGGCGCGGACAGGTCCAGATACAGCTGCGCCAGTTGCGCCTGGGGCCATCGCCGCGCGCGCTCGGAGAAGGCGGCGATCACCGCCCACTGGCCCTGGCGCAGGGCCTCGAGCAGCCGTGTCGGCGTGTCGTCGTGATCCTGCGTGTCATCCCCCAGGCTGGCCGGCAACGGGGATTCCGGATCCAGCAGCGCGACCAGGTCCCAGCGCCCGGCGGACGCGGCGTGGTCCAGTGCGCTGCGGCCGTCGCTGCCGGGACGCCTGGGCTCGGCGCCGAGCGCGAGCAGCGCGCGCACCGTCGCGGCTTGCGCGTGCGGCGACTGGCAGGCGAGCGTGAGGGCGTCGCGATCGTGGCTGTCGCGGGCGCGGGCATCGGCGTGCGCCTCGGCCAGGACCTGCACCAGCTCGCTGGCGCCGCTGCGCGCGGCCTCCATCAGGGCGGTGCTGCCGTGGCGATCGGCCAGGTTCGGATCGGCGCCGGCGGCAAGCAGCGCGCGGGCGATCTGCAGGTGGCCTTCGGCGGCGGCGGCCATCAGCGCGCTGCGGTGGTGCGGGTCGGTGGCGTTGACGTTGGCGCGATGCTTGAGCAGCAGCTTGACGCCGGTGGGGTCGTCGTCCGCAATCCCGGCGGCGGCGACCAGCGCCGGCTCGCCCTCGGCGGGGGCCGGTTTCGCACCGTGCTCAAGCAGGTACCTCGCCAGCGGCCAGTTGGCTGCGCGGCAGGCGGCGGCAAGCGGGCTGACGCCTGCCTTGTTGAGCGCGTTCACCGGCGCGGCGGCGTCCAGCAGCATCGCGGCGACGATCGGCTCCTCGCTCAATGCGGCGCCATGCAGCGCAGTGTTGCCTTCGCCGTCGGTGGCGTGCGCGCTGGCGCCATTGGCGAGCAGGGTCATGACCGCCTCGGCGCGACCGTGCCAGCTGTCGCGGGTGGCCGCGAGCAGGGCGGTCAGGCCGCCGCTGGCGCGGTTGACATCGGCGCCCTTGGCGATCAGCGCGCGCAGCAGGCGCGTGTCCGGCAGCAGGGCGGCCAGGGTGAGCACCGGGCGCTGGTCACGCTCGCCGGGCGCGGGCGCCGTGTCGGGATCGGCGCCGGCCTCCAGCAGGGCCAGTGCGCGCTCGATGTCGCCGTCGCGGGCTGCCGCGAGCAGGGCGGTGCCCTGCGCGGGCGCGCCGGGGATGCGTTCTTCCTCGCTGAGCGCGGCCGGAGGCGGCGCCGGCGGTGCCGGGAAACCGGACGGCAGTGGCGCGTCCTCGGCACGGCGGCGCGGTCGCGTGCGCTCGCACAGCAGCGCACGCAGGGTACGGTTGGCGATCACCAGGCAGCCCAGCGGCAGTACGGCCAGGCCGTAGATGGCCAGTGCCACGGTGCGCAGTTCGGAGGGCAGTACGCCGTACAGGCCGGTCAGTGCGATGGCGCCATAGGCCAGCACCAGCAGCGCGAACGCCGCCGGCAGGAAATGGCTGAAGAAGCGCTCCTCGCGGGCCAGGTGGCGACCGAACGCCAGGCTGCGCGCGGTCGCGGTGAAGATCCAGGAGCCGTCGCTCTGCGCGGGATAGGCGTCATCCCACAGGAACACCAGCCCGAACGCCGGCCACACGCGCCACAGCGAGACCAGCGCCACCACCAGCGCGGCAGCCAGCAACAGCACGCCGCCCAGGGTCGGCTGCTGGCGCAGTTCCAGCATCGGCCAGGCGATCAGCAGGAACACCAGCGCCACGTAGCCGGTGAACATCACCAGGTGCGCGGCACCCCGGCGCAGCACGGTGCGACCGAAGCGTGGTTCGGGATCGAAGCCGATCGCGTGGGAGACCGCCGCCATGGTCAGCGCGTTGGCCAGAAGCAGGGGGATCAGCGCCAGCGGGTGGGCGCCGAGGGCGGCGATCGCCACGGCGATCCATCCGGGCAGGAACCAGGCCGCTCCCTTGAGCAGGGGCGGCGGGCGGTGGCGCGATCGGGGCTCGTTCATGGCGCGAGTATAGGAAGCGTTGGCAGCCCAGACGGTAACGTCACGTTAACTCCTCGGCCACGAATCATTCGTCGCGATCGTCCGGCATGCTCCGTTGCGGCTGGTTGGCGACCGCGAGCGTCTCCTGCGGCGGCAGCTGCAGGTGCCAGCCCTGCGTCTGCAGGTGATCGAGCACCACGCGGCTGTCTTCGTTCGGCAGCCGGCGCTGCTCGTCCAGCTGCACCTCCAGCACGAAGCGCAGGTCGCCGAGCAGCAGCGAGAGTGATTCGGGGATGGCGCCGAACTCGTCGCGCGCGGCCAGCCACACGTAGGTGTCGGGCTTGCGCTGGCTGGCATAGACGAAACAGTGCATGGGACGACTCCGAGGGCGGTGGCGTGGGGCGGGGACGCGAAGGGTAGCAGCGTGCTCCACAAATGCTGCGGTCGCACTTGCAAGGCCCCGGGCGGCTGGGCAGAGTGTCGCGCGGGGGCCTCAAACGCGCGTATGAAAACAGCCGCGACGGTCTCCGTTGCCACCCCGAGCCGCGTCCCAAGATAAGCAGGAGCTTAGCGATGCCTATGTCTTTTCGTTCCCTTCCGGGCGCTGCCCGGCCCCTGGCGCTGGCCGCGCTGAGCCTTGCCGTCGCCGGTGCGCTGGCGCTGCCGCAGGCGGCCCATGCCAGCGCCTTCCAGCTGAAGGAAAACAGTGCCAAGGGTATGGGTCGCGCCTATGCCGGCTCGGCGACCGCCGGCGGCGACGCCTCGGTGGTGGTGAACAACCCGGCGGCGATGAGCGACCTGGACGGGACCTATCTGCAGGCCGACGTCACGGCCATCAACTTCAGTGCCCGCTTCAAGGGCACCGCGACTGACGCGCTGGGCCGCCCGATCAGCGGCGGCGATGGCGGCGACGCCGGCACCACCCTGCCCGTGCCGGCGCTGTTCTTCGCCACCAAGGTTTCCGATCGCGTGCACCTGGGCTTCGGCTTCTCCGTGCCGTTCGGCTTCCAGACCGAGTACGGCAACAGCTGGAAGGGACGCTACAACGGCCTGAAGTCGAAGTTCGAGTCGCTCGACGCCACCCTGTCCGGTTCGTTCGACGTGACCGACAACTTCGCCCTGGGCGCCAGCGTGATCGCGCAGAAGACCTCCGCGGAGCTCACCTCGGCGATCAACTACAACGCGGTCGGCCTGGGCATCCAGCAGGGCATCCAGGCGCAGACCGAGGCCGGCATTGCCCAGATCCAGGCCGCCGCCGCGGCCGGGCAGATCCCGCCGGACCAGGCGGCCGCCATGATCCAGGCCGCCATGCAGCAGGGCCAGGCCGCCGCCGCGGCCGTCGCGGCCGCCACCCCGGCGGGCGTGGACGGGTACGCGCGCATCAAGGGCGACGACACCGCCTACGGCTGGCAGGTGGGTGCGCGCTGGAAGCTCACCCCGAACGACAAGCTGTCGCTGAACTACCGCTCGAAGATCGACCACACCCTCGAGGGCACCGGCAACTTCACCCGCACGCCGGGCTACGACGCGCTGCTGGCCAACCCGCAGCTGGCCAGCTCCATCCCGCCCTTCGAGCACACCACCGGCAGGGCCGACTTCACCACCCCGGCCACCGCCAGCGCCAGCTACTGGCACCAGGGCGAAAGGTTCGGCCTCGGCGTCGACCTGGCCTGGACCAAGTGGGACGTGTTCAAGGAACTGCGCGTGCAGTACGGCAATACCCAGCCCGACAGCGTGGAAACCTACAACTGGCGCAACACCTGGTATGCCGCGATCGGTGGCGACTATTACGTCAACGACAAGCTGACCCTGCGCGCCGGCGTCTCGGTGGACACCACGCCGACCTACAACGCCACCCGCACGCCGCGCGTGCCCGACTCGACCCGCAAGTTCGCCGCGGTCGGCCTGGGCTACAAGGCCAGCGAGCATTTCGAGATCAACGCCTCGTATGCGCACATCTTCGTCAACAACGCGCACGTCAATGCCACCAGCAGCACCGGCGACGTGCTGACCGGCAACTTCGAGGACTACGGCAACCTGCTGAGCCTGTCGGCGCAGTACAAGTTCTGATCCGTCGCTTGCCGAAAACCTCCCCGCGCGAGCGGGGAGGTTTTTTGTGCCCGCAAGGCGCCCCCGCAGAGGCTGCCACGCGCCGTCAGCCACTGCGGAGTGGCTTGTCGCCGCGGTCGGTGGCCACGTAATGGCCGTCACCCTGCGGCTCGCGCAGGGTCGAGGTGTGGTCGTCCTGCTCGCCCACGCCGCTTTGTCCCGCCGGGCGGGCGCGGTAGCCCGGTTGCGCCTTGTCCGAGGCATGTCCGGGGCGGCGTGGCCCGCCGGCAGGCGCCGGTGTCGGCCGGTCCTGGGCCTGGGCGTCCAGGCGTGCGCCTCCGGGTTCGCCGCCCACGCCACCTGCGCCGCCTTGCGGGCCGGTCTCCACGCCGGCGGGGGGCGGGCTACGTTCGTCGTCGGGTCGTGCCATGGCTGGGCTCCTGCAAGGTTCCTGCGCGCAGTGTCGCCAGTTCGCCGTTGGCGGCATGTGCAGGTTCGCAGGAGGACTGCCGCGAGAGACCTGGGCAATCTCAGCCGTGCCTGAGCAGCAGTTCCAGCATGCGCCGGAAGCGGCGACCGTACGGCGGCTGCAGCAGACGTGCGCCGTTCCAGCGCGCCTGCGCGAACACAGGCTTCAGATGCGAGAAGGTATCGAAGCCGGCCTTCCCGTGGTAGCCGCCCATGCCGGACGCGCCCACGCCGCCGAAGGGCAGGCCGTGCTGGGCGATATGGTAGAGCGTGTCGTTGACGGTCACCCCGCCGGCCTGCGTGTGCGTGAGCACCATGTCGATCGTCTGCCGGTTGTGCTCGAACAGGTACAGCGCCAGCGGATGTGGACGGGCGTTGACGTACTCGACCGCCTGCCCGACCGAGTCGCAGGCGACCAGCGGCAGCAGCGGGCCGAAGATTTCCTCGCGCATCACACGGGCGTCGTCCGGCACGTCCAGCAGTAGCTGCGGCGGAAACAGGCGCCGCACGGGATCCGGCGGCGCCTCGGCCAGCGGCACGATGCGTGCGCCGGCGTCCCTGGCCTCACCCAGTAGCGCCGCGATGCGTGCGAAATGCCGCTCGGAAACGAGGCTGGTGTACTGCCGGTTGCGCACCAGGTCCGGATACAGCCGCGCCATGGTGGCGCGCGCGGCGGCGACGAACTCGTCCACGCGTGCGCGTGGAAGCAGGACGTAGTCCGGCGCGATGCAGGTCTGCCCGGCATTGACCAGCTTGCCGACCAGGATGCGCTCGACCGCCTCCGCCAGGTTCGCCCCGGGCCCGATGATCGCCGGCGACTTGCCGCCGAGTTCCAGCGTCACCGGGGTCAGGTGCGCCGATGCCGTGCGCATCACCTGGTGCCCGACCGCGGTCGAGCCGGTGAACAGCAGGTGGTCGAAGGCCAGGGCGGTGAAGGCCTGCGCCACCACCGCGTCCCCGGTGACCACAGCGACCTCGTCTTCGGTGAAGTACGCCGCCACCTGTTCGGCGAACAGCCTCGAGAAGCGCGGCGTGAATTCACTCATCTTGACCATCGCCCGGTTGCCGGCCACCAGTGCATCCACCAGCGGGCCGACCGCCAGGAACAGCGGGTAATTCCACGGCACCACGATGCCGACCACGCCGCGCGGCTGCGGCAGCAGGCGGTTGGATCCGGGCAGGAAGGCCAGGCTGGTGGCGGCGCGGCGCGGGCCCATCCAGCGCTTGCCGTGGCGCAGCGCATGGCGCACCGCCGAGCGTGAAGGGAACAGTTCGAGCAGGTCGGTCTCTTCCGCCGGACGCTGGCCGAAGTCGGCGTCGATCGCCTCGGCGAACGCGGCGCGCTGCTCCTGCAGCATGCGCGCGAGACGTTGCAGCCGGCCGGCGCGCACGGGCCAGGCCGGCGATGGATCGCGCGCCTGTGCGGTGCGCATGCGGTGCAGGATCGCGGTCAGCTCGGGGGTATCGGCCATGGCGACATCGTCGCACGTCCCGCGCAAGCCTTGATGGCTCCGCCTGCTTCGGAGGGGCCGGCGAGCGGGATGGAGACCGGGGCGATGCTCCCGTGCGGATCGGGCCAGCCGCGGTCCCTCAATGCCAGACTTCTCCCCGACGGGAGAGGGAGCAGGGCCCCGGGTCGCCGGGCTTCTCGACATCCGGTGACGCCGTGGCGCGCCCGAGCGAAAGGCGGCAGCGCCGCCATTCGCTCGTCCACCCTTACTCGCCGATGGTCAGCAGCGAGGCGTTGCCGCCGGCGGCGGTGGTGTTGATGGTCAGCGTGCGCTCGCTGGCGAAGCGCAGCAGGTAGTGCGGGCCGCCGGCCTTGGGGCCGGTGCCGGAGAGGCCTTCGCCGCCGAACGGCTGCACGCCGACCACCGCGCCGATCTGGTTGCGGTTGACGTAGCAGTTGCCCACGCGGGTGTGGCGGGCGATGTAGTCGATGGTCGCGTCGATGCGGCTGTGCACACCCAGGGTCAGGCCGTAACCGGTCTCGTTGATCTTCTCGATCACCTGCGGCAGCTCGCTGGCCTTCCAGCGCAGCACGTGCAGCACCGGGCCGAAGATCTCGCGCTCGAGGATCGACAGCGTGGGGATCTCGTAGGCGCGTGGCGCGAAGAAGGTGCCGTGCGCGGTTGCGGCCGGGTCCATCGGTGCCTCGGCGATCTTCTTGGCCTCCTTGTCCATCCGTTCGGCGTGCGCGACCAGGATCGCCTTGGCGTCCTCGTCGATCACCGGGCCGACGTCGGTGGAAAGCAGGCCGGGGTCGCCGACCTTGAGCTCGGCCATCGCGCCGGTGAGCATGGTGATCACCTTGTCGGCGATGTCCTCCTGCACGTACAGCACGCGCGCGGCCGAGCAGCGCTGGCCGGCGGACTGGAAGGCCGAGGCCATCACGTCCTTGACGATCTGCTCGGGCAGCGCCGAGGAGTCGGCGATCATCGCGTTCTGGCCGCCGGTCTCGGCGATCAGGATCGCGATCTGCGCCTTGCGCGCGGCCAGCGCGCGGTTGATCGCCCAGGCGGTCTCGGTCGAGCCGGTGAAGACCACGCCGGCCACGCGCGGATCGCGGGTGAGCGCGGCGCCCACGGTCGGGCCATCGCCAGGCACGAACTGCAGCACGTCCTTCGGGATGCCGGCGTCGTGCAGCAGCTGGGTGGCGACGTAGCCGATCAGGCTGGTCTGCTCGGCCGGCTTGGCGATCACGGTGTTGCCGGCGGCGAGCGCGGCGCTGACCTGACCGATGAAGATCGCCAGCGGGAAGTTCCACGGGCTGATGCCGACGAACACGCCGCGGCCTTCCAGGAACAATTGGTTCGTCTCGCCGGTCGGACCGGGCAACGCGATCGGCTCGCCGAACAGGCGCCGCGCCATGGTCGCGTAGTAGCGTAGGAAGTCGGCCGCCTCGCGGATCTCGGCGATCGCGTCGGGCAGGCTCTTGCCGGCCTCGCGCACGCACAGCGCGATGAACTCGCCGCGGCGCGCCTCCAGCTGCTCGGCGGCGTACTCGAGCATGGCCGCGCGGTTGGCGACCGGGAAGTTGCTCCAGCGATCCTGCGCCGCGTGCGCATTGGCCAGCGCCTTCTGCACCGTCGCCTCGTCGGCGGCGACGTAGCTGCCCAGCTTGCGGCGGCGGTCGGACGGGTCGGTGACCTCGACGGTCGGACCCGCGCTGGTCGCGCCGGGTACCAGCGGGCCGGCGGTCCACGGACCCTGGTGGGCGTTGGCCTCGTCGGCCAGGGCCCTCAGTTCGTTGTCGTTGGCAAAGTTCACGCCCATGGAATTCTTCCGTAGTTCACCGTAGAGGTTGGCCGGCAGCGGGATGCGCGGATGGGGGATCGACTCGAACGAGCGCACCGTCTGGCACGGGTCGGCAACGAGTTCGCGGGCCGGCACGTCCTCGTCCACCACGCGGTTGACGAAGCTCGTGTTGGCGCCGTTCTCCAGCAGGCGGCGCACCAGGTAGGGCAGCAGGTCCTCGTGCGTGCCGACCGGCGCATAGACGCGGCAGGGCGCCCGGAGGCCGTTCGGCCCGATCACTTCGGCATAGAGGTCCGCGCCCATGCCGTGCAGGCGCTGGTATTCGAACGGGCGGCCCTGCGACAGGTGGTGTACCGCGGCGATCGTGTGCGCGTTGTGCGTGGCGAACTGGGGATAGATCAGCGCCGGCCCGGCGTTGAACAGGCGCCGTGCGCAGGCGAGGTAGGAGACGTCGGTGTTCGGCTTGCGCGTGTACACCGGATAGCCGCCCAGGCCGCCCTCCTGCGCGCGCTTGACCTCGGCGTCCCAGTAGGCGCCCTTGACCAGCCGCACGTACCAGCGCCGGCCGTGGGTCAGCGCCATCTCGACCAGCCAGTCGATCACGAACGGGGTGCGCTTGGAGTAGGCCTGCACGACGATGCCCAGCCCGTGCCAGCCTTCCAGCGACGGGTGCGCGAACACCTCGCCGATGATGTCCAGCGAGAGTTCCAGGCGGTCGGCTTCCTCGGCGTCGACCGAGAGCGCGATGCCGGCCTGCATCGACAGCTGCGAGAGCTCCAGCAGCCGCGCGACCAGCGCCTTGCGTGCACGCTCGCGCTGGCCCGGCTCGTAGCGCGGGTAGAGCGCCGACAGCTTGACCGAGATCGACGGCGCATCGGTGTGGCTGGCGAACGGGCCGCGTCGCCCGATCGCGGCGATGGCATCGCGGTAGGCCTGCTGGTAGCGCTCGGCGTCGGCGGCGGTCAGCGCGGCCTCGCCGAGCATGTCGAACGAATAGCGATAGGCGGCGTTTTCCTTCTTCCTGGCGCGGTCCAGCGCCTCGTCGATGGAGCGGCCCATCACAAACTGGTGCCCCATCAGCCGCATCGCCTGGCGCACCGCGGCGCGAATCGCCGGTTCGCCCAGGCGCGCGACCAGCCGGCGCAGCGAGCCGGTGAAATCGTCGCGGGTGGTCTCGGCCAGGTTGACCAGGCGCCCGGTCAGCAGCAGGCCCCAGGTGGAGGCGTTGACCAGCGCCGACTCGCTCTGGCCCAGGTGCTTGCGCCAGTCGGCGTCGCCGAGCTTGTCGCGGATCAGCTTGTCTGCGGTGCGCTGGTCGGGGATGCGCAGCAGCGCCTCGGCCACGCACATCAGCAGCACGCCCTCCTCGCTGGACAGGTCGTACTGGCGCATGAAGGCCTCGACCATGCTCTGGTCCTTGGCCCGCGCACGCACGCGGGTGACCAGTGCGGCGGCGCGGGCGACCACCGCCTCGCGCTCGTCCGGCGGCAGGTCGGCCTGGTCGAGCAGGTCGAGTACCGCTTCGGTCTCGTCGCGCAGCCAGGCGGCGGTGATGCGGGCGCGCGCCGGATCGGCGACCGTGGGGATTTCAGGGCTCAGGATAGGTTGCGTCACGTGGGGAGATCTGCGGCAGGGGACCGCCCAGGGCGGCGGCGAAGCCGGCGATTGTACGCCTCGCGCACAGGCGCCCGCATCCGTGAGGGGCAGGCCGATCGGCGCGGCGGCGGGCCATAGTCATGCGAGCGGATGCGGGAACCCGGTCGGCGCGGCGTGGCCATGCGCGCCTGCCTGCCCCGGATCACGCGTTTCCCGCTCCCTGTCCCCGCTTGGCTGCGCCATGACACAGGTCACCCGGGTGCGACATTCTTGCCTCGCGGTCATTCAGCGGCCTATCATTCCGCAGTTCCAGGCACGCCGGATTCCCATGATCGTGCTTCGACCCGCTGGCGCCGGCCTGCCGTGCGTGACGATGTGGCTCCGGCCCAATCGCGCACTCAGCCGACGCGGGCTGCGTCGCCTGATCATGGTGCTGGCGGCCCTGGCGCTGACGACGGCCGGGCTGGGTGCATGGCAGGGGAATGTGTTTGCTCCGCTGTTTGCCCTGATCGAGTCCTGCGCGATGGCCCTTGCCCTGCGGCAGGCCTGGCGCGCGGGCGACCGCAGCGAACGCATCACTCTCGACGAGTCGTCGCTGGAGGTGCGCTCGCTGCCCGGACGCCGCCGCGTGTGCTTCCAGTCCTACTGGGTGCGCGTGCGGCTGGCCCCCGGCAACGGGCACGGGCGTCTGCTGCTGGGGTCGCATGGACGCGAGCTGGAGATCGGTTCGTTCCTCGCCGAAGAGGAACGTGCCGTGTTGTCGAGGAAACTCAAGGTGCTGCTGGCGGATGTGCAAGGCCAGCGGCGCGGGTAGGGTCAACAAAGGTGCAAGACATGACATCTGGCGGCATCAGGATCAAGGCATGGGCGGCAGCGGCCTGTGCGCTGTTCAGCGGCGCGGTGTGGGCCAACCCCCAGCCGGGCCAGCTCAACATGACGCGCGGCGTCAGCGAGTGGTCGCCCGAGGCCTACTTCCTCAACAACGTCGCGCTCGGCGTGTGCGTGGCGATCGGCATCCTGGTGTTCGGCGCGATGTTCATCGCCATGTTCCGCTTCCGCAAGTCGCGCGGCGCGGTGGCCGAGAAGTGGTCGCACAACACCATGCTCGAAGTGGTGTGGACCACCATTCCGGTGATCATCCTGATCATCCTGGCCTGGATGGCGACCGGCGGCCTGACCTCCTTCGCCAACACCACCGGTTCGCAGATGACCGTCAAGGTCACCGGCTACCAGTGGAAGTGGCGCTACGACTACGTCTACTACCAGGGCAAGCCCATCGATGGCGTCGGCTTCATGTCCAAGCTCGACGAGCAGAGCAACGAGACCCGCCAGCTCGACTCGGGTCTGGACCCGCGCGCGGTCAAGGTCGGCGACGAGAACACCTACCTGCTCAACGTCGACAAGCCGCTGGTGGTGCCGGTCGACACCAAGATCCGCTTCGTGATCACCGCCGGCGACGTGATCCACTCCTGGTGGGTGCCGGCGCTGGGCTGGAAGATCGACGCGATCCCGGGCATCGTCAATGCCGCCTGGACCAACATCAAGGTGCCGGGCACCTACCGCGGCCAGTGCGCCGAGCTGTGCGGCCAGGACCACGGCTTCATGCCGATCGTGGTGAAGGCGGTCTCCAAGGCCGAGTTCGCCCAGTGGCTGGCGCAGCAGGAGGCCGCCGGCAAGGCGCCGCCGGCCACGCCCGCCACCCCGGCCTCGCCGACGCCGGTACCGGCATCCGCTTCGACCACGGCCGCCCCGGCGGCCAAGACGCCGGGCAAGCAGGGCTGAAGTCCCCCTCCAGCCCATCCGCTTTCAAGTATTCGCATTAGGTAGAGGTGCAAGGCCATGGCCCACGCAGCCACCCACGATCACCACGACGAGCACCACGGCGCGCCGTCGAACTTCTTCACGCGCTGGTTCATGTCCACGAACCACAAGGACATCGGCACGCTGTACCTGGTCTTCTCGCTGCTGATGTTCTTCATCGGCGGCAGCTTCGCGATGGTGATCCGCGCGGAGCTGTTCAAGCCGGGCATGCAGCTGGTGCAGCCGTACTTCTTCAACGAGATGACCACCATGCATGCGCTGGTGATGATCTTCGGCGCGATCATGCCGGCCTTCGTCGGCCTCGGTAACTGGATGATCCCGCTGATGGTCGGCGCGCCGGACATGGCGCTGCCGCGCATGAACAACCTCTCGTTCTGGATCCTGCCGTTCGCCTTCGCGCTGATGCTGTCCACGCTGTTCATGCCGGGCGGTGGCCCGGCCGGCGGCTGGACCATGTATCCGCCGCTCTCGCTGCAGAGCGACTCGGTCGCCTACGTGGTGTTCGCGATCCACCTGATGGGCATCAGCTCGATCATGGGCGCGATCAACATCATCGCGACCATCCTCAACATGCGCGCGCCGGGCATGGACCTGCTGAAGATGCCGGTGTTCGTGTGGAGCTGGCTGATCACCGCGTTCCTGCTGATCGCCGTGATGCCGGTGCTGGCCGGTGCGGTGACCATGCTGCTGACCGACAAGTACTTCGGCACCAGCTTCTTCAATGCCGCCGGCGGCGGC
>NZ_DASSES010000146.1:0-15778 GCF_035695185.1 Frateuria sp.
CGCGAAGTTGCCGAGCCCCCATCCGGGCGCCACCTGCAACGAAAGCCCGGAGGCAGGTAGCCAGGGCAGGAAGAACACCGGCGCTGCAGCGACCAACACGCCGACATAGGCACTCGCCCTGAGGACCCGCGGTCTCAGCGCCGACGACCTCCCGGGGGGAACTTCGCAGGTCATTGGCACTCGCGCCGATTGTAAAAAGCGGCCAGGCGGATCTTGTGTCCGTCGCCCGAATCGAAAGGTCCCGTCCCGGCTTCCGCCCACCAACGGACCCGTTCCGCCGAACGGCGGTTCGCGCAAGGGCGGCAGGATTCTTTACGACATTTTTATCCGCCAATTCGCGCGCGATATCCGCTTCTTACTCGCCCGCTTCTACGCTGCAGCTCCCTACCAAGGACCGGCAGCCCAGGCTGTGCGGCCCGCAATTCCATCCGGCTGGCCTATGTCGAACACCGAACAACCGACCGGCCGGCGCCTGACGGCGCTGGCGCTGGGCGCCGTGGGCGTCGTTTACGGGGACATCGGCACCAGTCCGCTGTACACCATCAAGGAGGTCTTCGGGCCACATGGCGTGACGGCGTCCCCGCCGAACGTGCTCGGCGGCCTGAGCCTGGTGTTCTGGTCCCTGGTCATCGTGGTGTCGATGAAGTACCTGCTCTTCATCATGCGTGCCGACAACAAGGGCGAAGGCGGCATCATGGCGTTGATGGCGCTGGCCCAACGCAGTGTCCGCCAGCTCCCGCTCGCGATGCCGGTCGTGGCGATCCTGGGCATCTTCGGCGCGGCACTTTTCTACGGCGACGGGGTGATCACCCCGGCCATCTCGGTGCTTTCCGCGGTGGAAGGCCTCGAGGTCGCCGCCCCGGCGCTGGGGCACTGGGTCATACCGATGACCCTGTTGGTCATCGGTACGCTGTTCGCGCTGCAGCGACACGGTACCGCGCGCATCGGCGCCGTGTTCGGCCCGGTCTGCGTGGCCTGGTTCCTGAGCATCGCATCCCTCGGCGTATGGGGGATTGCCCAACACCCGGCGGTCCTCGAGGCGGTGAGCCCGACATACGGCGTCGCCTTCTTTCTGCATAACCGGGCCGAGGCGTTCTTCGCCCTGGGCGCCGTCGTACTCGCGGTCACCGGTACGGAGGCGCTGTATGCCGACATGGGACACTTCGGCCGCCGCCCGATCCAGCTGGCCTGGTTCGCCTTCGTGCTGCCGGCGCTGCTGCTCAATTATTTCGGCCAGGGCGCGCTCGTGCTGGCCCATCCCGAAGCGGTCGCCAACCCGTTCTACCATCTGGTGCCGCGCTCCCTCCTCTACCCCATGATCGGGCTTGCCACGGCAGCCACGGTGATCGCCTCGCAGGCGGTCATCTCCGGCGCTTTCTCGATGACCCGCGAAGCGATACAGCTGGGCTACATGCCCCGCATGCGCGTGGTCCATACCTCCGAAGAAATGTCCGGACAGGTGTACGTCCCCTTCGTCAACCGGATGCTGCTCGTGCTGATCGCTGCGGCGGTGGTCGGCTTCCGCTCGTCCGACAACCTGGGCTCGGCCTATGGTGTCGCGGTGACGGGAACCATGGTCATCACCACCCTGCTCGCCCTCATCGTCGCCCGTTACCAGTGGCGCTGGTCATGGTGGGCGGTATGCGTCACCGGCGCGGGCCTGCTCGTCGTGGACTTGGGCTTTTTCAGCGCGAACATCGTCAAGATCGAGAGCGGTGGCTGGTTCCCGCTGGCGCTGGGGCTGGCCGTGTTCATGGTGTTGACCACCTGGCGCCGTGGCCGCAGGTTGCTGCTGCGGGGCATCCAGCTGGATGGGCTGGAACTGGAGCCGTTCATCGCCAGCCTGGCCGAGCATCCCGTGCCGCGCGTGCCAGGCACGGCAGTGTTCATGACCGCCAACAACACCCTCGTCCCGCATGCATTGCTGCACAACCTCAAGCACAACAAGGTGCTCCACCAGCGCAACGTCCTGCTGACGGTGCAGACGCTGGACGCGCCGCGGGCCGAGCCGGAGGAACAACTGGAGCTGACCCGGCTCGAGGACGGCTTTGCCCGCCTGGTCCTGCGGGTAGGCTTCGCGGAGGACCCGGACGTGCCGCGGCTGCTGGCCCGCTGCAACCGACTGGGCGAGCATTTCGACCTGATGGACACCACCTTCTTCCTGTCGCGGGAGACGGTGGTCGCCACGCCCGACCGTCCCGGCATGGCGCTCTGGCGCGAGAACCTGTTCGTGTTCCTGGCGCGAAACGCGATGCCCGCCACCGCCTTCTTCGGCATTCCAGGCAATCGGCTGATCGAGTTGGGCGCCCAGGTGGAGATCTGAATTCCCATGGCCGAGCAGGCGCGCCATCTGGTTTACCAGCGCCGCACCGGCGGCCCGTTCCGGCCTCTGCGCGGGGGATGGATTAACTTACGCACTTCGCGCCACTGGCACCCGCCCATGACCGAGTCGCGCCATCCCTTCGCCCGCCTGGCCCGTACCGATGGCTGGGCTGGCTACGCTTATGCGACGGCCGTCATCGTGCTTGGCTTTGCGTCGGCCTTTCTGGCCGATCGCTACCTGTCGGTCGCGAACCTGGGGCTGATCTTCCTCACGGTCGTACTGGCGGTCGCCGTGCGCACGCGCATGAGCGTGGCGGTCTACACCGCGGTGGTGTGCTTCCTCGGCTACAACTTCTTCTTCACCCGGCCGCGCCACACGCTCGCCATCGCCGACGCCGACGACGTGCTGGCGGTCGTGCTGTTCCTGGTCGTCGCGCTGATCAGCGGTCGCATGGCCACGCAACTGGCACGGCAGGTGGCCTCGCTGCGCGCAGCCCAGGCGCGCGCCCGTACCCTGCTGGAACTCGGGCAATGCCTGGCCGCGGGCGGAACGCAGAGCCAGGCGATCTGCGATGCCGGCGTCAGCGCGCTGGCCATGGCACTCGACGCGCAAGCGGCGGCCGTCGTGCGCAGCGACAGCGGCGGCTGGCACGTACGGGCGGCCTCGCCGACCGGCTTCGCGCCGGCGCCCGATGAACTGGCCGCCGCGCAGGCCCTTGCCTCGGACCCGCAGCAGACGGCGGCCACCCCCTGGGTGATGCCCCTGGGTGGGGCGACCTGGCGCGCGGGAGCGGTGGTCATCCGACCGCACGGCCCGGGCACGATCGACGCCGAACGGGTGAACCTGGCAAGGGAGATGGTCAAAGCCATCGGCGAGGCTCTGGAGCGTGGGCATCTCGCCGAGGCGCTCGAAGCGGCGCGCGTGCAAGGAGAAACCGAACGGCTGCGCAATGCGTTGCTGTCGTCCGTGTCGCATGACCTGCGGTCTCCATTGGCCTCGATGATCGGGGCGGCCAGCACGCTCGCCGCCTACGGGGCCCAGCTACCAGCGGCAGAGCGTCGCGACTTGCTCGATGCGATCCTGGGCGAGGGCCAGCGCATGGACCGGTACGTCCAGAACCTCCTCGACATGGCCCGGCTCGGGCACGGTGCGCTGACGCTGCACCGCGACTGGGTCGACGCCGGCGAGATCGTACTGGCGGCGGTCGCGCGGCTGCGCCGGTACCACCCGACCGCACTCGTCGACACCCGGCTGCCATCCGATACCCTGCTGCTGCACGTGCACCCGGCACTGATCGAGCAGGCGCTTTTCAACATCCTGGAAAACGCCGCACACGTCTCGCCACCGGGACGTCCGGTGGTGGTCGCGCTTCGCGCGACGGACGGCTCGATATGCATCGAGGTCAGCGATGAAGGGCCAGGTATCCCCGAAGCCGAGCGGGCACGCATCTTCGACATGTTCTTCTCCGTCTCGCGGGGCGACCGGGCACCCAAGGGCACCGGCCTGGGGCTGTCGATCTGCCGCGGGATGCTCGGCGCACACGGCGGCAGCGTGGAGGCTGTGGCGCGCGAGGGCGGCGGCACGATCCTGCGCGTGACCTTGCCCCTGCCCACCCCGCCGGAGGAAAGCGCGTGAACCCCAACGCCCCCTGTGTGCTGGTAATCGACGACGAGGCGCAAATCCGCCGGTTCCTCGACATCGCGCTGCGTGCCGAGGGTTACCGCGTGCTGCGGGCCGCCACTGCCGGGGAGGGCCTCGGGCTGGTCGCTACACAGACACCTGACCTGGTCATCCTCGATCTGGGGCTGCCCGACCGCGAGGGACACGAGGTGCTGGCGGAACTCCGTCAGTGGAGTGCGGTACCCGTGCTGATGCTGTCGGTGCGGGACTCCGAGGCCGAGAAGGTGCGCGCCCTGGACAACGGTGCCAATGACTATGTGACCAAGCCGTTCGGTGTGCAGGAGGTGATGGCGCGCCTTCGCGCGCTGCTGCGCGATCGCGTGCTCGCGGCCTCGGGCGAGCCTTCGCACCGCTACGACGATGGCCGCCTGGTCATCGACCAGGCGCGCCGGGAGGTCAGCCTGGACGGCGAGGCACTATCGCTGACCCGCAAGGAATACGCGGTCCTGGTCACCTTGCTGCGGCATCCCGACCGTGTGGTCAGCCAGCAGCAGCTCCTGCGTGAGGTCTGGGGAGCAAGCCACGTGCAGGACACGCATTACCTGCGGATCGTCGTGGGGCGATTGCGCCAGAAACTTCGCGACGACCCGGCGACGCCACGATGGCTGAAGACGGAGCCCGGGGTCGGGTACCGGTTCCTGGCGAAGGTTGCAGGCGGCAGCCCGGACCAGCGCGGCTGATCCGACGGGTCGGCGGATGCCCGCCCGGAGTGAACGCTGCGGGGAAGGCCCCGAAGTATCTTTGGGGGCCCGCGCCCTCATTGCGCCAGATAGAACTCCATGGGGATGAGCTCGACCGCCCATCCGCCTTCCTCGCCCAGCGTGGCGGCCGGGTGCATGGATGCGATCTGCAGCGCCTCGTCCCGGCTGTCCGCCTCGATGATGAACAGGCCACCCACCACTTCCTTGGATTCCGTGTAAGGCCCGTCGCTGACCTGGGTCTTGCCGCTCCGGGGGCGAAGCGTCGCCCAGCTTTCCAGATCGCCGAGCGACGCGGAAACCAGCACCTTGCCGGTGGCGCGCATCTTCTCGTCCAGCGGCGGGCACTGGCTCACCAGGGCCTTGACGGCGTTCGGTGCCATCGCGGCGAATTTTTCCGGGGTGAAGTAGGCCAGGCCGAGGTATTTCATGGGAGATCCTTTTTTGGGTGGGATGTACCGACGACGAAGTTGCCCAGGGGAATTCGACAAGGGACGTGGAGCGCGGGCGTTCATCGTTCGATGGAGCTTTGACACGATGCCGACCGCCGTTCTGTGAGCTTCCCGGTCGGAGGAGGTGGCCCATGACCGGCACGGTAGTGCTTTATGCGTTGGCGCCCCTGCTCGCGATGGGCAGCGGCGGCCTGGTTGCGGCGTTCAAGCCACCTTCCCCGCGGCTGGGGAGCGCCATGCAGCACTTCGCGGCGGGCGTGGTTTTCTCGGCCCTGGCGGTGGAAATCCTGCCGGACATCATGCACCGCCATGCTCCACTCGCGGCGCTGGGTGGCTTCACGGCGGGCGTACTGCTGATGCTCGGACTGCGCGAAGCGGGTTGCCGCATCCAGAAGGAGAGCAGCAGCCCGATGGGCATGACGCTCGTGGTCGGGACCGACGTGCTGATCGATGGTGTGCTGATCGGCGTGGCGTTCGCCGCGGGGGCGCGCGAGGGCGTGCTCGTCACGATCGCCCTGGCGGTCGAAATGCTCTCGCTCGGTCTGGCGACGGCCGCCTCCCTGGCGCGGGCCGGGGCCTCACGCCGCCGCATCATTGCCAGCATCCTCGTGCTGGCCGTGCTGCCTTTCGCCGGCGCGGTGGCGGGCAATCTGCTGCTCGGTGGACTCCAGGGCGGCTGGATGGAGGCGGTGCTGGCGCTCGCCGCGGCGACCTTCCTCTACCTGGTGACGGAGGAATTACTGACCGAAGCGCACGAAGTGCCGGAAGCGCCGTGGATGACCGCCCTCTTCTTCGCGGGCTTCATCGGCCTGCTCTTGCTGGAAATGCTCGCCCCGGCGGGCTGATGCCCTAGCCGGCACGGTGGCGTGGCGGCACGGGGCGATCCGTGCCGCCGGCATTACCGGCATTCGCCCCGAGGCGGCACCCAGCGAAGGCGCTTTCCCGTCCAAGTGGCCCGGGAAAGCGCCACGGCTCTGCTGAAGCCGACATTCCAGGCTGCGCGTGGTTACTGGCCGAGCCAGCCTAGCCCGTCGAAGGAGCCGTCGGGGTGTGAGAGCCAGCTTGTCCGGTTCTGTCCGTCCGGGCAGCCCACGCCTTCCACGCGTGCCTCCACGACGCCATCGCGCGTGCCCAGGGCTGCGGTACGGCAGCTGCCTGCGTCGTCCCAGAAGCCGCGGGAAGTAGCGCTGAACCAGGAGGTATCGGCACCGTTGGCATCGCGCTCGCGCACGGCGCTGAAGGTGTCCGCCAGGCGGCTCGCGTAATGGGCTGCGCCATGCCCGTCGTAGTCACGGGTCTGCGTGCGCGCCTGGGTGGCGCCAACCTCGGCTCCGGTGACGTACATGTCCCAGCCCACGTCGTACGCATCGATGAGCGCGTCCATCCGATAGTGGAGGTTCAGCGGATAGCTCGCGTGCACGACGTCGCGGCTGAGCACATGGTTTGCCTGGCTGATCGTGGTCTCCCGGTCCACGGTGCTCTGCAGGTCGACATCCTGGCGGTAGGAGCGCCAGTCGGGGAACTCCAGGCCCTCCACGTCGAACGTCTGGGTGTTCCGGAGCCGCTGGGTCTGGTGCACCGTGGTCTGGACGGGCCCGTGCGACGTGTACGCCACGCCGCTGATGGTGAAATCGCGGTCGGACCGCGTCACGACGGTACCTTTCAGCGCATCCCCGTCGGGCGCCAACCCGTTCTCGATCGTCGGGCTGCCCGGTTGGCTCTGCAACGTGTTCTGGGTCACCGCACCGCCGACGTGCGTGCTGCCCTTGTCGAGGTAGACCAGCAGCTGGGCGCCCTGATTGCCCCAGTCGACGTCGACCCGGTGCTCTCCCGCCTCGTTCAGTATCCCGACGAAGGGCGTGATGTCCACGCGCCACGGCGTGAAGTTGAGCCGCTGCAAGGACGGCGCGGGATCTTCCAGCATGTAGGGCAAGGCCCAGTTGTAGGCGGCCGGCAGCAAGGGGAACACCGGCGCCAGGCCGGCACGCTGGTTGTCGACGCTGACCCACATCTCCCGGTAGGCGCTCCCCGCATAGCCTTCCCTCGGGGGATTGACACTGAAGTCATCCACCTCTCCTCCTGCGGCCAGCGGGGTGTTGAGCGCGGGATACTTCGAGAAAGTCTCGGCGGGCGCGGCGGTGTACCACCAGGAGGAAACCGCGTAGACATCGACATAGGCCCGTTCGATGTTGTGCGGCAGCTCCTCGGGAAGATACTCGGCGCTGTACACCGCATCGGGGACGCGGGGCGCTGGCGTGGCCGGGGTCGCCGGATAGAATTCCAGCGCAGCGGAGCCTTTCAGGCTGGAATCCCCGGTGCCACCTTCCAACGTACCCAGGTCTTGGAAAAGGCCCCAGTGGAATTGCTTGAACAGGGCCGTGTAGTCGGTCAGGTCGCGCTCGGCGTGCCAGCTGGTCTCGTGTGTCGAGCCCGGGGTCGCGCCCGCGAACAGCGTCACGTCGTCCAGGTCGATCCTTGCCCCACTGTCGAACCGTGTCCCGGTCAGATCGACCTTCAGGATCACCTTCGACCATGGCGGCGGGCATGCCGCCGGCGGCGAGTAGGTGTATTCGTTAGCGACATCCAGTTGCTCGAAAAGGTGGACGACGCACGGCTGTCCGGCTGGGACCGGTACGGGCGGATCCACGCTGGCAACCGTGTCGGCGGCGGCTGCCGCTGGCGGGTCCGAGGCCTGGGGCGACGGTGACGCCCGAACGGCGGCCGGCAAGAGCGAGATGACAGCCACGGCCAGCAGGCCGCGCGCGGTATGCGCAAACTCCATAGTGCTTCTCCCTGTACTAGGCCCCCTGCGGGGGGCATGCTTGTCAGGGTGGCGTGAAGCGCATGTCTACCCATCGATCACCGGCCGGTGCCACCCAGGCGCGCCCTCCGCTCCTGCTCAAACACTTGCAGCCCTCCCGCTGACGAGCCCTTCGGCGCGCATCGCCTGATGCGCCCGGGGCTGGCGCGTCCGCTGCCCCGGACTGCTACCGCGATGCCGCGTGCAAGCCCGGGAAGGCAGTGCTAGTTTCATTGAGATCGATCCAAACATCGCGCAATGGCCGCCCCTGTGCCTGCTGATCCTGCGGCCGCGGCCTAACGGGAGGGCTTCACATGGTGACGCGAAGGCGCTTTCTGCAAGGGCTCGGAACCCTGGCCGCACTGGGCAGCGCGGCCGGCACCATGCCGGGCTTCGCCATGGGCCGACGAGGCTCGCGGCAGTCCGCGACAGGTACTGCCGAGGGCGTCTCGCGCTACGTCGACGTGTTCATAGGCACCGGCGGCCACGGCCACACTTTCCCCGGCGCCACCCTGCCCTATGGGATGGTGCAGCTCAGCCCCGACACCAACGATGCCGGCTGGGACGCCTGCTCCGGCTACCACCAGCGCGACGGCTCGATCATGGGTTTCTCCCATACCCACCTCTCGGGCACCGGTGCGAGTGACATGCTGGACGTGCTGGTGATGCCGGCACAGGGGCCGGTGCTGCTCATGCCGGGCGAACGCGGGCTGCCGGACAAGAACTACCAGTCGCACTTCGACGAGGCGGCATTCGCCAGCACGCGGCTGCCGCCGGATGCGGTCGGGCAACCCGGCCACGGCTACCGCTCGCGCTACGACGGCGAACAGGCGCAGCCCGGCTACTACCGCGTGCACCTGACCGACCACGACATCCTCGCCGAGCTGACCGCGACGCTGCGCGCCGGCCTGCACCGCTACACGTTCCATGGCGAAGGCGACGGCCATCTGCTGGTCGACCTGGCGCACGGCTACCACGACGATGCCAAGGTGCCGGCCAAGGTCAGCGACGCGACGCTCGAGCTCATCGGTGATGACCTGCTGGTCGGCAGCCGACGCGTGCACCAGTGGGCGAACGGGCGCCACGTGTATTTCGCCATGAAGCTCTCGCGCCCGGTGGCGCGCGCCACGCTGTACGCCGAGGACGCGGTGCTGCCGGCGGGCGCGCGCGAGGCGCAGGGCAAGCACCTGAAGGCGGCGCTGCATTTCATCGACGCCGCCCGCGAGCCGCTGCTGGTGAAGGTCGGCATTTCGGCGGTCGACATCGACGGCGCACGACGCAACCTCGAATCGGAAGTGCCCGGCTGGGACTTCCAGGGCGCGCGGCAACAGGCCGCCGACAGCTGGGAGCGCGAACTCTCGCGCATCCGCGTCGACAGCCCGTCCGAGCCGGTCAAGCGCACCTTCTACAGCGCGCTCTACCACACCATGCTCGCGCCGACGCTGTTCAGCGACGTCGATGGCCGTTACCGCGGCATGGATCTGAAGGTCCACCAGCTGCCGCGGGGCCGCCACAACTACAGCACCTACTCGCTGTGGGATACCTACCGCGCGCTGCATCCGCTGCTCACGCTGTTCCAGCCCGCGCGCGTGCCCGACCTGGTCGACGGCCTGGTCCGGATGGCGGCGGAGAGCCCGGACGGCCCGCCGGTGTGGCCACTGCAGGGCGTGGAGACCGGCTGCATGATCGGCTACCACTCCGCCGTGGTGATCGCCGAGGCGCAGGCCAAGGGCTTCACCGGCATCGACTACGCCAGGGCCTGGCCGCTCTACCGCAAGCGCGCGATGGAGGACGACTACCGGGGGCTCACCTGGTACCGCAAGCTCGGTTTCATCCCCAGCGACAAGGACTGGGAGGCGGCCAGCAAGACGCTCGAGTACGCCTACGACGACTGGGCGATGGCGAGCCTGGCGCAAGCCGCGGGCGCGCACGAGGACGCCCGGCACCTGCGCGAGCGTTCGCGCAACTACCGCAACCTGTTCGACCGGAAGATGACGTTCATCCGCCCGCGCGGCAGTGATGGCAAGTGGCTCGAACCGTTCGACCCGCGCGCGATGGGTCACTCGGACAAGTGGCGCGACTTCACCGAATCCAACGCCTGGGAGGCGACCTTCCTCAACCAGCACGACCTGTATGGCTACATGCCGCTGTTCGGCGGCGAGCAGGCGTTCGAGCGCAAGCTCGACGAGCTGTTCGAGACCAGCTCGGCGCTGCCGGGCGATGCGCCGCCGGACATCGCCGGGATGGTCGGCCAGTACGCGCACGGCAACGAGCCCAGCCACCACGTGGCCTACCTGTATGCCTACACCGGCGCGCACCACAAGACACAGAAGCGCGTGCGCATGCTGCTGGAGAAGATGTACCGGCCCGAACCGGATGGCCTGGCGGGCAACGAGGACTGCGGCCAGACCAGTGCGTGGTACGTGCTGGGGGCGCTGGGGTTGTATGCGGTCGATCCGGTGAGCACGAACTACGTGTTCGGCAGTCCGTTGCTGGACCAGGCCGAGGTGATGCTGGCGGGCGACAGGAAGCTGGTGGTCCGCACGCAGGGGAACGGTCCGGACAGGCCGTACATCCAGTCCGTGCGCTGGAACGGCAAGCCGTGGACCAGGAGCTGGATCAGCCATGCGGAGCTGGCGGCCGGCGGCACGCTGGAGTTCGAGATGGGCGCGACGCCGAACCTGAAGTTCGGCGCCGCGCCTGCGGACCGGCCGCCGTCGTTCGGACAGGCGGCGCCGGCGGACAAGGTTTAGCTCCGGATGCGGGCTGGGGCGAGTGTCTTGGGCCCGGTGCTCCCTACCCTCGGCACGATAGGGAGCATGTAATCCTCTCAAGGCGTAAAAGAGGGTAGAGGCAACCTTGCCCCCCACCACTGAATCCTTCCCCCGCGACTGCGGGGGAAGGTGCCGACAGGCGGATGGGGGCGCTCCTGGGTCGGATCCGCGGGCAGGTCTTTCGCAAGACTTCCTCCATCCGCCCTTCGGGCACCTTCCCCCGCGAGCGGGGGAAGGTGCCACCGGTCAGCGCACGACATCCTTCCCGAGGGAGACGTCGCACTCCTCCCAACCGGACATCCGGACGTCCGCAAGCCCATGTAGTCGCCATCGCAGGTGACAGGCCCGGCCCACTTTGCGACCATCAGGCTTTTGGCGCTCGCCGCCTTACAGACACAGGGGCCCTCGATGGCGAACCAGACTTCCATCCGGCGTGACGTCGGTCCATTCGCTCTCATGTTCACCGGCCTGGGCTCGATCATCGGCTCCGGCTGGCTGTTCGGCGCGTGGAACGCCGCCAAGCTGGCCGGCCCCGGCGCGATCTGGGCCTGGGTCCTGGGCGCGGCGATCATCCTGTCGATCGCGCTGACCTACGCCGAGCTGGGCGCGATGTTCCCCGAATCCGGCGGCATGGTCCGCTACGGCCACTACTCGCACGGCTCGCTGGTCGGCTTCATCGCCGCCTGGGCGAACTGGATCGCGATCGTCTCGGTGATCCCGGTCGAGGCGGAAGCCTCGGTGCAGTACATGGCCGGCTGGAAATGGCAGTGGGCGCAGGATCTGTACCACGCAGTGCCGGGTGCCCACGGTGAACTCAGCCCGCTGGGCGTGGGCATCGCCGCGGTGCTGGTCGTCGTGTACTTCCTGCTCAACTACTGGAGCGTCAAGCTGTTCGCCAAGTCGAACAGCCTGATTACGCTGATCAAGCTGATCATTCCGGCCGCGACCGGCATCGCCCTGATCGCCAGCGGCTTCCACGGCGAAAACCTTGCGGTTGGCGCGGCCGGGGGCAGCCACGCCAACGATTTCGCGGCGATCCTCACCGCGGTGGCCACCGCCGGCATCGTGTTCAGCTTCAACGGTTTCCAGAGCCCGGTGAACCTCGCCGGCGAAGCGCACAACCCGGGCCGCAGCATCCCGTTCGCGATCATCGGCGCGATCGCGCTGGCCACCGTGGTCTACGTGCTGCTGCAGGTGGCCTACCTCGGCGCGGTGCCGCCGGACCTGCTGGCGCAGGCCGGCTGGCGCGGCATCAACTTCAGCTCGCCGTTCGCCGAGCTGGCGGTGCTGGTCAACCTCAACTGGCTGGCGATCCTGCTCTATGCCGATGCCTTCGTCAGCCCCAGCGGCACCGGCATGACCTACACCGCCACCACCGCCCGCATGATCTACGGCATGGAGCGCAATGGCACGCTGCCGCGCATCTTCGGCCGGATCGATCCGAAGTCCGGCGTGCCGCGCCCGGCGATGTGGCTGAACCTGGTGGTCGCGTTCCTGTTCCTGTTCTTCTTTCGCGGCTGGGATTCGCTGGCGGCGGTGATCTCGGTGGCGACGATCATTTCCTACCTGACCGGCCCGGTCAGCGTGATGACCCTGCGCCGCACCGCACCCGAACTGCACCGCCCGTTCAAGCTGGCCGGCCTGCCGGTGATCGCCGGCATCGCCTTCATCATGTCGGCCGAACTGCTGTACTGGGCCAAGTGGCCGCTGACCGGCCAGATCATCCTGCTGATGGTGGTCGCGCTGCCGGTGTACTTCTACTACACCGCCAAGCACGGCTGGCACGAGTTCGGACGGCACCTGAAGGGCGCGTGGTGGCTGATCGCCTACCTGGTCACGCTGGCGGTGGTGTCGAAGATCGGCAGCGCCAAGTTCGGCGGCCTGGATTACATCCCCTACGGCTACGACCTGGGCGTGGTCGCGGTGATCGGCCTGGTGTTCTACCTGTGGGGCGTGAAGTCCGGCTGGCGTACACCGGCCATCGAGGCCGAGCGCGAGCAGGCGGCGCGACACCCCGACGCGCTGCAGATTCCGCCGGACGAGGAAGAGGCCGAGAAGATCACCGGCCACTGACCCGCACTTGCGAGGGCACCGAACGCGCGGCCATGAGCCGCGCGTTTTTTTTGCGGGCAGCCCTCACGCTCTCGCTACACCCGGCTTACGGCACGCGCACCACCATCCTTGCTGAGCGCCCGAACACGCGCGCCGGCATGGCGCGCTGACGGCGAATCATCCGAGGAGCATCCCGATGGCCGAGCTCGATAGCGACGAGCGGGACGACCTGTCCCGCGGCAATTTCGCCTTTCCCGATCAGCGCAAGGAGCCGCTGGAGGATGCCAGCCACGTCCGCAACGCCATTGCACGGTTCGACCAGGTCAAGGGCGTCAGCGACGACGAACGCGATGAGGCGTGGAAGCGCATCAAGGCCGCGGCGAAGAAGTTCGATGTCGAAGTGAGCGAGAAGAGCTGGCGGGAGCTGGGCAAGCCGTCGTAGCGGCGTGCGCCCCGGCGCGGTGGCGAGTCTGCCCGGATGCCCCGCGGCAAGCCCGGCCCTCCATCGCGGGTGAGGGCACGCCAGCCGGGCGGCCGGCCATGCCGCGCCCGCCCCCGCGGCGAGGCCTATCGACAGCCGATCCGCCTACCCCAGGGCAAGGGCATCGCCGAGCAAGGCCTGCGCTGTGATTTCCGGTCCCGCGCCGGGCCCCTGGATCACCAGCGGCTGGGTGTTGTAGCGGGCGGTGGTGAGGGCGAACTGGTTGTCGGTGCCGTACAGGCGGGCCGCCGGGTGCGTAGTGGACACCTCGACCAGACCCACGCGGGCGCGGCCGCGCTGGTTGAGCCGGGCCAGGAAGCGCAACACGTTGCCACGCGCGCGGGCCTGCGCATGCCGCTCGGCGAGCGGCGCGTCCAGTTCCGCAAGGCGCTCGAGGAACGTTCCGGCGTCCACCCCGCGCAAGGCGGGCGGCACCAGGCTTTCGACCTCGACCTCCTCGCTGCCCAGCGGGAAACCGGCGTGCCGGGCGAGGATCAGCAGCTTGCGCGCCACGTCCTCGCCGGAAAGGTCCGAGCGCGGATCGGGCTCGGTGTAACCGAGCGCGCGCGCCTCGGCCAGCAGCGCGGAGAACGGCCGGCTGCCGTCGTACCGGTTGAACAGGTAGGAGAGCGAGCCGGAGAACACGCCTTCGAGCGTAAGCAGACTGTCGCCGCAGCTGCGCAGCCGACGCAGGGTGGATAGCACCGGGAGCCCGGCGCCCACCGTGGCGGCGTCGCCGTAGCGGGCGCCGGTCGTGAGCGCCGCCTGCAGTGCGCGCCAGCCGGCCAGTTCGCCACCGGCCAGCGCCTTGTTGGCGGTGACCACGTGATAGCCCTGCGCGAGCCACGACGCGTGCCGCGCGGCGAGCGCCGCGCTGGCGGTCGCGTCGATGATCACCCTGGCCGGTGCTCCGCTGGCATCCAGCGCCGCCAACAACACGGCGTCGTCGCGCGTTGCGCCCTCGTGACGCAGTTGATCGCGCAGGTTGCGCCGCGCCAGGCGCCGCGGGTCGGTCTGCTGGCGGCGCGAGTTGGCCGCGCCGACCAGCCTCAGGGGCGCCGCGGCCGGGGTATCGAGCAGCTTGAGCAGCGCGCCGCCGACCACACCGGTGCCCAGCAGCACCACGGCAATGGGCGATGGTTGCGGCTGACAGTCGGCCGGTACCGCGCTCATGCAATCACCCGGCGTTTGGACGGCTGCACGGCGGCCGCGCGATCGAGCGCGCTGGACAGGTCGAGCAGCAGGTCGTCGCGGTCCTCGATGCCCACCGACACCCGCAGCAGCGTGTCGGCGATGCCGGCATGGCGGCGTGCCTCCGGCGCCATCGCCGCATGGGTCATGGTCGCGGGGTGTGCGATCAGGCTCTCCACGCCACCGAGCGACTCGGCCAGCGAGAAGAAACGCAGCCCATCGACGAAGGCTGCGACGTTTGCCTCGTCACCTACCAGCTCGAAGCTCAGCATCGCGCCGAAGCCCTGCTGCTGGCGCGCCGCCAGCGCGTGGCCCAGGTGCCCCGGCAGACCGGGGTAGTGCACCGCGCGCACGGCCGGATGCAGTGCCAGGTATTCCGCGATGCGCAGCGTGTTCTCCTGGTGCTGGCGCAGGCGCACGGCCAGCGTGCGCAGGCCGCGCAGGGTGAGGAAGCTGTCGAACGGCGCGCCGGTCAGCCCCAGGCAATTGCCCCACCACTTGAGCTTCTCCGCCACCGCGGCGTCGCGCGCGACCACCGCCCCGCCGACCACGTCGCTGTGGCCGTTGATGTACTTGGTGGTCGAGTGCACCACCACGTCCGCGCCCAGCGCCAGCGGCTGCTGCAGCGCCGGCGAAAGGAAGGTGTTGTCGACCGCCAGCAGCGCGCCGACCGCGTGCGCGGCCTGCGCCACGTGGCGGATGTCGGTGATGCGCAGCAGCGGATTGGAGGGTGTCTCGACCCAGACCAGCGCCGGCTTGCGCGCCAGGCCCGCCGCCAGCGCGGTGCGATCGGTGAGGTCGGCGAAGGCGAGCTCGAAACGACCCTTCTTCGCCCACGCATCGAGCAGCCGCCAGGTGCCGCCGTAACAGTCGTGCGCGGCAAGCACCAGGCCGCCAGGCGGCACCAGTTCCAGCGCCAGCGCCACCGCCGCCATGCCACTGGCGGTCACCACCGCGCCGGCCCCCCGTTCCAGCTCGGCCAGCGCGTTGCCCAGCAGGTCGCGCGTCGGGTTGCCGCTGCGCGAATAGTCGTAGGCCCGCTTGCCGCCCACGCCGTCGAAGCCCAGGCCGTCGAAGCTGTAGTTGGACGACAGGTGCAGCGGCGGCACGATCGCGCCGTGCTCCGTGTCGGTTTCGATGCCGGCGCGCACGGCGCGGGTACAGGGGGACGATTCGCTCATAGGGAATGCTCCGTGGGTTCAGGCCAGCGCGGCGCGCAGCAGCGGCGCGAGCTGGTGGGTTTCCTTGAGGAAGCCGTCGTGCCCGTAGGGCGACTCGAGGACTTCCAGCGTGGTGGGGCCGTGCAGCCGCCGCTGCAGCTCGCACA
>NZ_DASSES010000147.1:0-2194 GCF_035695185.1 Frateuria sp.
CGACCGTTACCGTCCAGCCGATCTTCTTGCCCACCTCGGCGAGCGCCTGCCCCCACGCATGGGAGGCGTCGTTCTGCTCGTCGGTGGACATGTAGGCGATGTGCTTGTTGGAGGCCAGTTTGGGCCCGGATGTGGGGCCACGCCAGTCGGTCTGAGGTCCGGCGTACCGGATCACCTCGGCCTTCACTTGGTCCATGAACGCATCCGCTCGCACCGGCGCGGCGGCACACGCCGTGACGGCAACAATTCCGGCAGCAGCGATCTTCAGCAGCATCGCGCTCCTCCCAAATCATTTCTATTCTCGGCGAAATGTCGCGGGACTTGACCCGTCAGGCGCCGGCTCGTTTATGTGGGCTATGCTACTGTCCGACAGCCTAACAGGTCAACCCGTGGCGATCCCCCCGATCCGCCGACGCAAGCTCTATGAGGAAGTAGCCGACGCGATCGAACAGATGATCCGCGACGGCCAGCTTGCGCCCGGCGACCAACTGCCCTCCGAGCGCGAGCTCAGGGAGACGTTCGGGGTCGGCCGTTCAGCGGTGCGGGAGGCGATGCTGTCGTTGCAGCGGATGGGGCTGGTGGCCGTGAACAGCGGCGAGCGCAGCCGCGTGCTCGCTCCTTCGGCCAAGGCATTGGTCGGCGAGCTATCGGGGGCCGCCCGACGGCTGCTCGCGCAGCCCGGCGGCGTGGCGCGGTTCCAGCAGGCAAGGGCGCTGTTCGAGATCGGGCTGGCGAGACTGGCAGCGCAGGTGGCCACCGCCGCAGATGTGGCCCGCCTGGCGACGGCGCTGCGAGCGAACCGCGAGTCGCTTGGAGACCTGCAGCGGTTCCGAGATACCGATGTCGCATTCCATTTCGCCATTGCCGAGATCCCACACAACCCGATCTTCACCTCGTTGCATGAGGCAGTGGTGGCATGGCTGACCGAACAGCGCACGCGATCCGGCCGGCTGCCAGGCGCGGGTGAAGCCGCGTATGCGGCGCATGCGCGCATCTACGAAGCCATCGCAGCGCGCGACCCGTCCGCGGCTGAGCTGGCAATGCAGGAACACCTCGATGCCGTCGCGGCGCTCTATTGGAAAGCACAGGGAGAGCCGGAGACGATGGATATACCGGCACCGTAGGCGCACGCATTCCGAAGCAGGGAGGAGGCAATGGCGGAATATCCGGGCAGCGAGCAGGAGCGGCGGTTCATGCCCGACTGGCTCACGGATCGCGTGGCCCGTATCTTTGCCGCCTGCGGCATGTCCCAGCAGGACGCGCACCTGCTCGCTGTCGCGCTGGTCGATGCCGACCAGCGCGGCATCCATTCGCATGGCACACTGCGTGTCCCGGATTACGTGGACAAATTGACTAAGGGCGGCGTCAATCCACGCGGGCGGCCGCGCGTGGCGACCGGAAACGGCGCGGCGCTGGTGATTGATGCGGATAACGCGATGGGCCAGATCGCGGCCGCCTTCGCCATGCAGCAGGCGATTGACCGCGCAAAGATCACGCATGTGGCGGTTGCTGCTGTGCGCAACAGCAATCATTGCGGTGCCATGGACCACTGGGCCTGCAAGGCTCTGCCGTGTGACATGATCGGCATCGCTACCACCAACGCGCTGCCGACGATGGCTCCCTGGGGCGGTATTGACAAAATCGTCGGCATCAATCCGCTGGCGGTTGCCCTTCCCGGCCAGGAAGAGCCACCGATCGTGCTTGATATCGCCTTTGGCGCGACCGCGCACGGCAAGATCCGTGTCTACCACCAGAAGGGGTTTCCGATCCCGGAGGGCTGGGCATTCGATGTCGAGGGCAATCCGACGACCGACTCCGGCCGTGCCATGCTGGGGCTGATCCAGCCAATCGGTGGCCACAAGGGAGTCGGGCTGGGGATCGTGATGGGCATGCTGGCGAGCCTGCTCTCAGGCGCCGCCTACGGCACCGAACTAGGCAATATGGTGGACGGGCCCAGGGCCGGGCAGGATGGCCATTTGTTCATGGCAATCGACATTGCCGCCTTCCAGCCCGTGGAGATGTTCCGTCGCCGCGTGGACAAATTGAGCCGGGAAATCCGCGAGAGCCGTCGCCGCGCCGGCGTCGAGCGGCTTTATCCACCCGGTCTGCTGGAGCACGAATTCGCCACGGCCTACGCGCGCACCGGAATTCCACTTAATGAAGAAACAGTAAGGGGGATCCAGGACGCCGGTCA
>NZ_DASSES010000148.1:0-33411 GCF_035695185.1 Frateuria sp.
GCCTGGGCGTAGGGGCCACCGGAGCCGATCGCGATCAGGCCGTTCTCCGGCTCCAGCACGTCACCGTTGCCCGAGATCAGCAGCGAGGCGTCCCTGTCGGCCACCGCGAGCATCGCCTCGAGCTTGCCGAAGCGCCGGTCGGTGCGCCATTCCTTGGCCATCTCCACCGCCGCGCGGGTGAGGTTGTTGCCGTGCTTGTCGAGCTTCTGCTCGAACAGCTCGAACAGCGTGAAGGCATCGGCGGTGGCGCCGGCGAAGCCGGCCAGCACGTCGCCCTTGCCGAGCCGGCGGATCTTGCGCGCGTTGGACTTCATCACCGTGTTGCCCAGGGTGACCTGGCCATCGCCGCCCAGCACGACGCGTCCGCCGCGGCGGACCGAGAGGATGGTGGTGGCGTGGAACGATTCCATGCGTGGCTCCGCGAAAGGCTCGAACGCGCATACATGGGGTCGCCCGGCTGGCCTTCAACGCCGCCGGCGGGTCGATCGAGGCAGGGCTTCAGCCCTTGCGCCGGGCGCGCGGGTGGGCGGCGTCGTAGACCTTCGCCAGGTGCTGGAAATCCAGGTGCGTGTAGATCTGCGTCGTGGCGATGTCGGCGTGCCCGAGCAGCTCCTGTACCGCACGCAGGTCGCCGGAGGATTCCAGCATGTGGCTGGCGAAGGTGTGCCGCAGCAGGTGCGGGTGCACGCGCCTGGCGAACCCCTGGGACAGCGCCAGCTGCTTGAGCCGCGCCTGCACCGTGCGCGGGCTGATCGGCGCGCCCGCGCGGCCGCGAAACACCGGCGCGGTGGTCGTCATGCCCTCGGCCTTGCCCAGCGCACGCAATGCCGCCACCGCGTGGCTGCCGACCGGCACGATGCGGGTCTTGGCGCCCTTGCCCAGCACGCGCACCTCGCCCTCGTCGAGGTGGAGGTCGCCCCAGCGCAGGCCGGTCAGTTCCGACAGGCGCAGGCCGGAGGAATAGAACAGTTCCAGCATTGCGCGGTCGCGCAGCCCCAGGGCACCCTCGCCGGCGTTCTCCACCAGTGCCCCGGCCTCGTCCACGTCCAGCACCTGCGGCAGCTTGCGGTGGACTTTCGGACCGCGGACGCCGGCGGCCGGATCCTGTGCCAGCAGGCCCTCGCGGGTGAGCTGGCGGAACAGGCTGCGGCAGGAGGAGAGCAGGCGCTGCAGGCTCTTCGGCGACAGGCCGGCGCGGTGCTGGCTGGCGACGAACGCGCGCATGCGATGCGCGCCCACCGCGGCGAACTCGCCGATGCCCTGGGTGTCCATCCACTCCAGCAACTTGTGCAGGTCGCGCCGGTAGGCCGCGACCGTGTGCGCCGAGGCCTGGCGCTCGCCGGCGAGCCGACCCAGCCAGGCCTCGACCTGTGCGCGTGGCGTGGTGCTCAGGCGAGCTCCTGCGAGCGGGTCAGTGCGGCGCCGACCGTGGCGGCGAGCATCTTCAGGAACAGCGTGCCCATGCCGGGCTGGAAGTGATTCGGGTCGGCACTGCCCATCGCCAGCAGGCCCAGCTCGCCCAGCGGCATCACCGCGGCCGAGTGCACCTCGGGTGCGTGGTCGCCGAACAGGCGATACAGGCGCTCGGCGGACAGCCGTCCGACCAGCGGTTCGTGGTTGCCCTGGAAGCCGGCGAACTCGGTCAGCGCGGCGCGGCCACCCGGCTCGACCACCAGCCACTCGGCCTGCGGCAGGCCATGGGCGTGTCCGAACAGCAGCAACCGCACCTGTTCGATGCGGAAATCGCTCGCCAGCCGGCTGATCACGCTGCGTGCCGCCAGCGCCGGGGTCGCCGCGCGCAGCATGGTCACGTTGAGTTCGTGCACGCGCTGCATCAGCCGCTCGTTCTCGGCGGCGATGGCGATCAGCTCGGCCAGCCGCCGCTCGAGCTCGGCGTTCTTCTCGCGCAGCTGCTGCAGCTGGTACATCGCCAGCGAGGCCACCGGGCCTTCGCTGCGCGGCAGCGTCAGCTGCGCGGCGAGATCCGGGTAGTCGGCCAGGAAGTGCGGATGGCGCTTGAGGTACGCGGCCACCGCGGTGGCGCCGGGAATCTCGTCGAGCAGGGTGTCGGGCATGGAACGACCTAGGGGAACGTCAGGCGGCGGATCGGCCTGCACGGAGTGTGCGACGCCCGCGCCCGCGCATCAATCGCCATGTCGGGCCTGCCCCTCGCCCGGGTCCGGTGACCACACGCCCTCGAAGGCGAACGCCGCCGGCCCGGTCATCCAGAGCGTATGGCCCGGACCGGGCCAGTCGATCTGCAGTCGGCCGCCGGGCAGGTCGACCTGCACGCACGCATCGACCCGGCCACGCTGGCGCAGCACGGCCATGGCGGCGCAGGCGCCGGTGCCACAGGCCCGCGTCCAGCCGCTGCCGCGCTCGTGCACGCGCAGGCGCAGGTGGTCACGGCCGAGGAGCTGCACGAAGCCGGCATTGGCGCCCGCGGGGAAGCGCGGATGCGCGGTCAGTTCCGGACCCAGCCGCGGAAGTGCGGGGTCGGCCAGGTCGTCGACCACCACCACCGCGTGCGGATTGCCCATCGAGACGGCGCCGACCACTACGGTGGCCGCGCCAAGTGCAAGCGGATAGGCCTCGGCCGGGGCGTCGGCGTCGAGCGGGATGCGCGCCGGCTCGAACGCCGGCTCGCCCATCTCCACGGTCACCCGGTGGGCATCGAGCACGCGCACGCCGACCGGGCCGGAAGGGCTTTCGATGCGCACCGGCGTGTCCAGTGCCAGCGCACCGGCACGGTGCAGCCAGGCCGCCACGCAGCGCACGCCGTTGCCGCACTGGCCCGAGGGGCTGCCGTCGGCGTTCCAGATGCCGTAGTAGAACGCGCAGGAGGGGTCGCGCGCGGCTTCGACGCTCAGCAGCTGGTCACAGCCGATGCCGGTGTGGCGGTCGGCCAAGGCGCGGATCTGCGCCGGTCCGAGCGCCAGCGGCGCGGCGCGCGCATCGACGACGACGAAGTCGTTGCCGATCCCGTGCATCTTGGAAAAACGCACGATCGGTCAACCCGGAAGCAGCACGCTCGCGGCCGATGCCGGTGCCGGCGCGGAGGCGGCCGGTGCCACGGTGCTGCCCGGCCGGGCCGGCGGAAACACCAGCGGGCCCTTGTTGCCGCAACCGGCGAGCAGGCCCATGGCCAGCAGCAGGACGGTGCAAAGGAGGGTTCGGCGCATCGGGCTTCCTCGACGGATCGGCGGCTATGATGCGCGCATCATAACGTCGCCGGATTTGACTTCATGGATTGGGCCTCGCTGTTGCAGTTGCCGAGCACCCTGCTGTGGATCCTCGCCGCCCTGGCGCTGCTGTTCGCGCTGGGGCAGCTGGTGGCCTTGAGCCGCCGGCTGCGGGCACGCCGTCCGTTCGCGGCGGTCCTGCGCACGCTGTTCCTGCTGGTCGGGCTGGGCCTGGCGCTGCTGCTCGCCGGCGCCGGCTGGAGCCTGCGCGGCTATCGCCTGCTCGGCGAGGAGGCGCCGGTGGTGACGGTCGACGCGCGCATCCTCTCGCCCCAGCGCTGGGCGCTCACGCTGACCTGGCCCGATGGCCAGCGCCGCGACGTGGGCCTGGCCGGTGACGCCTGGCGGCTCGAGGCACTGGTACTCAAATGGAAACTGCCCGCCGTGCTCGCGGGGCTGCCGCCGCTGTACCGGCTGGATCGCCTGTCCGGCCGCTACGACGACCCGGCCGACGAGATGAACGCGATGCGCACGGTGGTCGACTTCCGCGAGGCCAACGGCTACGACCTGGTCACGCTGGCCCGCGCCCATCCCGACTGGCTGCCGATGGTGGACACCGTCTACGGCAGCGGAGCCTACCTGCCGCTGGTCGACGGAGGCCACTACACGGCGAGCCTGATGCGCACCGGCGCGCTGGTCGCCCGGCCGGACGACCAAACGGCCGAGCGGATCGCGCACCCGCTGTGAGGCTGCCACGCCCCCGCCGTGGCCGGCCCGGGCGCTGAGTTCCGAACCGTTCGCCGCCGGCCTGGCGCGCGGCACCCCGGCCGACGGCTTCGCCACGGGCACCGCAGTCAGGAAGCCGCGCAGTCCTTTTCGTAGCGCCAGGCGTCGGCGCCATCCTCGTAGTAGCCCGCGCAGCTTCCGATCCGCCGGTAGCCGGCCCGCTCGTACAGGGCGATGGCCGCCGCGTTGTCCACCCGCACCTCCAGCCGCACCGCGCGGCAACCGCGCGCGCAGGCGGCGTCTTCGGCGGCCGCCAGCAGGCCCGCGCCGAGACCACGCCCGCGTGCGGCCGCCGCGATGGCGATCGAGTACAGCCGGGCCCGCGCGCTGCCGGCACGGAAGAACACCAGCGCGCTGCCGAGCAGGCCTTCGCCCGGCGCATCGGCGACCAGCACCACGGCCCGGGGGCTGGCGAGGTGGCGACGGTACTGGGCGCGGCTCATGCGGTCGCCACGGAAGGCCTGCCATTCGAGCGTGACCAGGGCATCGAGGTCGGCCGGCGTGGCGGGGCGCACGTGGGCGGCGGGCTGGCATCGGCTCAAGCGTGGAGGTTCCAATGGGCAGGCGTTGCGCAAGATGGGCTCCAGCGCGCCGACGCGCAACGGGTCGGCGCAGGACCATCTTGCATGAAGTTCACGCTGAACCGCCTCTTAGGTGCGCCGCGCGCCACCATTGCGCGCCACCACGCCTATGCCACACTTCGCCAATTGCGCCCTCGTCGCCCCGTTGCGCCGCGCGTCGGCGATCCTTCTTGCGTGTAGCGAGGTGCCATGACCCGCCTGGTGATCGTCGTCGAGAAAGCCTCCGACTGGAGCGCCTACTACCCGTCCGTGGACGTCATGAGCGCAATGGACTACCTGCGCGAACCGGTCGGCGGCGACGACGAACGCACCCACGTGATCAACCTGTGCCGCAGCTACAAGTACCTGGGCACCGGCTACTACGTCTCGCTGCTGGCGGAGGCCCGCGGACACAAGGTGATGCCCTCGGTGCGCACCATCAACGACCTGCGCCGGCGTTCGCTGTACGGCCTGGACATCTCCGACCTCAACAGCAAGCTGACCCATTTCCTGCCCGCCGGCGGGCGCGACACCACCGACTTCGGCATCCTGGTCTACTTCGGCGAGACCGCCTACCCGGCGCTGCAGGACCTGGCCCGGCAGGTGTTCGAGATGTTTCCCTGCCCGCTGCTGCGCATCGAGTTCGAGCGCGAGCGCGTCTGGCAGGTTGCCTCGATCAAGCCGGTCGGCCTGCACACGCTGGACGATGCGCAGGAGGACGCCTTCGCCACGGAGCTGGACCGCTTCTCGCGCAAACTCTGGCGCAAGCCCCGCACGCGCAAGCTGTACCGCTACGACATCGCGATGCTGGTCGACCCCGACGAGGCGATGCCGCCGTCGAACAGGAAGGCATTGAAGAGCTTCATCGCCGCCGGCAAGGAACTGGGCATCGAAGTCGACCCGATCGGCAAGAACGACTACCCGCGGCTGGCCGAGTACGACGGCCTCTTCATCCGCGAGACCACCGCCTCGGACAACCATACCTACCGCTTCGCGCACCGCGCGGAGAAGGAAGGCATGGTGGTGATCGACGATCCGACCTCGATCCTGCGCTGCACCAACAAGATATTCCTCAACGACCTGATGGTCTCGCGCAAACTCGCCGTGCCGCGCACCGAGATCCTCTACCGGGACAACGCCAAGGCGTGGAAGGACACTGCCGCCAAGCTGGGCTTCCCGCTGGTGCTGAAGATCCCGGACGGTTCGTTCTCGCGCGGGGTGGTCAAGGTCGAGAATGCCGACGCGCTGGAGAAGGCCGCCGGCGAACTGTTCTCGCACAGCGCCCTGTTGCTGGCGCAGGAATTCGTCTACACCGAATTCGACTGGCGCATCGGCGTGCTCAACCGCGAGCCGCTGTACGCCTGCAAGTACTACATGTCGCGGGGGCACTGGCAGATCTACAACCACGGCGCCAAGGGCACCGCCAAATCCGGCGGCTTCCAGACCGTGCCGGTGCGCGACGCGCCCGCCGAGGTGGTCAAGCTGGCGCTCAAGGCGACCCAGGCGATCGGCGATGGCCTGTACGGCGTGGACCTCAAGCAGGTCGGCAGCAAACCGGTGGTGATCGAGGTCAACGACAACCCGTCGATCGACGCCGGCGTCGAGGACGCCTACCTCGGCGCGGACCTCTACCGCCGCATCATGCAGGAGTTCCTGCGTCGCATGGAGCACAAGCGGCTGGGTATCGGCCGCTGATGGCGCGAGCCTTGCGGGAGCCTCCCGGGGCGCGACCGCAGCTCCGCCTCCGCAGTCGCGCCTGAGGGCGCCCTACAAGGTGCTGGGAGCCGGCGCGCGCTGGGCGAGCAGCACCGCGGGCACCTGCGAGGGCGGCAGCGGCGGCACGAACAGGAAGCCCTGCCCGATCTCGCAGCCGGCCTCGCGCAGCCAGGCCGCCTGCGCCTCGGTCTCGATGCCCTCGGCCACGGTGCTCAGACGCAGCTTGCGTGCCAGCGCGATGATCGCCTCGGTGATGTCGCGGTCGGCGGGGTTGCGCTCGGCGCCCTGCACGAAGCTCTGGTCGATCTTGATCGTCCGCGTGGGCAGCTGGCGCAGGTGGCTGAGGCTCGAAAAGCCGGTGCCGAAATCATCGATCGCCATGCGGAAGCCCAACATCTCCAGCTCGCGCAACTGGCGCAAGGTGTGTTCGGCGTTCTTCATCGCCGCCGACTCGGTGATCTCGAACTCGATCAGGCTCGGATGCAGCCCGAATTCGCGCAGCGTGCCGAGCAGGCCAGCGACGAAGTGGTCGTCCTGGATCTCCTGCAGTGACACGTTGATGGCCACCGGCACCAGCGGCAGGCCACGTGCGCGCCACTGCGCCAGCTGGCGCGCCACCTGGCGCAGCACCACGCGCCCGAGCTTGCCGATCAGCCCACTGCCTTCGGCCAGCGGCACGAAGTGGATCGGCAACAACAGGCCGCGCTGCGGATGCGGCCAGCGCACCAGCGCCTCCATCCCGACCACCCGCCGGCTGTCCAGCGCCACCTTCGGCTGGTAGTGGACGACGATCTCCTCGCGCTGCAACGCGTCGCGCAACTCGGCCGACAGCAGCAGGCGGTCGCGCGCCTGCTCGCTCATGCGCGGCTGGTAGAAGCAGTAGCCGGCCTTGCCGTGTTCCTTGGCGCTGTACATGGCGAGGTCGGCGTGACGCAGCAGGCTCGGCGCATCCCCGCCGTCGCGCGGGAACATCGCCACGCCGATGCTGGGCGTGGCGCTCACGCTGTGGCCGGCCACGGTCACCGGCCGGCTGACCAGGCTGAGGATCTTCTGGCAGATCGCGCGCAGGTTCGCCTCGCTGCGGAAGCGCTCCAGTACCACCACGAATTCGTCGCCGCCGAAGCGCGCGACGGTGTCGCGACTGCGCACGCTGGCGCGCAGTGCGTCGGCCACCGAGCGCAGGAACTCATCTCCCACTTCATGGCCGAGCGTGTCGTTGATCGACTTGAAGCCGTCGAGGTCGACGAACATCACCGCGACTTCGAAGCGCTCCTCGCTCGCCAGCGGCAACAGCCGGTCGAGCAGGTCGAGGACGTTGGCGCGGTTGGGCAGGGCGGTCAGCTCGTCGTGGTAGGCCAGCCAGCTCAGCGCGTCGCGCGCCTGGCCGAGCTCGCGCGAGATGGCCTCGGTGTGGCGCTGCAGTTGCCGGTGCGCCAGGCTCACCCCCAGCGTCAGCAGCAGCAACAGGCCCGAAACCAGGCTGACGGCCAGGCCCAGGCCCAGGCCATGCAGGCCGGTGTCGGCCTGCAGGCTCACCGCGCCGGGCGCGAACCGGATCGCGGCCATGCCCAGGTAGTGCACGCCCGTGGCGGTGCCGCCCAGCAACGCGGCAGCCAACAGGCGCAGCCACCAGCGGCGGCGTCGCTCGCTGCGCCAGATGACGCTGTGCAGTCGGATCGCCGCCGTCGAGCCGAGCAGCGCCAGCAACAGCGAGGCGACGGTCCAGGGCAGCCGCCAGGCGATCGCCGGGCGCATGTGCAAGGCCGCCACGCCCAGGTAGTGCATGGCGGCCATGCCCAAGCCCAGCACGCAGCCGGCGAGGATGGCGCCGTTGCGCGTCGGGCGCCGCGCCAGCAGCCACAGCGTGGCACCGGTGGCCAGCACCACCGGCACCGCCGACAATGCGGTCTGCCGGCTGTCGTAGCCCAGCGGCATCGGCACCTGCAGGGCGAGCATGCCGATGAAGTGCATGGCCCAAACGCCCGAACCCATCGCCAGCGCACCGAACCCGGTCCACAGCACGGCGGCCGGTCCTCGCAGGCGGGCGATGCGACCGATCACGCTGAAGGCGACGTACGCATCGAGCGCGGCCAGGGCGAGCGAAAGCGTCACCAGCCACGGGTTGTAACTGACCGCCATCATGCTTCGGTTTGCGCCCCCCTGCCGGACGCCAACGCGTCGAGAAACGATCGCGCGTTGTAGCACAACGGCAAGCCCCGGGGCGGGCCCAGGCCTGCCTTGGGCTGAACGTTCAGCCTGCCGGCAGCACCAGTGCCAGCCGCCGCAGGCGCAGGCCACCCAGCACGCACAGCGGTGCGAGCAGCAACCAGAACAGCGGCGCCCAGCCGAACGCCTCGGTATGCGCCGGCACCGGCGTCAGTGCGAGCACGAACGCACCGAGCAGCCACCACAGGCCGGCACCGGCAGCCAGCTGGAAGGTGAAGGCCTGGGAACGGGAAACGGGCATGGCGAGCCTCCGGAAGGGGTAGTGCCCCATGCTGTGAGGCGACCATCTCAGCGGCTGCGACGGCCCCAGCGCGCATCCTAGAATGCGCGAACCCAACGGCCACAGGACCCCTCATGCCGCACGGCAGCGCATTTCCCGCCCGCTACGCGGTGTTCGGGCATCCGATCGGTCACTCGCTGTCGCCGGCCATCCACCGGATGTTCGGTGAGCAGTGCGGGATCGCGCTGGACTACGTGGCCATCGACGCGACGCCCGCGGCCTTCGCCGATGCCGTGCGCCATTTCCTGGCCGGTGGCCACGGCGCCAACGTGAGCCTGCCGCACAAGGCCGCCGCCTGCGCCCTGGCCGACGAGCGCAGCGCGGCCGCCAGCCGCGCCGGCAGCGCCAACGTGCTGACACGCCTGCCCGCCGGTCGCCTTGCCGCGCACAACACCGACGGCAGCGGTCTGGTGCGCGACCTCACCGGGCGTCAGCACTGTCCCCTGCACGGCCGCCGCGTGCTGCTGCTGGGCGCCGGCGGCGCGGCGCGCGGGGTGGCCTGGGACCTGCTCGATGCCGGCGTGGACCAGCTGACCATCGTCAACCGCACCGCCGACAGCGCCGTTGCCCTGGCCGGCGCCCTCGGGGCGACGCGGGCACGCGCGCGCCACTGGCAGGACCTGGCCGGACTGGGCAGCTTCGACCTGATCGTGCACGCCACCTCGGCCGGTGTGCTGGGCCAGCCGCTGCCGCTGCCGCCGGGCCTGGCCAATCCGCAGACGATCGGCTACGACCTGTCCTACGGACGTGCCGCGCAAAGCTTCCTCGACTGGGCCCGGGGCGCCGGCGCGAAGGCGGCCTGCGACGGCCTGGGCATGCTGGTGGAACAGGCCGCCGATGCCTTCGCGCTGTGGCACGGCCGCCGGCCGGACACCGACCCGGTCTACGCCCAGCTCCGCGGGAGCGCGGCCTGACATCCACCTGTCGCCGCGGTTGCGGCGCCTGCTGCATCGCGGCCGTCGGTCAGCCCGCCGATGCCCGGCACGCGGCAAGGACCGCGCGCAGGCGCTGGCCTGGCCGGAAGCGCTGGAGCGTGCAACCGCCGCCTGACGTCCGCAGGTCACGCCGCTGCAACCTGTCGCCGCTACCGTGCGCAGCGCCGTGCCGATCGCGGTGCCATGGGCGATGCCTGCATGTCCGTTTCCTTCGCGCCGCCGCGCCGCCGATGGGCGGTCGCCGCTACCGTGCTGGCGCTGCTGCTGGTGACGCTGGTCCTAAATCGCCGGGCGCCGGCGCTCGCCCCGCCCGACGACGCCGCCAGCGGCCGCGGGATCCTGCTCGGACTGGCGCAGGCTGCCGAGCGCGACCATCGCCTGCTCGCGCCGGCCGGAAGCAACGCCTACGAGTTCTACCTGAGCGTGCTCGGCCTGGAGCCGGATGATGCGGCCACCCGCGAAGCCCTGCAGCGGTTGTTCCCCGCGGGCACGCGCGTGGTCGAGCAGTCGATCGACGACGGCGAGCTGGACGAGGCCGAGCGCGAACTGCGCCTGCTGCGCGACTTCGACGCCGACAACTACCTGCTCGCCCTGCTGGCCGGCAAGCTCGCCGCGGAGCGGCAGCTGGCGGTGCGCCGGCACGAGGCGCGCGCGGCCATCCTGCGGGCGCAGCTGGCGCGCCCGGCCGTTCAGCCGGCCAGGTAGTCGTCCTTCAGGCGCACGTAGTGCGCGGCCGAGTAGCGCAGCTGTTCGACCTGCCGGTCGCTGAGCAGGCGCACGCACCGCGCCGGGTTGCCCAGCCACAGCTCCCGCTCGCCGACCACCTTGCCTGGCGCAATCACCGCGCCGGCGCCGACGAAGCCGTACCTCTGCACGATCGCGCCGTCGAGCACGGTCGCGTGCATGCCGATCAGGCAGTAATCGCCGAGGGTGCAGGCATGCACCACGGCGGCGTGGCCGATCGTCACGCCCTCGCCGATCAGGCAGGGAAAGCCCGGGCCGTAGGGACCTTCATGGCTGACGTGGACGATGGTGCCGTCCTGGATGTTGCTCCGGGCGCCGACGCGGATGTGGTGCACGTCGCCGCGCAGCACCACGCCGGGCCACACCGAGACATCATCGCCCAGCACGACGTCGCCGATCACGCTGGCGGCGGGGTCGACGTACACGCGCTGGCCCAGCGTGGGCGCAATGCCCTTGTAGCTACGCAGATTGTTCATCCGCGGGATTGTAAGTGAGCACGCAGCGGTGGCGCCGGCTTGAATTCGCCCAGCCCGGTCGCCACGCTGGAACGATCCCAAGGAGTTTTTCATGGACCAGACCAACCCGCTGCTCGCCGACCAGCCGTTGCCCGCCTTCTCGCAGATCAGGCCCGAGCACGTGGAGCCGGCGATCGACGCCATCCTGGCCGGCTACCGCGCCGGTATCGAGGCGCTGACCGCGCCGGATGCGCCGAAGGACTTCGCCACCGTGATGCTGACCCAGGAGCGGCTCGAACAGCGCCTGGCGCATGCCTGGGCGCCGGTCGGGCACCTGCATGCGGTGGCCGACAGCGAGGCCCTGCGCGCGGTGTACGGACCGGCCGAGGAAAAGCTCACCGAGCACGCCATCGAGCTGGGCCAGAACCGCGCGCTGTATGCCGCCGTGCAGGCGCTGGCCGATGCGCCGACGTTCGACGACCTGCCGCGTCCCGAGCGTGCCCTGGTCGAGCACGCGCTGCGCGATTTCCGGCTGTCCGGCGTCGCGCTGGAGGAGCCGGCGCGCTCGCGCTACCGCGAGATCGGCGTGACCCTGTCGCGGCTGTCGACCGAATTCGCCAACGCCGTGCTCGACGCGACCGAGGCCTGGCACGAGCACATCACCGACGAGCGCGACCTGGCCGGTGTGCCGGAGTCGGCCCGGGGCGTGCTGCGCCGCTATGCCGCCGAGCAGGACCTGGAAGGGTTCCTGGTCACCTTGAAGCAACCGAGCGTGCAGGCGGTGCTGACCTATGCAGACAACCGCGCGTTGCGCGAGCGGGTCTACTGGGCCTACCAGACCCGTGCCTCCGACCAGGGCCCGGACGCGGGCAGATTCGACAACAGCGAGCGCATCGAGCAGATCCTGAAGCTGCGCCACGAGGCCGCGCAGCTGCTTGGCTTCGCCAACGCCGCGGAGGAATCGCTCGCCACCAAGATGGCCGGCTCGCCCACCGAGGTGATGGAGTTCCTGCACGACCTGGCCGCGCGCGCCCGGCCCGTCGCGCAGCAGGAGCTGGATGAACTGCGCGCCTGGGCGCAGGCGGAGCTCGGGCTGGACAACCTCGAACCCTGGGACGTCGCCTACGCCTCGGAGAAGCTGCGCCAGCAGCGCTATGCGCTGGACGAGGAACAACTCAAGCCGTACTTCCCTCTGCCGGCGGTCATCGAGGGGCTGTTCGCGCTCACCGGCAGGCTCTACGGCATCACCCTCAGCCCCCGCGACAACGTCGACGTCTGGCATCCGGACGTGCGCTACTACGACGTGCGCGATGCCGAGGGCCGCGTGTTCGCCGGCGCCTACGTCGATCTCTACGCGCGCAACGGCAAGCGCGGCGGCGCCTGGATGGACGTCTGCCGCGCACGTTTCGACGATGCCGCACAGCACCAGTTGCCGATCGCCTTCCTAACCTGCAACTTCGCCCCGCCCACCGAGGGCCGGCCGGCGCTGCTCAAGCACGACGACGTGCTGACGCTGTTCCACGAATTCGGCCACGGCCTGCACCACCTGCTGACCGAGATCGCGCTGCCGTCGATCGGCGGCATCGACGGCGTCGAATGGGACGCGGTCGAGCTGCCCAGCCAGTTCATGGAGAACTTCGGCTGGAATCGCGAGGCGCTGGACCTGTTCGCGCGCCACTGGCAGACCGGCGAGCGGCTGCCCGACGAGCTCTACCAGCGCATGCTTGACGCGCGGCATTACCACGCCGGCCTGTTCCTGGTGCGTCAGCTCGAGTTCGCGCTGTTCGACTTCCTGCTGCACCTGGAATACGACCCGGTCCGCGGCGCGCGCACGATGGAGGTGCTGGAGGAAGTGCGCAACCAGGTCGCGGTGCTGCATCCGCCGGCGTGGCAGCGCTTCCCGCATGCTTTCACGCACATCTTCTCGGGTGGCTACGCGGCCGGCTATTACAGCTACCTGTGGGCGGAACTGCTCTCGGCCGATGCGTTCGGCGCGTTCGAGGCGCTCACCGAGCACGGCGGCAGCGTGATCGACCGTGCCACCGGCGAGCGCTTCCGCCGCGAGATCCTCGCCGTCGGCGCCAGCCGCCCCGCACTGGAGAGCTTCATCGCCTTCCGCGGCCGCAAGCCCGAACCCGAGGCGCTGCTGCGCAGCCACGGCCTGGCGTGAGACTCCGGGCCCGGCGCGCCGGCAGGCTGCCCCCGCGAGCCGGTTCCGGCGGCGACCGAACGTAATTCGCGGCTGGTACGGTCCTGACCGGCGCGAGGCCTGCCGCGCGAGTCCCCGGACACCGCCGGCCCCTTCATGCCGTGTGAATGCGGGTATCGCGACGATCCGGGGCCTGTCCAGGCTGACTGGGACCGACATGGGATTTCTCGGATGGATGGCGGCGGTCGGCGGACTGCTGCTGTTGATGTCACTGGCGACCGGTTGGATCAGGCCATTGCCGGTCACCCACTTCGCGCTGTATCTGGCGGTCGGCGCCGCCGTCGGGCCGTGGGGACTGGACCTGCTCAACGTCGACTTCCTGCGCGACGCGGCGTGGATGGAGCGCCTGACCGAAGTGGCGCTGATCATCTCGCTGTTCGTCGGCGGGCTGAAGCTGCGCGTGCCCCTGGACGCTGGCCCGGCGGCCATGGCCCGGCGGTTGGCCTTTCCGGCCATGTTCCTCGGCATCGCCGGCATGACGCTCGCGGCGCGGCTGCTGCTCGGGCTGGACTGGCCGGTCGCGCTGATCCTGGCGGCGATGCTGGCGCCCACCGATCCGGTGCTGGCCAGCGTGATTGCCGTGGACAATGCCGCCGACCGCGACGGGCTGCGCGTGGCGTTGTCCGGCGAGGCGGGCATGAACGACGGCAGCGCGATGCCGTTCCTGCTGCTCGGCCTGACGCTGCTGGCCACGCCATGGTCGTGGGGCCTGTTCGGCCATTGGGCGTTGCTGGAGCTGGTCTGGGGCGTGGTGGGTGGCCTGGGGATCGGCTTTGCGATGGGCTGGGGGATTGGCTGGCTGAGCACCCGCCTGATGCTGATCCAGCGCGACCCGGGCCCGAGCGCCCTGCTGACCCTCGGGTTGATCGCGCTGACCTACGCGGCCGCCCAGAGCGTCGGCGCGCTCGGCTTCCTGGCCGCCTTTGCCGCCGGCGCCGGCATGCGCATGGTCGAGGTCGGCGTGGTCCGCGAGCATCCGCACCCGCGCCTGCGCCGTCGCGAGCGCGATGAACCGTTGCCGGCCGAGTTCGTGGCCGGGCCGCCGGTGGTCGGCCGGGAAGACCGCGGCGAACCGGTGCAGGCCGTCGGCCGGCTGATGAGCGACGCGCTGGTCTTCGGCGACACCATGGAGCACCTGCTCGCACCCTTGCTTGTCCTGCTGCTGGGCATCGCGGTGGCGCGGCATTGGGACATCGATGGCGTGGGCATGGCGGCGGTGCTGTTCTTCGTGGTGCGCCCGCTGGCCGTGTGGCTGGTCACCCTGGGCAGTGGCTGGCCCTGGCAGCGGCGGTTGATGGTCGGTTGGCTGGGCATTCGCGGCATCGGCGGCATCAACTATCTGTGCTACGCGATCACCCACGGCGTGGCTGGAGCCCAGGCCGGACACCTGGCCGGCATCGTCGTCACCGTGACCGCGCTGAGTACGGTGGTGCACGGCTTCAGCGCACAGCCCCTGCTGGCCTGGCGCCGCCGCCGCGCCGGACGGGGGTGACACCGGGCCGCGGGCACGAGCCCCTCGGGCTGGCTGCATCCATCCCCTACAATGCGCCGATGAAAATCGCCTCCTGGAACGTGAACTCGCTGAAGGTGCGCCTGCCGCAGCTGACCCAGTGGATGGCCGAGGCGCAGCCGGACATCGTGGCGCTGCAGGAGACCAAGCTGGAGGACAGCAAGTTTCCGGTCGACGAGCTTGCCGCCGCCGGCTACCGCGCGGTGTTCTCCGGCCAGAAGACCTACAACGGGGTAGCGGTCCTCGCCCGCGGGCACGCGCCCACCGACGTGGTCACCGACATCCCCGGGCTGGACGATCCGCAGCGGCGCATCCTGGCCGCCACCGTCGGCGACCTTCGCGTGATCGACCTGTACGTGGTCAACGGCAAGGCGGTGGGCGACCCGAAGTACGACTACAAGCTCGACTGGCTGGCCAAGGTGCGCGAGTTCATCGCGCGCGAGCACGAGCGCTACCCGAACCTGGTCGTGCTGGGCGACTTCAACATCGCGCCGGACGACCGCGACGTGCACGACCCGGTCGCCTGGCGCGACTCGGTGCTGTGCTCGGTGCCCGAGCGCGAGGCGCTCCATGCGATCACCGGCCTGGGTCTGCACGACAGCTTCCGTCTGTTCGAACAGGACGCCGGTCACCACAGCTGGTGGGATTACCGGCAAGGTGCCTTCCGCCGCAACCTGGGGTTGCGCATCGACCTGATCCTGCTCGGCGATGCGCTGAAGGGCACCGCGCGCGCGGCCGCCATCGACCGCGTGCCGCGCAAGTGGGAACGGCCGTCCGATCACACCCCGGTGACGCTCGATCTGGATATCTGAGGAACGATGAACAGCACCCCGCCTGATGAATGGCCCAGCTCCCTCACCGACGAGGAACTGGACGAGCTGGACCGCTACCTGCGCGCCCATGCCGACGATGGCCGCCTGCTGCTCGACGGCGTGCACGGCATGCTCTCGGCGGTCGCCGTCGGCCCGCTCGAGGTGCTGCCGGACGAATGGCTGCCGGAGGTGCTGCACGACCCCTTCGCGGACGAGGCCGAAGGCAACCGCGTGCTCGAGCTGCTGGCCAAGTTGAACGACTCGATCCGCGTCGAGCTGGACGTGGACGCCTACGAGCCGATCCTGGGCGAAGTCGACACCGACACCGGCCCGGCACTCTCGGCGGCCGGCTGGTGCGAGGGCTTCAGCCGCGGCATCGATCTGCGCGCCGCGCTGTGGGAGAAGCGCCTGGCCGAGGACCCGCAGCTGATGGAGATGCTCGGGCCGGTGATGGCGCTGGCGGTCGACGAGGGCGTCCTCTCGGCCGAGGCCGAGTTCGAGAAGCTGACCGATGAGGAATACGACGAGTGCCTGGCGCAGGTGGCGCCGGTGCTTGCGGCGGTCGACCACTACTGGCACGAGCATCCGGCCACCGAGGCGGAGCTGGCCGCGCTGGCCCGCACGCCCGCCCCCACGGGCGAGGAGGCCCCGCCGCCGCCGCGCCAGCGCAGTGGCCACTGGGTGCACTGAACCGGCGGGGCGGTCCGGCGTTCTGCCGGCCGATCAACGCTCGAGCCGACCGCGCTGTGGGTCGCGCCGCTGGGCACCAGCGCCGTCTTCCCGACCCGCATGACGCGGGTGCGCCTGCCTCCGGCGGAGGCCGGCATCGCATCCGATCGTCCTGGCGCACGGGCAAGGCTTCATGGAAAGCGCGAAGTGGAACTGCGCCGCAGCGGCGCGTGGCGGGCCCCCTGTAGCAGCGCACCGGGGCGTGACCGATGTACCGATGCTGGCGCAGCGGCCCGCGCCCTGTGGATGCGTGGGTCGAACGATCCGTTCACGCCGCCGCGCTTCCCCCCGCCGGCCAGCGGCCCCATGCTCGGGGATGTCCCTGCCAGCCGGAGGCGTTCCCCATGAGCCAACGCACCATCACCCGCCGCGTGCGCGGCATCGATACCAACGACGGCGCCGGCGTGAAGCTCAAGCGCATCATCGGCCAGCCCAACCTGGACATGCTCGACCCGTTCCTGTTGCTGGACGAGTTCCGTTCCGACCAGGCCGGGGACTACATCGCGGGCTTTCCCGAGCACCCACACCGTGGCTTCGAGACGGTCACCTATATGCTTGCCGGGCACATGCGCCATGGCGACAACCACGGCAACCAGGGCGACCTCGGCCCCGGCAGCGTGCAGTGGATGACCGCCGGGCGCGGCATCCTGCACTCGGAAATGCCGCAGCAGGAAAACGGCCTCATGTGGGGTTTCCAGCTGTGGGTGAACCTGCCGGCGGCCGACAAGATGACCGCGCCGCGCTACCAGGACATCGCGCCCGAGCGCATTCCCCGGGTCGAACCGTCCCCGGGCGTGCAGGCGCGGGTGATCGCCGGCCGCCTGGGCGAGGCGATCGGCCCGGTGCAGGGCATCGCCACCGAGCCGCTCTATCTGGACATCACGCTGGGCGCCGGCGCGCGCTTCGAGCTCGACCTGCCGTCGGAACACCACGCTTTCGCCTACGTGTTCGAGGGCGAACGCGCCGAGGTCGGCGGCGAGCCGCTGCCGCGCGGTGAGCTGGCGGTGCTGTCCGGGGGCGACCGCCTGACCCTGGGCGCCGGCACCACCGCCGCGCGCCTGCTGGTGGTGGCCGGCCGGCCGCTCAACGAAACCGTCGCCCGCTACGGGCCGTTCGTGATGAACACCCCGGCGCAGATCCACGAGGCGATCGCCGATTTCCGCGCCGGCCGCTTCTGACGCGGTCGGCGCCCTCTCCCCTCGGGGAGGGGGTCGGGGCGGGGCCGCTCCGGCGGCGGACCCCGCCCGCCTGCCCACCCGGAAAGTTCACCTCGTGCGCGGCCCGCTCTGGCGGAGATCCGGCCGACCCATCCGCGCCAGCCCCCGCAACGCGCGCCCGACCACCGCGTCCACCGTGCCGTTCCCGTCCACCCGCAGCGCCGGCTCGTCGCTGTCCGGCTCCTCCAGCGTGGCCAGCTGGCTGCCCAGCAGGCGGGGCGGCATGAAGTGCTCGCGCGCGCGCATGCGCCGCGCCAGCTCGTCGTGGCCGACCGCCAGGTAGACGAAGCGCACGCCCGGCCCGGCCCGGCGCAGGCGTTCCCGGTAGGCACGCTTCAACGCCGAGCAGGCGACCACCACGCTGCGGCCGGCCGCCAGCTGCGACCCCATCCAGGCGGCGATCGCATCCAGCCAGGGAAGGCGGTCGGCATCCTCGAGCGGCACGCCGGCACGCATCTTGGCGACGTTGGCGGCCGGGTGCAGATCGTCGCCGTCGAGGAACCCGTAGCCGAGCGCATCGGCCAGCCGGCGTGCGATGGTGCTTTTGCCGGAGCCGGAGACCCCCATCACCACCACGGCCGTGGCCGGTGCCGTCGTTGCGGGGTTCGTGCTCACGGTCGCCGCACCCGGGCGCCGATGCCGCCCGGCGTGTGCGCCACCGGCCGCGCGCGGCCAGGGGAGCCGAATGCCGGCCCGATGGCTGTCGGCGCCACCGGCGCCTGGCACGGACAGGAGGGGCCGGCCGCCGCGTGATTCACGGCGAGGCCGGCGCCTGATCCAGCCAGCCTCCGGTGAAGCCGGCCTTCTCCAGCCCCTTGCGAAGATAAGGGTTGCGCCGCATCACGTCCCACACGAAACCGCTGCGCCAGTTCTCGATCATCAGCACGATCGGCCCCTGGTCGATGCCCAGCTGCACGCTGTCGACCCAGCCCAGCTCGGGTACCAGCCGGCCGGTACGCAGCTCGGTCCGGGTGTGGAAGCTCGGGTTGAACGCATCGACGAAGCCGTAGCGGTCATAGATCCATTTGCCGTAGCGCTGCCGCATCGCCGCCAGGGCGGGAACCACGATCTCCGGCGCGAAGGCGATCGAGCCGCCCGCCGCGGTGGGCGCGATGGTGCCGTCGTCGGAGATGTAGTCCAGGCCGGCGCCGCGCGCCGTGTAGCCTTCGAACCGGAGCGTCTTGTCGCCCTGCTCGACGACGATGCCGCCCGGCCCATTGCTGGCGGTCAGGCCCCACACGTCGGCGCCGTAACCGGTCCAGTGGCCGGGGTTGGCGATCGCGTAGCTGCGCTGGCTGTAGGTGGCGCGACGGCTGTTCTGGAAGTAGTCGAGGTCGTGCTCGCGGTTCCAGTCGTCGCGGATGCCGCGGAAATCCACCCAGACGTGGCTGTACTGGTGGCCGAACAGCGGCGCGAAGTTGAGGAAGGTCTGCCCGTAGAACGCGCCCCAGGTCTTGTCGTTGGTCGAGGTCCACGCCTTCCAGGCGGCCGGTCGCACCGGGTGCGTGGGCGAGCCCAGTGCGAGCAGGTAGACCAGCATGCCTTCGTTGTAACCCTTCCAGTCGGCCGGGATGAACTTGCCGCCCGGGGTCCAGCCCATGCTGATCAGCGGCGCGCGCGGCTGCATCCAGGGCCAGTCGACGCGGCGGTAGATCGTGTCGGCCAACGCGCGGATCTCGCGTTCGGCCGGCGTGTCGCGGTCGTAGTAGGACTGCGCGAACAGCACGCCGCCGAGCAGCAGCGTGGTGTCGACGCTGGACAGCTCCACCCAGCGGCCGAAGCGCTTGCCGGTCTGCATGTCCAGGAAGTGGTAATAGAAGCCGTGGTAGCCGGCGGTGTCGTCCTCGCTGCCGTTCTGCGGGGCGTCCTTCAAGAAGCGCAGCGTGGCGAGTGTGCGTGCGGCCGCCTGCCCGCGCGTGACGTAGCCGCGCTCGACACCCACGCCGTAGGCGGTCAGCCCGAAGCCGACGGCGGCGATGCTGGAGAAGGACTCGCCCGGGTAGTGGTCGGGCACCAGCCCGGTCCTGGGATCGGCGCTGTCCCAGAACCAGTCGAAGGTGCGCCGCTCCAGGTCGTCGATCATCCGCTGCTGCGCAGGCGCCAGCGCGGCATAGCTGGTCGCCGCGGGCGCCGGTGTCGCTGCCCGGGCCGGGCCCGGGGCGGCCGCGGCGAGCATCGCGGCGAACAGGCCGGTGGTCAGTGCGTGGGTCGATCGGGAAGCCATGAAGACCGCATCCGTAAGGGGGGAAGACAACCGGCCATCGCCGGACGGCACGCGCCGGCGCGGACGACGGACCCTGGACGGCCGCGCCCCGCCGCGAGGCAGCCCTCCAGGGCGGTCCGCAGCCCTGCGGCGCGATGTCCCGGCCGCTAGAAGTTCAGGCCGACTTCGAACTTGAACGTGCGCGGCACGAAGGTGATGTTGCCGAGGCGGTTGTACTCCACCGTCGCGTGGCCGTTCGCGTAGGTCGGGACGTAGTCGACGAAATTGTCCCAGTTGAACACGTTCAGTACGTCGAAGCGGCCGAACAGGGTCACGCCGTGGCCCAGGTCGAAGTTCTTGGTCGCCTGGAAATCGATGTCGCGGTAACCCCAGATCTTGCCGCCGAACAGGAACCGCGAGCCGCCCGGCGTCGCCGCCTGTGGGATGCAGTTGTTGCCGGCCGGGAACACCACCCCGTCATAGCAGGCGATGCCGTTGAACGGCAGCGGCGTGGCAAGGGTGAGCTTGGCCGACAGGGTGGTGCCCCACGGCCCGTCCACGTTGCCGGTGGCGACGAAGCGATGCTTGGCCGCGGCATTGGAGGTGATGAACGGGTAGTCGTTGATCGTCGCCTCGTCGAACGAATAGTGCTCGTTGATGTCGCGGTTCTGCTTGGCGTGGGTGAAGGTGTAGGCGAATGTCGCCCCCCAGTGCGACTCCCTGGTGTAGGGTTTTTCCGCCGACAGCAGCACCTGCGTGGTGCGGGTGGCGATGCCGTTGTTGCCGATGATCAGCGAGCCGAAGCCCGGCACAGGACAACCCCAGGGCTGGCTGATGCCGGGGGTTGCCGTCGGGTTGCACAGCTGGGGGTTGTCATAGAACGCGCCGTTCGGATAGCGGTTGCCCAGCGTGAAGGCGAAGCCGTCATGGCTGAGGATGCGCGAGACCGTCGCGCTGGTGTTCCACTCGCCCACCTGGTTGCGCATGCCCAGGCTGAACTGGTCCGAGTACGGCGCCTTCAGCCGGTTATTGAGCAGATCGACTTCCGTGCCGGTATTGCTGCTCGGCCCGAGCAGCGCCTGCAGGTTGCCCAGGCCGTCGAGAAAGGCGGGATCCCAGTCGTAGCAGGGCGACGAGCCCCGGTGGCACAGCCCGGTCGCCGGATCGCGGAAATAGATCGTGTACTGCGGCAGCGCCGACTTGGTGGTCTCCAGCTGCAGGTAGTCGTACAGGTCACGGTCGTAGGCGCGGCCGGCGCCGCCGAAGATCACGTGGGCTTCGTCGCCGAACAGGTCATAGGAGAAGCCCAGGCGCGGTTGCCACTCGCCCTTGTAGGCGGAGCGGTTGTGGCCGTTGCTGATGTAGTCGTTGATGTCGATGCCGCCGAGCGCCAGGGACTGCGCGTAGGTCTGCCCCGCCGGCGCGTTCGGGTCCTGGCTGTTGAGCGCCGCCACCACGTTCGCCGGCGTGACGAAGTTCGTGTACGACGGCGTGCGCTCGTAGTCCCAGCGCACGCCCAGGTTCAGCGTGAGCTTGTCGGTGACGTCCCAGTCGTCCTGGATGTAGGCGCCGAACTGGTGGCTCTTGGTCGATACCGTGGGGGCGAGCCCGAGGCCGGTGACCGGCTTGGTGAAGAAGGCCTTGTACGGGGTGGCGTCCGTGCCGGCCGGCGTGACGTTGTAATAGAACTGCGGGTTGACGTCGGCCGCGTCGGCGGCGTGCAACGTGACCATCTTCTTCTTGAAGCCCAGCTTGATCACGTGGTCGCCGTGCCACTGCAGGTCGTTGAAGGTGAAATCGTCCTGGATCGCCGGCCCCTTCTGGCCCTTGTTCTGCGTGGCCAGCGGGTTGGCCGCGCCGGTCTGGATGATCACCGGATCGTCGGCCGGGCGTTCCCAGGTGTAGACCGCGCCGTTGCCGTAGTTCAGGGCGGTCGGCGCGTTGAAGGCGTCCTCGTAGGTCAGCAGCAGCTCGTTGAAGTAGGCCTCGCCGCTGTGCTGCCAGCGCAGCGCATAGCGCTTGTCGTTGTTGCGCGTGTTGTAGGCGGCCGTGACGGCGTTCTGGTCGCCCACGCCGCCGAGCTGGTTCTCCCGGCGGATCTGCGCGCTGGCCTCGAAGCGGTCGCGGTCGGTCGGCTCCCAGTCGAGCTTGCCGAAATAGAGGTCTTCCTTGAAGTTCAGCCCGGCCGGACCGAACTGTGCCGCCACGTCTCCCGGAAGGTAGGGCACGCCCGGCGCGCCGTCGGCGCTCGGCACCACCGTGATCGGCGTGTCGAAGCGCTTGGCCTCGTAGGTGGCGAAGAAGTGCATCTTGTCCTTGATGATCGGCCCGCCGATGGCGAAGCCGTACTCCTTCTCTTCCGAACTGGTCTTGGTGCCGGAGTCCCTCTCGGCCGGCGTGCGCTCGCGGAACGCGTCGTTGGTGTAGCGGTAGTAGGTCTCGCCGTGGAACTCGTTGGTGCCGGACTTGGTCTGCGCGGTCACCGCGGCGGAGGAAATCTGGTCGTACTCGGCCTTGTAGTTGGAGGTGATGACCTTGTACTCGCCGATCGCCAGCTGCGGGAACGGGTTGCCCTGGCTGCCGAACTGGCCGCTGACGCCGCCTTCCTTGACGTAACTCTTCTGGCCGACGCCATCGACGTAGACGTTGACCGAGCTGTTGTTCATCGCGCCGCCGCGCAGCGAGGTGTTGCCCTTGGAGTCGACGGTGAACACCATGCCCGGCACCGTGTCGGCGAACTCGAGGAAGTTGCGCGAGATCTGCGGGATGGTCTGGATCTGGCGCAGCGAGATGGTGTTGCCGACCTCGGAGGTCTTCACCTCCTGCAGGGTCGTGGCGGTGACCGACACGCCGCTCAGGGTCGTTGCGGCGGCGGCCGACGGCGCGCCGGCCGGGACGGGCTGCGGCTGGCCCAGGTCGAGCGTGGCGGTGGAGGCCACGGACAGGGTGACGGTGCGTTCGGTGCCGGCGCCCGCGTCGACCTGGTAGGTGCCCGGCTGCAGGCCGGGCAGCGCATAGCTGCCGTCCGCGCCGGTCCGCGTGCGGCGCACCGAGCCGGTCGCCACGTTGCGGGCGGTGACCTCGGTGTTGGCCGGGCCGGTACCGCGCAGGGTGGCATTGGCAGTCTGCGCCCACGACAGGGTCGGCGCGACGGCGAGCGTGGCCACCGAGCCGGTGATCAGGCTCGCCAGAAGGCGCTTCTGCAAGCGCAACAGTGTGTTCATGTCTGTCTCCCGAGGGCCGGTTCTGGGCGGATGGTTGTTTCAAGCGGGTGATGCGTTCGTGAGCTTTTCCGCCTGCCGGCGGGTGGCACGGCGCGCTTGGCGTCGGGTGGCCCCACCGGCCCGCGTGCCACGCGACGCCCGGGCGCGGTGCGTGGACGTTCGCGGGAAGGCGATGATGAAGGGTGGTGGGCGGTTTGGCCGGCAACTGCCAGGGCGTGTGGTACGCCACCGCAAGGCGCTCAAGTCCCGCCGCTGGCCGCCGATGGGGAGGCTGTGCGGGGCACCGCGCGAATCCGTGCGGCGGATCGCGGTTCGAGCCGTTAAATGGTTATTAAGATGCGCTGTAGCAACATGTTGTCCGGCCTTCTGTTCCACCGTTCGAACAACCCACCGCAAGCGTCTGAATTCGATGACAACCGCGCTGCTCCTGCTGACCACCTGCCTGGCTCTGCTCGCCAGCGCGGTCAAGCGCGTGCCGGCGGGACAGGTCCATAGCCTGTATCGCGGCGGCAAGCTGCTGCGCCTGCTGCAGCCGGGCGTGCACCTGGTGTTGCCGGGCCTGCAGAGGATCGGCCACCGCATCGACCTGAGCGGGCAGGTGCTGCATTTCCGGGAAGCACGGGCCTCCGCCCACGACATTCACGGCACGGTGTACTGGCAGGTGCTGGAGCCGGAGCGCGCCGACGCGGTGATCGACCAGGTCGAGCAGCTGATCCGCACCGGTGCACTGGACGCGCTGCAGGCCGAACCGGCCGAGGCGGGCGAAGACCGCCGGCACCTCGGCCATCGCCTCAAGCAGCGGCTCAATGCCGCCCTGCGCGAGCGCGGCATGATGGTCACCCGGGTCGACCTCGACCTCGCCTGAAGCGCCACGCTGGCATCCCCGCCAGCCGCGGCCGATACTGTGCGGCTGGCCTTTCCCGAGCTCGAGCCATGACCCGCGCCCTGCTGCACGACCGCCTCGAACACGGCCTCGCCGCGCTCGGCCTGGCACTGCCCGACGACGCGCCCAGGCGCCTGCTGGACTACCTCGCGCTGCTGGAGCGCTGGAACGCGACCTACAACCTCACTGCCGTGCGCGACCCGGCCGAGATGGTCACCCGCCATCTGCTCGATTCGCTGGCCATCCTGCCCCACGTGCACGGCAGCACGCTCGCCGACCTCGGCACCGGCCCCGGCCTGCCCGGCATCCCGCTGGCCATCGCCGCCCCCGGCCGCGAGATCCTGCTGGTGGACTCCAACGGCAAGAAGGTGCGCTTCCTGCGCGAGGCGATCCGCGCGCTGAAGCTGGAGGGCGTGCGGGCCGTACAGTCGCGCGTGGAAGACCTCCAGGGCCAGTTCGAGTGCATCACCGCGCGCGCCTTCGCCAGCCTGGCCGACATGCTCGGCTGGGGCGGCCACCTGCTGGCGTCCGGGGGAAGCTGGCTGGCGATGAAAGGCCCTTCGGCGGAGGACGAGCTGGCCGGCATCCCGGCCGGCTTCCGTCTGTGCGAACGGCATGCGCTGCAAGTGCCGGGGCTGGAGGCGGAGCGGCAGCTGCTGGTACTCGGCCGCACGTAAGGACCCGGTCGGAGCTATGCTCGAAGGCCGATTCCCGGAGCCACGCAGCATGCGCCACCTGGCCAGTCTCACCTTGCTCGTCGCCGGCGCCGCCGCGTTCACGCTGGGCCTGGGCCCGGCCTTCTTCGGCCAGCCGCTGACCGGCGTGCCGCTGTTGCTTGCCGGACTGGGGCTGGAACTTGCCTGCTGGCTCCGGCTTCGCCACCGCCGCGACCCGGTCGGCGGCCTGTGATGCGACGCGCGTCGGCGAACGCCCCCGGCCGGCGGGTCGCCCCTCGCGCCGGACGCACTACACTAGGCCCCTTTCCGCGCAACCGGTAGCTATCGACCCATGGCACGCATCATCGCTGTCGCCAACCAGAAGGGCGGCGTCGGCAAGACCACCACGGCGGTCAACCTCGCGGCGGCCCTGGCCGCGGCCAAGCGCAAGGTGCTGCTGGTCGACCTGGACCCGCAGGGCAACGCCACCATGGCCTCGGGCGTGGACAAGCGCGAGGCCAAGCCCAACGGCTGCGAGGTACTGCTGGACGAATCGCCCATCGAGCGGGCCATCGTCGCCACCGAGGCGCATTACGACCTCTTGCCTGGCAACGGCGACCTGACCGCCGCCGAGCTCAAGCTGATGGACGCGATCGCCCGCGAGAGCCGGCTCAGGGAACAGCTGGCCAAGATCGGCGACCGATACCAGACGATCCTGATCGACTGCCCGCCCTCGCTGCACCTGCTCACGCTCAACGCGCTGGCCGCGGCCGACGGGGTGCTGGTGCCCGTGCAGTGCGAATACTTCGCGCTGGAAGGGCTCTCCAGCCTGCTCGACACGGTCAAGGCGGTGCGCCAGCGACTGAACCCCAGGCTCGAGATCGAGGGCCTGCTGCGCACCATGTACGACGTGCGCAACAACCTGGGCAACGAGGTCTCCGCGCAGCTGACCCAGCACTTCGGCGACAAGGTCCTGCGCTCGATCATCCCGCGCAACGTGCGCCTGGCCGAGGCGCCCAGCCACGGCCAGCCGATCCACCTGTACGACCGCAGCTCGCGTGGCGCGATCGCCTACATCGGCCTGGCCGGCGAGATCATCCGCCGCGAGCGCGGTGCGCAGGCGGCCGTGGCCGCGCTCAACGACATGCACGACACCGGCGCGACGCTCGACGCGGCCGCCGACATCCACCAGGAGTAACCATGGCCGCCGCGAAGAAACGGGGACTCGGCCGCGGGCTGGACGCGCTGCTCGGCGGCGACGGCGCCGGCACCGCCTCGCCGCTGGAACAGGAAGGCGAGCTGCGCCAACTGCCGATCCAGCAGATCCAGCCGGGCAAGTACCAGCCCCGCCGCCACTGGAACGAAGAGGCGCTGGACGAACTGGCCGCCTCGATCAAGGCGCAGGGCCTGATCCAGCCGGTGGTGGTGCGCGCACTGGGCAGCAACAGCTACGAGCTGATCGCCGGCGAGCGCCGTTGGCGTGCGGCCCAGCGCGCGCAGATGAGCGAGATCCCCGCCCTGGTCAAGACGGTCGACGAGGCCGCGGTGCCGGCGATGGCGCTGATCGAGAACATCCAGCGCCAGGACCTCACCCCGCTGGAGGAGGCCGACGCGCTCAAGCGCCTGATCGACGACTTCGACCTCACCCACCAGCAGGCCGCCGACGCGGTCGGCCGCTCGCGCGCGGCGGTGTCCAACCTGCTGCGCCTGATCGACCTGCCGGCGCCGATCAAGAAGCTGCTGGACGAGGGCAAGCTGGAAATGGGCCACGCCCGCTGCCTGCTCACCCTGGACGAGGGCATCGCGGTGCCGCTGGCACGCCAGGCCTCGACCCTGGGCTGGAGCGTGCGCGAGCTGGAAGAGGCCGCGCGCCGCGCGCAGGCCGCGCCCAAGGGCAAGGCCAGGGCCGGTTCGCGCGATCCGAACATCGACGCGCTGGAGCGCGAGCTGGGCGAGCGCTTCGCCACCCGCGTGGAGCTGGCGCAGGGCCGCGGCGGTCGCGGCAAGCTGGTGATCCACTACCACAGCAACGACGAGCTCGACGGCATCCTGGGCAAGCTGCGCTGACCGAGGGGAGCGCCTGAAAGATGAAGCGGCTGGGCCCGGTCTTCTCACAGGTGAACTCCCGACAGCGACAATTCGAAGCGCTGACCCGCGCCCATGCCGGCGACCTGTACCGCTTCGCCTACTGGCTGTGCGGGCAGGACGCATTGGCACAGGACCTGGTGCAGGAAACCCTGCTGCGCGCCTGGAAGAACCTCGACGCGCTGCGCGAGGCGGAGGCGGCCCGGCCATGGCTGCTGACCATCCTGCGCCGGGAACACGCGCGCCTGCACGAACGCCGGCGCCTGGACACCACCGAGCTGGACGAGGGGCTCGCCGAGGATGCCGCCTGGGCCAGCCCCGAACGGCACGGCGATGCCGCCCAACTGCGCGAGGCCATGCACAAGTTGCCGCACAAATACCGCGAACCGCTGCTGCTGCAGGTGCTGGGCGGCATGAGCTGCGAGGAGATCGCGGCCGAGCTGGGCCAGCAACCCGGCGCGGTGATGACCCAGCTGTTCCGCGCGCGCCAGAAGCTCAAGGCCATCGTGCATGGCGAACGCCCGGAGGTGCAGCGTGGATTGCCTTGAGTTCCGCCGTCGCCTGGGCGCCGAGCCGCAGGGCCCCGATCCCGCCATGCGCGCCCACCGCGAGGCCTGCCCGACCTGTGCCGCGGCGTGGGAGAAGGCGCAGCACTTCGAGCATGCCCTGCACGGCGCGCTCGACGTGGCGCTGCCCGAGGGCCTGGCCGAGCGCGTGCTGCTCGCGCAGGCCACCGGCGTGCGCCGGCAGCACGCGCGCCGCCGCCACGTCGCGCTGGGCCTGGCCGCGTCGTTGCTGATCGTCCTGGGCGGCGGCGGCATCGCCTGGCGCCAGGCGCAGGCACGCGCACTGCCGACGCTGGCGGTGGCGCACATGCCCGAGGAGATCGGCTCGCTGCAGCTCACCCGGCCGCTGGCCGCGGCGCCGGTGGCCGCCGCCTTTGCCGCACGGCACGCCGCGCTGCGCGGGCCGCTGCCGGCCGACACCACCTACGTGCACGTCTGCGACGTCGGCCCGTTCCACACCGTGCACCTGGTCAACCGCCCGGACGGCCAGCCGGTGGTGGTGCTCTATGTGCCCGCCCGGCAGACCGCCACGCGCCGCACGTTCCAGCGCGATGGCTGGTTCGGGCGCGAGGTGCCGCTGCGACACGGCACGCTGGTGATGCTCGCCAACCACAAGGACCGCGGCTCGTTCGACGCCGTCGAGCAGGCATGGCGCGTGGCCATCGACGGGCTCGGCGAGCGCCGCATCAGCGAGCTGTGAAGCCGCTGCGGTCCCCCGGCGGCGGGTCCGGGCGAGCGCGGCGGGCGGGTCAGCCCGGTGGACGGCGCCACCCGCGCGCGGCCAGCGCATCGAGCGACCAGCGGCCCGCGCCCAGCGCAAGCAGGGCCAGCAGCATCAGGCCCCACGCCTTGTGGTCGTTGAAGTCGCCGCCAACCAGGCCTTGCCACAGGCCGTCCGGCCACAGCGCCGGGTAGGAAACCACCGCGACGATGTTGTAGACGAACAGCACGGCGGCGACCACGCGGGTACCCAGGCCCAGCGCCAGCAGCCAGGGCAGCACCAGCTCGGTCCAGGTGGCCAGCGTGGCGGCCAGCGCGGGAGCCAGCAGTGGGACCTGGTACTCGTTGTCGAACAGGTAGGCGGTGCCGGACGGGTCGTCCCACTTGACCACCCCGGCGCGCCAGAACGCCAGCGCGACGAACAGGCGCAGCAGCAGCAGCGCCAGCGGCGCGAGCTGGTCGAGCGAGGCGGTGAGGCGGGACCAGCGGATGGCGACGGTGCGGGTGTTCATGCGGAAGCGTCCTCGGTAGCGGGAGAGATGGCGGCGATCAGGCCGTGTTCGAGCAGCCGTGCCAGCAGTTCCTGTGGCGCGGTGGCGGGTGCGCGTGCGCAGGCCGCCGCCAGCCGTTCGCCGGCCAGCAAGGCGCCGGCGAAATCGGCCAGTGCCGGCCCGACCGCACGCATGGCGATACCCTCGGGAGCGCGCCAGAGCAGGACGTGTTCGGGCGAGCCGTCCGGCGCCACGGTGCGTCCCGACTCCATGGCGTAACGCCACAGCCCGAGCACCGGCACGGTGGACGAACACACGCGCAGATGCGGCTGCAGGCGCACCACCGGATCGATGGCGGCGGCCAGCGCGAGCACCAGGGCGAGCGGATCGGCCAGGCTGCCGGGCGCGGCCAGCGCGGTCTCCTGGCGCAGCCATTCCAGTCGCGCCACCTCGGCCACCCAGGCGTATGCGGCCAGTTCCGGCTGTGCGGCGAGGAAGCCCGGAAAATCGGCGCCGTACGCCTGCAGGTTGCCGCTGGTGCTGCCGATCCAGGCGGCGTGGCGGGTCGCCACGCCGTCGAAGCAGGCCTCGCCGAGCAGGCGCAGGGTCGCCGGAAAGCTGGTGGCCAGCGCCTCGACGTGAATGGCGAGGTTGGCGTGGCGGTAGATGCGCAGGCGTGCCGCCGGCTCGATGCCGCGCGCGGCGATCCACGGCGCCAGCGGCTCGCCGTCGCCCCCGACCAGTGCCGCGCCGAAGGCGCGCTGCAGTTCATGCAGGGAGGGTGGCATCGGCATCCAGGATCTCTCCGGCCAGGCGTGCCTCGTCCTCCAGCACGCCGAATTCAGGCAGGTGCTGGTCCCACTCGATCAGCGTGGGCCTGGCCCCGAACCGCGCTACGGCCTCGGCGTACAGGGCCCAGACGGCCGGATCGACGCGTGCGTCGTGCGAATCGATCAGCAGCGGCCCGCCCAGCCCCTCCTTGCGGGTGAAGCCGGCCAGGTGCAGCTCGCCGATCGTGGCCGGGTCGAGCGCGGCGAACGTGCGCCGCGGGTCCTCGCCGTGGTTGACGGCGTTGACGTATACATTGTTGATGTCCAGCAGCAGGCCGCAGCCACTCTCGCGTGCCAGCGCGGCGAGGAACTCGCCTTCGCCGAGCGTCGAATGGGTGAAGCGCACGTAGCTGGAAACGTTCTCCAGCAGCACGCGCCGGCCGAGCGCGTCCTGCAGTTGCCGCACCCGCGAGACCATCAACGACAGCGCCTCCTCGGTGCAGGGCAGGGGCAGCAGGTCGTTGAAGTGGCGCTCACCGAGCCGGCCCCAGCAGACGTGCTCGGACACCAGCGCCGGCTCGACGCGGTCGACCAGGGCCCGCAGGGCGGCCAGGTGGCCGGGGTCGAGGGGCGCGGTCGAACCCAGCGCCAGGCCCACCCCGTGCAGGCTCACCGGATAGTCGCGCCGCAGCGCCTCGAAGGCGTCCCACAGCGCACCCCCGGCACAGAAGAAGTTCTCGCTGTGGAGCTCGAAGAACGGCACCGGCGGGCGATGCGCCAGCACGTGGGCGAGGTGGGCCGGCCGCAGCCCGATCCCGACCGCGGTCGGGATCGGCTGCGCACGCCAGGCGTGCGTTGCGGCCACGCTCAGCCCTTTTTCATCATCATGCCGTCGCCCGGCTCCAGCGAGCCGCCGGCGAGCTTCTGGCACAGCCCCGAGGGGACCGCCACGAACGCCTGCGGGTCGCGGGCCCTGGCATCCTGCCCGGCACAGGAATGACCCGGCGACTGGCAGTCGTTCTTGTGCGCGGCGTTGATGCCGTAGCACTTTTCCATGCCGTCGTGAGCGGCCATCCGGCCGGCGGCATGGGCGTTGGCGGTCACGCCGAGGCTGCCGGCGGCGAGCAGGGTGAGCAGGGCCGAGGCGACGAGGGACTGCGATTGCATGGGGCTTCTCCGTTGGGCCGGACCATTCCGGCTGGTCGAGGAGACCGCCCCGCCGTCACTTTCCTTACACCGGACCTGCGCCCGGCAGGCGCATCGGCGATAATCGCCGGCCGAACCGTTCTCCGGACTGGCCCCATGCCCGAGCTTTCCGTCGTCGTGCCCGTGTTCAACGAGCGCGACAACATTCCCCCGCTGCTCGCCGAGATCGCCACCGCGCTGCGCGGAAAGGCGGACTTCGAGGTCGTCTACGTGGACGACGATTCCACCGACGACAGCCGTGCCGTGCTGGCTGCACAGAAGGCCAGCTACCCGGAACTGCGCGTGCTGCACCACGTCAGCCGCAGCGGCCAGAGCACCGCGGTGTGGAACGGCGTGCGCGCCGCGCGCGGTGCGTGGGTCGCCACGCTCGACGGCGACGGCCAGAACGACCCGGCCGACATCCCGCGGCTGCTCGACGCGCGCCGCAGCGCGCCGGCCGAGGTCAAGCTGTTCGCCGGTTGGCGCACCACGCGCCGCGACAGCTTCAACAAGCGGATCTCCTCGAAGATCGCCAACGCGGTGCGCTCGCGCATGCTCAAGGACGCCACGCCCGACACCGGTTGCGGGCTGAAGCTGTTCGAGCGCGAGACCTTCCTGCGCCTGCCCTATTTCGACCACATGCACCGCTACCTGCCGGCGCTTGTGCGCCGCGCCGGCTTCGAGAGCCGCAGCGTGCCGGTCGGCCATCGCCCGCGTACCGCGGGCACCTCCAAGTACGGCATGCTCGACCGCCTGTGGGTCGGCCTGGCCGACCTGCGGGGCGTGGCCTGGCTGATGCGCCGGGCCAAGGTCACCCGCGTCGAGGAGCTTTGAAGCATCCCGTCGGGCCTGCGCCCTACGGGGCGTTCACCCGGCGGGGGTAAGCTTGCGCGTGGTTCCTTCAAGGGGGACGCCATGAGCCTGGCGATCAAACGCGTCTACGATCCGCCCTCGCCCGGGGACGGCTACCGCGTGCTGGTCGATCGCCTGTGGCCGCGCGGCCTGAAGAAGGAAAACGCCGCGCTCGACCTGTGGATGAAGGACGTCGGCCCTTCCCGCGAGCTGCGCCAGTGGTTCGGCCACGAACCGATCCGCTGGGAGGGCTTCCGCCACCGCTACGCGGGCGAGCTCGATGCCGCCCCGGAGGCATGGCAGGGGCTGGCCGAAAAGGCCCGCCGCAACCACGTCACCCTGCTCTACGGCGCGCGCGACGAAGAACACAACAATGCCGTCGCGCTGAAGGCCTATCTGGAAACCTATCTGGCCGCGCACGGCCCGCACTGACCGGTCCGGGCTCAACCGCCGCGCTTGGCCTCGAACTGCTCGAGCGCTTCGCGCGTGCGCGCCCGGCCGAGTTCGATCAGCTCCCTGGCGCGGTAGAACTCATAGGTGGCCGCCGCATCGCGCGGGATCTGGACCAGCAGGTCCGGTTCGTAGGCGGCCAGGCGCAGCCGCGAGAGATTCGACTGCATCAGGTCCATCGCCTGGGTCAACAAGGCCAGCGCGCCGGGCTCGCGCACGTGCGCAGGCTTGTCCTCGCCGTGCGAGAGCAACCGGCCGAGCCAGCCGGGCTCCGCGTCGGGCTGGGCCACGGCGTCACGCTCGGGGGCAAGGGTTGCCGATGGGCCATCCAGGCTGATCGCGAAAAGGTGATCGGCACGCTCGCGGATGAGCGGGGTCACCGGTACCGGATTGAGCAGCGCGCCGTCGACCAGCCGGCGACCCTCGAGCGCGTGCGGGCGAAAGATGGTGGGGATCGCGATCGAGGCGCGGATGGCGTCGAACAGCTGGCCGCGGCTGAGCCACACTTCGCGCTCGCGGTCGATGTCGGTGGCCACCGCGGTGTAGGCCAGCGGCAAGTCCTCGATGCACGCGTCGCCGATCAGCTCGCGCAGCGTCTCGATGATCCGCTCGCCCTTGATCAGGCCGCCGCGAAAGGTCCAGTCGACCAGCCGCAACACGTCGAACCGGGCCAGCTTGCAGACCCAGTCCCGGTAGACGTCGAGTTTGCCCATCGCGTAGATGCCGCCGATCAGCGCGCCCATCGAGGTGCCGGCGATGGCGTCGATGACGTAGCCCCGTCGCTCCAGTTCCTCGATCACCCCGATGTGCGCCAGTCCCTTCGCGCCGCCGGCGCCCAGCGCCAGGGCGACGGTCGGTTTGCGCGGCGCATGCGCGGAGGCAGGCTGGCTCATGCGATGGCCTGTGAAGGGCGAGTCCTCACGATACGTTAGCGTGGGGCTGTGGTGAAGTCTGCGTCCGGACGCTCAGCGGCCACGACCGTTATGATGTTCTGCCGGCGTCCGCGCCATTGACCGGGCAGCCCAAAAGGAACCATGCCAGCCGATACCCGCCTGAACGCCGCCCCGCCCCGCCCGCCGGTCCCGCGCCGCCCCTCACGCCGCCGCGGAGCGCGCGCATGAGCTGGCAGGCCTGGGCCACGGTGGCGATCATCGTGGGTGCGATGGCGTTGTTCGCCAGCGAGAAGGTGCGCATCGACCTGGTCGCGCTGATGGCGCTGGCGGCACTGGTGGTGCTGCGCATCGTCACGCCGGAGGAGGCGCTGTCGGGCTTCAGCAACGAGGCGACCGTGACGGTCGCGGCGATGTTCGCGCTCAGCCTGGGGATCGAGCGCTCCGGCGCGCTGGAGCCGCTGACGCGCCTGCTGATGCGCATCCGCAAGCCCTGGTTGCTGACCCTGGCGATGATGCTGGTGATCGCCCCGCTGGGGGCGTTCGTCAAGAACATCGCGCTGGTGGCCACCTTCCTGCCGCTGGCGCTGCGTGTGTGCCAGCGCACCGGCACCTCGCCCGCGCGCGTGCTGATGCCGATGGCGTACGCGGCGCAGATGGGCGGCGTGTGCACGCTGATCGGCACGTCCTCGAACCTGCTCACCGACAGCCTGGCGCAGAAGCACGGCCTGCCGCCGTTCGGCGTCTTCGAGTTCACCAAGCTCGGCGCGATGCTGGCGGTCGCCGGCATGGCCTATCTGATGCTGATCGGCCGCAAGCTGCTGCCCAAGCAGATCGATGCGGCGCTGCCGGACGGCGGCGAGGTCGGCAAGTACGTCACCGAGTTGGTGGTCGGCGAGGACTCGCCCTTGCTCGGCACGCGCATCGCCGATGCCCAGCTGGGCGACAAATACGGCGTCTACCCGCTCGAGCTGCTGCGCGGCGAGCGGCGCATGTGGTCGCCGCGCGAGCAGCAGCTGGCCGTGGGCGACGTGCTGCTGGTGCGCGGCGACTGGGAGAAGATCGAGGACTTCCA
>NZ_DASSES010000149.1:0-2849 GCF_035695185.1 Frateuria sp.
GCGAGAAGGCGCGCGAGCGCAGTGTGCTGGAGGACGTGCCGGGTATCGGCGCCCGCCGACGCGCGGCGCTGCTCAAGGCCTTCGGCGGCCTGGCGGGCGTGGAGGCCGCGGGTGTGGAGGAGCTGGCCTCGATCAAGGGCATCGATCGTGGCCTGGCCGAGCGCATCTACGCCACCCTGCACGGCTAGCCTGCAAGCTGCCGTGCGACACTGATACCGACAACCGACGGATAGGATCATGCGCATCAACCTTCCCACCTGGCTGACCCTGTTTCGCGTTGCGCTGCTGCCGGTGATGGTGGTGGTGTTCTACCTGCCGTTCCGCGGACACAACATCACCGCTGCGATCGTGTTCCTGCTGGCCGCGGTGACCGACTGGCTGGACGGGTACCTGGCGCGCCGGATGAACCTCACCTCGGCGTTCGGCGCCTTCCTGGACCCGGTGGCCGACAAGTTGATGGTCGCGGTGACCCTGTTCCTGCTGGTGGAATCGCACCGCGGCGGCTGGCCGGGCATCCTGATGGCGGTGACCGCGGCGATCATCGTGGGCCGCGAGATCAGTATCTCGGCGTTGCGCGAGTGGATGGCCGAGATCGGCATGCGCGCCACGGTGAAGGTCGCATTCATCGGCAAGCTGAAGACCGTGATGCAGATGATCGCGCTGGTGGTGCTGATCGTGCAGCACGAGAAGGAAGCGGAGGCACTGCGGCTGTACCACATCGGTGAAGGGCTGCTGGTGATCGCCGGCGGGCTGACCATTTGGTCCGGCATGCACTACCTGCGTGCGGCCTGGCCGATGCTCCGCGGCGATCCGCCGAAGCAGCCTGGCGCCGGCAAGCGCGCCGAGGCTTGACGGGTTCGTTTTCGCCGCTAAAATGCGCGGCTCCGATGCGGGAATAGCTCAGTTGGTAGAGCACGACCTTGCCAAGGTCGGGGTCGCGAGTTCGAGTCTCGTTTCCCGCTCCAGTTTCTTTCGAAGCCCCGGCCTTGCCGGGGCTTCGTCGTTTCGGCGGCCGCTACGGAAGCATGCAAAAAACGCCACCTAGGCCTTCACATCCGGCCGTGTTCTGCTATCCTTTCCGACTCTGACGCGGGAATAGCTCAGTTGGTAGAGCACGACCTTGCCAAGGTCGGGGTCGCGAGTTCGAGTCTCGTTTCCCGCTCCAGTTTTCGCAAAACCTCGGACCACCGGGGTTTTGTTTTTTGGGCGGACCGCGGCAACGCGCTCCGCGCGCGATGGCCAGGTGGCAGAGTGGTCATGCAGCGGCCTGCAAAGCCGTGTACGCCGGTTCGATTCCGACCCTGGCCTCCATTGCGTTCAAAGACTTAGCGCCCATGTGGCGCTTTTCTTTTGTCCAAAATCACGCAATCGTCACGCGAAATCCGGCGTTTGCCGCTCGTTTTTCGGTGGCAAACTGGCGTAAGGTTGACGATTATCCGTTGACGCGAGTTTTCCCATGGCAACGAAGCGCCGCCGGGGCGATACCTGGCACTACACGGTCAAGCGTGCGGGCTTGCTCCCCAAGCCGCTCTATCTGAGCTTCGACGATGAGGCCGAAGGCGACGAATATGTGCGCCGCGTGGAGGCGTTGCTTGATCGCGGTGTGGTGCCGGAAGAATTCGGGGCCAAGCGCGAGGTGCAGAAGTCCCTGCGCGATGGCATCCGCCGCTACCTGGCCGCGCAGCATGTCGCCGCTGACGATAGGAAGCTGCTGGCGATCGTCGGGAACCGGCTACCTCGCGAGCTGGCGCTGGCCGAGTTGACCTTCGCCTGGGCCACCAGTTGGGTGTCGGGCTTGAAGCGGGAGCAGAACCTGGCTCCGTCCACGATCCGCAAGCACGTGGGCGCGTTGGCGCGCGCGCTGGACTGGCTCGCAGGCCACGGTGATGTGCCCTTCAATCCGCTTCGGTCGCTGGCCAAGGGATATGCCACGTACACGCCCGAGGATGTGGCGGCCGTGGCCACTGTCGAGGGTCGCGCCAAGCAGGACAGCGAGCGTGACAGGCGGCTGGAAGAGGGCGAGGAAAAGGCTATCCGCGCGATCCTCGGTGGGGCGAAGCCGGAAGGCCGACAACGTGCGCTGGAGCTCCACCACGCGCCGGCGCTGCGGCTACTGTTCGACATGGCGCTCGAGTCGGCCATGCGGCTGCGCGAGATGTACACGCTGAGCGTCGGCCAGATCGACCGGAAGCGGCGAACCATCTTCCTGGACAAGACAAAGAACGGCGACAAGCGGCAGGTGCCGATCACATCGGTGCTCGATGCGCTGCTGGAAACCTACCTGGAAGGCAAGGGCGCGGGAGAGCTGGTGTTCCCCTGGTGGGATGGCGACGTCGATCGCAAGGTGCTGGAGCGGACCACCTCGCGCCTGTCGCGGCAGTTCGCGCGGATCTTCGACGCCGCCGGCAGCGGCGACCTGCATTTCCATGACCTGCGCCACGAGGCGACCTCGCGCCTGTACGAACGCACCCAGCTATCGGACATGGAAATCGCCAAGATCACCGGGCACAAGACCATGGCGATGCTGGCCCGGTACGCCAACCTGCGCGGCTCTAACCTCGCTGGGCGCCTTTGGTGAGGGCTTCGTAGCTGGCCAGGTCCGGGCGCGCCTTGCGTGGCCCGCGGCGGCGTTCCCGCGCCGGTAGGGCATCGGTGGGCGCGGGCTTGCCCTTGCGCCGAAGCTCGGCCTGGGCCCGGCCCTGCTCGCGCACGTAGCTGATCAGGTCGTCGCGCAGCAGGATGGTGTGTTTCTGGTTGAGCGACAGCGCGGGCACGGCGCCGCTGTCGACCAGCTCTTTCATCGCCTTGAGCCCAAGGTGCATGAACTCGGCCGCTTCCTCGAGGTTGAG
>NZ_DASSES010000150.1:0-10461 GCF_035695185.1 Frateuria sp.
GCCTCAGGTCCTTGAAGTCGGCCTTGGCGTGGCCGGTGGCGACGTCCATGCCGGGCTTGAGGTAGGTCTTGTCGATCAGCGATTCGTCCATGCCGACCGGCTCGAAGATGTGCTCGCGCACGTAGTCGGCGTAGCTCTGCCCGGAGGCCTGCTCGATCACCAGCGTGGCCACCGCGAACAGGATGTTGTCGTAGGCATAGCCGGCGCGGAAGCTGTTCTTGATCGGCACCCTGGCCAGGCGCTCGACCACGTCCTTCGTGCTGTAGTCGGTCGGCGGCCAGTACAGCAGGTCGCCCGCGCCCAGCGACAGGCCGCTGCGGTGCGCCAGCAGGTCGCGGATGCGCATTTCGTGCGTTACGTAGGCGTCGGACATGCGAAACCAGGGCAGGTGCTCGATCACCCGGTCGTCCATCGAAAGCTTGCCCTGCTCGGCCAGCTGCTGCAGCGCGGCGGCCGTGAAGGCCTTGGTGTTGGAGGCGATCGCGAACAGCGTGTGCGCGTCGACCTTGTCGCCCTTGCCCAGCTCGCGCAGCCCGAAGCCCTGCTCCATCACCACCTGCCCGTCCTTCACGATGGCCACGGCGATGCCCGGCACGTCGAAGGTCTTGCGCGCGCTGTCCACGTAGGCGCCGAAGTCGGCCAGCTGGGCGGGCAACATCGGCCGCGCGGTGTCGCCGGTCGACACCGGCGGCGGCAGCGGCCGCTGCGCCGGCGTCTGGCCCAGGGCGCCGGTGGTGGCGAACAACAGGGCGCAAGCGGCCGCCAGGCGGCTGGAGAAGAGGGGTTGGGTCATGCATGACTCCCACTGATGAGAACGCCCCACTATCGCGGCAAATCGCCGGCAAGGCCAGAGGACGACCGGCAATGGGTCGGCGTCCTGCGGGAGTGCCCGCAGCCACCGCTTCCCCGCCACGCGGTCACGGCCGAGGGCGCTCGCTGCAAGCGGAGTGGCAAGATGGCCTCCCTTTCCCCGGAGCGGCCACCATGCCCGACCTGTTCGCCACCTCCACGGCCTCCCCGATCCGCGTCGGCATCGGCGGCTGGACCTTTGCCCCCTGGCGCAACAACTTCTACCCGGCCGGGTTGGTGCAACGACGCGAGCTGGAATACGCCAGTCGCCAGCTGCGCGCGATCGAGGTCAACGGCACCTTCTATGGCGCGCAGAAGCCGGCGACCTACGCCAAGTGGGCGGCGGAGACGCCCGAAGGCTTCGTGTTCGCGCTGAAGGCGCCGCGCCATGTTGTCGAGAGCAAAAGGCTGGCGGCCGCGGGCAAGGGCATCGAGGCGTTCGTGTCCGGGGGCATCGCGGAAATGGGCGACCGCCTGGGGCCGATCAACTGGCAGCTGGGTCCTTCCCGGCCATTCGACGAGGACGACATCGCCGGCTTCCTGGATGCGCTGCCGCGCGAGCTCAACGGCCGGCCGTTGCGGCACGTGCTGGAGGTACGCCACCGCAGCTTCGCCAGCGAGCGCTACGTCGCGCTTGCCCGTGCCCACGGGGTCCCGACCGTGTTCACCGACGCGACGCAGTATCCGTCGCTCGCGGATCTGACCGGCGACTTCGTGTACGCACGGCTGATGCGCAGCGCCGCCGATGAACCGGAAGGCTATCCGGCCGCCGCGCTGGATGCCTGGGCCGAACGCGCAGGCGCCTGGGCGCGAGGCCAGGACCCAGCCGAACTGCCACACGCCGCCGCGCTGCAATCGCAGGGCCGGTCGCGCGAGGTGTTCATCTTCTTCATCAGCAGCGCGAAGGAGCGCAATCCCGCTGCCGCCATGGCTTTGCAGGCCCGCATCGACAGGGCCGGCGCGGCCGCCTGAGGCGATGTTTACGGTCGTTTGCCCCGCGCGTCACGGCCGTTTTGGCAGGCTCCGGTATGTCGTTCCCGACGACGTTTCCCCTCCCACTGCCCAGGAGATGCGCCATGACCATCCAATCGACCGGCTACAACACCGCCAACCCCAATCGCGCAGGCATGTCCACCGGCCCCGTCCTGGCGTCGAGCACGCTGAACGGTGAGAACGTGCGCAATGCCTCCGGCGAGGACCTCGGCGAGATCAAGGACCTGATGATCGATACCGCCAGCGGCACGATCCAGTACGCCGTGCTCTCCTTCGGCGGCTGGCTCGGCATGGGCGACAAGCTGTTCGCGGTGCCGTGGAACGCCATGCGACTGGATACCGCCAACCACTGCCTGGTGCTGGATGTCTCGAAGGACCGCCTGAAGGATGCCCCGGGCTTCGACAAGGACAACTGGCCGGACTTCGCCGACACGACGTTCACCAACCGTATCAGCAGCTACTACCACTGACGGCCGGCTTCCAGGTGCCTCCGGGGGCGTCGCGATCGCGGCGCCCTCGTCGCATGCGCTCCCGTACACTGGCGCATCCACCGCCAGCCACCTCCCGCCAGCCATGCAACAGCTCACCTTCCAGCTCGACCGCGACCACGTCGAACTCAATCAGTTGCTCAAGCTGACCGGGCTGTGCGACAGCGGCGGGGCCGGCAAGATGCTGGTGGCCAGCGGCGAAGTCCGCGTCGACGGGCAAAGGGAGCTGCGCAAGACCTGCAAGATCCACGCAGGCCAGACCGTGCGGCTGGGCGATGTGGAAATCCGCGTGCTCTGACGCCGTCCCCTCCCCGGCTCTCGCGTGACGCGCCCGACCGGAGGAAACGCGCGCAGGTAACCGAAGGCCCCCGACCAGCGAAACCTCCAGCGAACCGTGCGCATCCGATTCAGGCATGCGTCCGTGGCTCCGTGACTACGCTGCGAGGTAACCCCATGTCCGGTCGATGGCTTTCCCTGATTCCCCTCTGCTGCGCCCTGATGGCGGGCTGCGGCGCCTCCGGCACGGCAACGGCCGACGGGATGGCGCGCCTGCCCGACCCGCGGCTCGATCCCGCGCCGAGCCACCCCGGCGAGCAGGTCGCGGTGTTCGCCGGCGGCTGCTTCTGGGGCGTGGAGGCGGTGTTCGATCATGTCCGCGGCGTGCGCCAGGCATGGTCCGGCTACGCGGGCGGCGCCGCCGCCACCGCCACCTACGAGCAGGTCAGTGGTGGCGACACCGGGCATGCCGAGTCGGTCAAGGTCGCCTACGACCCGCGCAAGGTCAGCTACGGCCAGTTGCTGAAGGTGTTCTTCTCGGTCGCGCACGATCCCACCCAGCTCGACCGCCAGGGCCCGGACGTCGGCAACCAGTACCGCTCGGCCATCTTCTACGCCACTCCGCAGCAGCAACGCGTGGCCGAGGCCTACATCGCGCAGCTCACCGCCGCCCACGCGTTCACCGCCCCGATCGTCACCCGGGTGGTGCCGCTGAAGGGGTTCTATCTGGCCGAGTCCTATCACCAGGACTTCGCCGAACAGCATCCGGACAACGCCTACATCGCCTACAACGATGCGCCCAAGGTGGCGCACCTGAAGCAGTGGCTGCCGGCGCTCTACCGCCCGCAGACGCGGGTGGTCGACGTGCGGTTGCACTGAAGGGAAAGCGGCAGGCTGGTGCCGGCGGCGGGATGTCAGTGCGCGGGCGGCACCAGCCGCAGGCGCGCGGTCCCCGGGCGCTGGTTGGGGCGCAGCATGCGCTCGATCTCCGGCACTTCCAGCGCCCTTGCGTACAGGTAGCCCTGGCCCTCGGTGCAACCGGCGCGCAGCAGGAACTCGTGCTGCGCCTCGGTCTCGATGCCTTCGGCGATGGCGCACAGGCCGAGCCGCTTGGACAGGGCGAGCATGGCTTCCACGATGGCGGCGTCGTGCGCGCTGCCTGGCAGGCCGGCGACGAAACTCTGGTCGATCTTGAGGAAGGCGATCGCCGGCAGCTTGAGGTAGGCCATCGACGAATAACCGGTGCCGAAGTCATCGATCGCCACGCCCACACCCAACGCGTGCAGCGCGTTCATGGTGCGCTCCATCTCGTCGCCGAGGCGCAGGATCGCCCCTTCGGTGATCTCGAGCAGCAGGCGCTGCGGGGCGACCTGCTCGGCCACCAGCCAGCGGCGCACGTCCTCGACGAAGTGCGGGGCGCCGTAGGAACCGGCCGAGATGTTCACCGCCACGCGGACCGGCGGCAGGCCCTCCTCGTCCCACTGGCGCATCTGCCGCGCGACCGCCTGCAGCACCCATTCGTCCACGTGGCGGATCAGCCCGAGCCGCTCGGCCATGGGGATGAATTCGGCCGGCGAGACCTCGCCGCGGGCCGGATGCCGCCAGCGCAGCAGCGCCTCGACCGCGACCACCTTGCCGTTGCGCAGGTCCACGCTCGGCTGGTAGACCAGCCGGAATTCGCCCCGCGCGAGCGCCTGGCGCAGCTCCGCCGCCAGTGCCAGGCGCTTGCGTGCGTCGGCCTGCATCATCGGCGAGTAGAACCGGTAGGTGTTGCGCTCCTGCGTCTTGGCCGCGTACATGGCCGCATCGGCATTGGCGATCAGCGTGACCGGGTCGCTGCCGTCGAGCGGGTAGCCGGCGATGCCGATGCTGGCGCTCAGGGCGACCTCGTAATCGCCGACCTTCATCGGCTCGCCCAGTACCGCCAGCAGCCGCTGCGCCAGCGTGCTGGCCTGCTCACGCGACGCCAGCCTGCCGACCAGCAGCGTGAATTCGTCGCCGCCGATGCGGCCGGCCACGTCGTGCTCGCCCAGGCCACGGCTGATCCGCTCGGCCACGTGCACCAGCAGCCGGTCGCCAACGGCGTGGCTGTAGCTGTCGTTGACCACCTTGAACGCATCCAGGTCGATGAACAGCACCGGCACCGCGCCGTGCCCCCGATCGGCAGCGGCGATCGCCAGCGCGCACTGGCGCTCGAACTCGGCGCGGTTGGCCAGTCCGGTCAGCGGGTCGTGGGTGGCCAGGTGTTCGAGCCGGCGCTGGTTGGCCTTGGTGGTGCTGATGTTGGTGAACACCGCCACGTAATGCTGCACCCGGTCTTCGGCATCGCGGATCACGCTGATGCTGAGCAGCTCGGGGTAGACACTGCCGTCGGCGCGCTGGCTGTGCACCTCGCCCAGCCAGTTGCCACCCGCCGCCAGGGTGTCCCACACCGACGACGGCAACGACGTGCCGTCGGCCAGCCGGCGGGTCTCGTCGAAGCGGCGACCCTGCATGTCCTGCAGCGAGATGCCGGTGATGGCCACGTGCGCCGCGTTGACCGAGAGCACCCGCCGCTGCGCGTCGGCAATGATCACGCCCTCGGCGATGCTCGCCAGCGCCTCGGCGGCGATGCGCCGCTCCTGCTCCAGGCTGATCCGTTCGGAAATGTCTCGCACGATCGCCTGGCGGACCTGCCGCGCGCCCCAGGCAACCAGGCTGCTCTGCGTCTCCACCGGCCGCGACCGCCCATCGCCCCGGCGCAGCACACCCTGCGTGATGCCCTCCCCCCGCGGCAGGCCGTGTTCGAACAACCCGGCGAAAGGCGTGCCGACGAGCTCCTGCATGTCGCAGCCGATCCATTCGAGCGCCTTGCGGTTGGCGTCCAGGATGTGGCCACCCTTCTCGTCCACCATCACGATGGCGTCGGCGGCACGGTCGAACAGGAGCCGATAGCGCTCCTCGGTACGGCGCATGCCGGCCAGCACACGCCGCGCCATCCACAGCCACAGCAGCGTGGCCAGGCAGGTGGCACCGAAAATGGTCGAATAGAGCACGCGCCCCATCCAGACCGCCCCGTGCGCCACCTCCTGCGAGAACACCTTGGCCTGCGGTTCGATGTCCTCGTTCAGCGCACGGATGCGCGCCTGTGCGCGCGCGATGCGGGCCCGGTCCATGGCCCCGCGCGCATGGGCCTGCTCGAGCGTACGGGCGATGATGTCCAGTTCGTCGACCGGGCGATCGGTCGCACGCCATGCCGCAAGCGCCTGCTTCATGTAGGGCGCCGAGGCGAAATGGTCGAGCATGAAGATCACGTTCGGCACGGCGGACTGCATGGTGTTGACCCGCGCCAGCGCCCCGGCGACGGCGACCCGGTCGTAATCGCCGGCCGTCACCCGGTCGCGCGTCCAGCGATCGATGCGCAGGATGTCGTAGTTCTTGCGGAAGGCGGCCAGGTCGGCCGGGTCGCCGCTGGCCGCGTAGTTGCCCAGGTCGATCACCGCCTGCTTCTGCGCCTTGGACCAGATGCTCTCGCCGTTGAGGAAACCGGCGAGAGCGACCTGGACCTGCAGCGCGCCCCAGGTAAAGGCAAGGATCAGCCCGATGACGGCCGCGAGCCCCCACGCCAGCGGCAACAAGCGCCGGTGCAACGAGTGCAAGCTGGGCACGGCTGCAGGCAATGGCATCCCCTATCCTGTGACTGACCCGCGCGATTCTACGGGCGATTGTTTATCTTTCACGTCCCGTCAGGCCGCCGCCTCGTTCACGGTTCCGTAAACCCGGGTGCCCCCCAGGCAGCGATCGGCAAGGATGCGCATCCCGGTATAGCTGCGTTTGACACACTCGGTGAGGTGGTCCACTTCATCGGCAGCCGGGGCGGTTCCCTTGAGGGTACAGACGATCTCGAGCGCCTCCCAGGGGTGGGTGTCATCGTAGGCGGCGTGCAGTTGCAGCCAGCGCAGGCTCTGCACACGCTTGTCCGCCGGCAGGCTCTGGACGTAGCTGGCGCTGTCGTAGATCAGCTGGGACCACTCGCCGGTGGCGCCCTCCACCGCGTAATTGGTCGCCACGATACCCGCGGCCAGGCTGTCGTCCCGGCTGACCTCCTCGCACCAGTCGGCGAGCGCCTGGGTGCCCCGCGCCGGCTCGCCGTAAAGGACATCCCAGCGCGCCACCCCGGCGCCCTCGGCCCAGTTGAGCCAGTAATCGGCATGGTTCTGCTCCACGCGGATGTTGCGCACCAGCCAGCGGCGGGCCAGGTTGTCGCCGGGGCTGCGGCCGTAGCGGGTCTTGAGCAGGTTGTATGCCATATACGCGGGAAAGCGTTCGATCAGGGGCCAGATGCCGGCCATGAAGTCGCGGGTGCCCTGGCGCCCAAGCCGGACCTCGCGCATCAGGTCCCACAGCTCGTGGCGGATCACGCTCTGCCTGGTTTCCTCGCAGGCGCCCACCATGTCCTGTGCCCACTGCGGATAGCTGGAAAGCTCGGTCAGCGGGCCGGTCCGTTCGAAACGATTATCCATTGCTTGCTCCTTGGGGTGCGCTGCGGCGCTTTCGCCGGACGGCCCGGAGGCAGGGGCGACCGTTCCCCGGCTGCAGCTCACCGGGGAGTCCATGGTTTCAACCGGCAGTCTCATGGTCGGCGATTGCGCAGGCCGCGGCGGGCCATTCACACCCCGGGGAACTCCGGATCGGCAGGTGCCCCATCTTCGCGCCGAACGGCGGCGAGTGCGTCAACACGACGTGGCGGGCCGATGTCAGTGACGGGTCCGCTGTTCGGCGGCAAGCGCCGTGGCCACGTCGCGTGCGTAGGTACGCGTCGTGCGCGCCAGCAGCAGCACCCCCGCCAGCGCCAGCGGCACGAGCATCACCAGGAAGGTGTGGTCCAACCCGGCCGCGCCCATCCGTGCGATGGCCGCGCCGCCGGTCGCGGCCCCCGCCGCACCGCCGGTATCCGCGTGTCCGGCAAAGCGCGCCGAGACATAGCCGAACAGCGGCGGCGCAGCCGCCTCCAGCGCGAAACGAAACGTCGCCCGCACACCCTCGGCGCGGCCCCATAGCGCCGAGGGCACCACGTCCAGGCGCGCCGCGTCGGCCGCCGGGTTGGCACCGCCGATGCCCGCGGCCGCCAGGAAAAAGAACGGTCCGGCCAGCCACAGCGTGCCGATCAACAGGCCTGGAAGGAAGGCGGCCGTAGCCAGCAGGTAGGCCGCCGCCGCCACCTGCACGCGCCCGGTCAGGTGACCCCGGTCGATGAGCCAATCGCCCAGGCGCCCGGCCAGCAGCACGCCAGCGATGGCCCCCAGGCCGATCACCACCGCCAGGGTGCTCGCCGCCGACTGGTTGAGGTCGAAGCGCCCGCGCATGAACACGATGGCGAAGGTGCGCAAGCCGGTGAAATAGAAGTAGCCCAGCGCCGATGCGAGGATCAGCGTGCGGCAGGTCGGCACGGCGAGCACGTAGCGGACCGCGCGCCAGAGCGAGGCGGAGGCCGGGTTCATGCTCATCAGCGCGTGGCGCGGCCGCACGCCTCGCCAGCGGATCACCCGTCGCAGCGAGCTGCTGCGCGGCGTCTGCGCCCTGGCCCGGACGGACTCACCCTCGGCGGGCACGCGGCGGGCGCCGACCGGGATGCGGCTCTGCCCGCCGCGCGAGGGCTCCGGCAGGCAGCGCCACAGCACCACCGCCAACACCAGGCCCAGCACCGCCAGCGCGAAGAACGAGGCGCGCCAGGACAGCCACGCCGCCACGTTGCCGGAAATGAGGAACCCGAACGCCACCCCGAGCAGCTCGCCCGCCAGCACGTAGCCGAAGATGCGACCGCGTTCTCCGGGGCGGAAGAAGTCGCCGGTCAGCGAGGTGACCGCCGGCGAGGCCACCGAGGCGACCGCACCCAGTGCTAGGCGGCTGATCAGCAACATCGGGTAGGACGCGGCCAGGCCGCTTGCGAGCATGCTCGCCGACCACAGCACCAGTGCAATGGTGAGCAGGCGCACGCGCCGTACACGGTCGACCAGTGCACCGAACGGCAGGGTCACCACGGCGGCGACGGCGGTCGAAGCCGTCACCAGCCAGCCAACCTGCAGGTTGCCGATGTGCAGCGCCGCCTTGATCGGCGTGGCTACCGCGCCGACGGTCGCCTTGTCTGCCGCGTCCAGTGACAGCACGCATGCCAGCAGCACGATCACCTTCAACCGGGCCGGGCCACCGGCCATTTCCTCCAGCGGCCGCTCGATGTCCTGGCGCAGCCAGCGACGCAACCGGCCTGCCGGCGCGGCGGCGCGCGCGTCGCTGTTCGAAAGGGTCATGCCGAGATCCTGTGCATTGCGCGGCGTTCACCTCCCGCCCGGCTCACGAAACGTTCTCGGACGAGCATCAATGGTGGTCGCCCGCTCCTGGCAAGGTCCGCCGCATGTCCTGCCTCCCCGCCGATTCCGGCACCCGAACCGCCAACGGCACGTCAACGGCGCAGCCGCGGCACGCGCAGGTCCCGCAGCCGGCGCTGGCCCTGCTGGCCTTCATGATGGCGTTGGCCCCCTTCGGCGACACCGAGTACACGCCGGCGATGCCCGCCATTGCGCATGCCCTGGGCGCGGACTACGGCATGGTGCAGCTGACCATGACGTTCTATCTGGCCGGGTCGGCGCTCAGCCAGCTGGGATACGGCCCCCTGGCCGACCGCTTTGGCCGGCGTCCGGTCATGCTCTGGGGCACGGGCGTGCTGACCGCCGGCTTCCTGCTCAGCCTGGTCGCGTTGGCCATCTGGCCGCTGCTCGGCAGCCGGCTGGTCCAGGGCCTGGGTGCCAGTGCCGGTGGCGTGGTCGCGGACGCGGCAGTCCGCGACGCTTTTCCGGCCGATCGGCGCCAGCGCATCTATGCCAAGTTGAACGCGGCATTCGCCCTGGCGCCCGCCGCAGGTCCGCTCGCCGGCGCCTATCTGGTGCGCGGACTCGACTGGCGCGCCAACTTCGCCGTGCTCGCCGGGCTCGGCGGGCTGCTGTGGTTCTCGGTGTGGCGCTGGCTGCCGGAAACGCACCCGTACCCGGATCGCCGGGCCATCCGGCCGCGGCACCTGTGGCGCACCTGGCGGCGCATCCTGGGCACGCCACGCTTCGTGATCTGCGCCCTGCTCGGCGGCTGCGGGGTTGGCGTGGTGTACACCGCCCTGATCGGTGCGCCGGACCTGGTGATCAACCTGCTGGGCGAAGGCAGTGGCGCGATCGCCATCGTCGCCGCGTCGGTCCTGGTCGCGTTCGTGAGCGGCGCCTGGGCGTGCGTGCGGCTCACCCCGCGGCTGAGCCACCTGGCGCTCCTGGCGGCGGGCCTGGCGCTGCTGCTTGCCGGCTCGGTCGCCCTGTTGGGCGTGGCGCTGCTGCTCGGGGCGAAAACTGGCCTCGCGGCTTTCCTGGTTCCGATCAGCGCGTGCTTCTGCGGTGTCGGCCTGATGCTGCCGGTCACCACCGCCCAGGCCATGGAGCCCTTCCACCGCATGGCCGGCAACGCCGCTTCGTTGCTCGGTTTCGTCCGCATGGGCATGGCGGCCCTGGCCACGGTGGCGATGAGCCTCCTGCACCACGGGACCGCCCTGGACATCCCGGTCGTGTTCCTTGGCCTGACTGGCGCGGCGGTGGTCGTGTTCGTGGTGTACGTGCTGCGCGGGCGGCGGGGCTAGCGCCACCGGCGCTCGGCACGCGGAACGCGCCGCCATGGGGCGGTGTCACTCGATATGGAACCGCTGCCCGGGAAGGCGGCTCTCGATGTAGTGACCGAGCCCGTCGATGCCCGGTTCATAGCTCCGGCGTTCTACTACCGGCGGTTTCGCCCGGCCTCGCCGGGCATCCGCAGTGCTGGCGAGCCGATGCGCGCGGCGCGTGCC
>NZ_DASSES010000151.1:0-16023 GCF_035695185.1 Frateuria sp.
CCGGCCGACTTCATCGCCAAGGAGAAGGAAATCGCGCTGAGCCAGATGTCCGACAAGGACAAGGCCAAGCCGGCCGAGATCCTGGAGAAGATCATCTCCGGCAAGATCAACAAGATCGTCTCGGAAGTCACCCTGCTCGGCCAGGCCTACGTGCTGGACACCAACATGACCGTGGCCGACGCACTGAAGAAGGAAGGCGCGGACGTGCAGCAGGTCGTGCGCCTGGCGGTCGGCGAAGGCATCGAGAAGGTGGAAGAGGACTTCCACGCCGAAGTGATGAAGCAGGCCGGCCTGGCGTAACTGTCACCTGGCATCGTTCCAAGAAAAGGCCGCGGGCAACCGCGGCCTTTTTTTGGCGGTCGATCAGCGCCCGCCCAATGCAACGGCCACCGTGCAGGAGCGCACCTTTGCGCGACCGCATGCCGGACCATGCCGCGTATCTCCCTGCTCAACCTCGTGGCTGCAGGAGGTCCCAGCGGTTGCCGTACAGGTCCTCGAACACCGCGACGGTCCCATAGACCTCCTCGCGCGGCGCCTCGCAGAAGCGCACGCCCCTGGCGGTCATCGCCTCGTAGCTGGCCCGGAAATCGTCCGTCTCCAGGAACAGGAAGACACGTCCGCCCGACTGGTTCCCCACCGCCTGCAACTGCCGCGGATCGGCTGCCTTCGCCAGCAGCAGGCGCGTCTCGCTCGATCCGGGCGGGGCCACGACGACCCAGCGCTTGTCCGGCCCCTGCGGCGCATCCTCGATCAGCGTGAAACCGAGGCAGCCGGTGAAGTAGGCGATCGCTTCGTCGTAATCGCGCACCACCAGGGCGATCGCTCCGAGATGCATGGGGGCTTCCTGTCATGGGAGGGCGGACAGCATGAATGATTTGCCCCGCCCGCGCCGCATCGCGCCTGACGGGGCCGCGTCACGCCGCTACAATATGCCGGTTTACCTTCAATCCGGAGCCCCCATGAGCGACCAGCCCACGTACCGCCGCATCCTGCTCAAGCTCTCCGGTGAAGCGCTCATGGGCGAGGCGGACTACGGCATCGATCCGAAGGTGATAGGCCGGCTGGCGAACGAAATCATCGAGGTGCGCAAGGCCGGGGTGGAAGTGGGCGTGGTGATCGGCGGCGGGAACATCTTCCGCGGTGCCGGCCTGGCGGCGGCCGGCATGGACCGCGTCACCGGCGACCACATGGGCATGCTCGCCACGGTGATGAACGCGCTGGCCATGGCCGATGCGATCGAGAAGCGTGGCGGCTATGCGCGAGTGATGAGCGCGATCCAGATCCACGACGTGGCCGAGGATTTCATCCGCCGTCGCGCGATCCGGCACATCGAGAAGGGGCGCATCGCGCTGTTCGCTGCCGGCACCGGCAATCCGTTCTTCACCACCGACTCGGCCGCGGCCTTGCGCGCGGTGGAGATCGGCGCCGACCTGTTGCTCAAGGCCACCAAGGTCGACGGCGTGTACACCGCCGACCCTGCTCGCGACGCGAGCGCCACGCGCTACGAACAGCTGACCTACGACGATGTCATCCAGCGCAACCTGCAGGTGATGGACACCGCCGCCATCGCGCTGTGCCGTGACCACGGCATGCCGCTGCGGATCTACGACATGACGGTGCCGGGAAACCTGATGCGCATCATGCAGGGCGAGTCGGTCGGCACCCTGGTCAGGGCGAGCTGACGTTCCAGGGAATGCGGCGCCCGGGCGGGGCACTAGCCCCGTGCGCATCGGCGGGGAGTGTGCGGCCCGGCAAGCCTTCCGGCGCCCGTGCCCGGCGGCCCATCCCGCGCCCCCAACCCCCGCCTGCTATACTTGCCCGCTTCGCAACGCCGGGTGATCCCCATGCTCAACGACATCAAGACCGATGCCCAGACCCGCATGGGCAAGAGCATCGACGCGCTCAAGCACGACCTGACCCGCCTGCGCACCGGTCGCGCCAGCACCGCGCTGGTCGACCACATCAAGGTGCCCTACTACGGTTCGGACATGCCGCTGAACCAAGTCGCCTCGGTCTCGCTGGCCGACGCCCGCTCGATCCAGATCTCCCCGTTCGAGAAGAGCATGGTCGGCCCGATCGAAAAGGCCATCATGGCCTCGGACATCGGCGTCACCCCGACCACCGCCGGCACCGTGATCCGCCTGAACATGCCGCCGCTGACCGAAGAGCGCCGCAAGGAGCTGGCCAAGCACGTGTCGCACGAGGGCGAGAACGCCAAGGTGGCGATCCGCAACATCCGCCGCGACGCCATGCAGAAGGTCAAGGACCTGCTCAAGGACAAGCAGATCAGCGAGGACGACGAGCGCCGCGCGGACGACGAGATCCAGAAGCTGACCGACCGCTTCGTGAAGGAAGTCGATGCCGTGGTCAAGGCCAAGGAAGACGAGCTGATGGCGATTTGAGCGGTTCTCCGCTCGTTGCCATGAACGCCATGCGACCTCCGCGCGCTGCTCCCTCGCCCCTCCGGGGAGAGGGTCGGGGTAAGGGGCCGCTCTCGCGGAAAGCCTGCACACGCCGCTTTGCCCGCGAGCCCCGGCCCCTCATCCGTCCCTTCGGGCCACCTCCTCCCCAGAAGGGAGAAGGATCCAATTGCGCATGACCATCCCCCGCCACATCGCCATCGTGATGGACGGCAACGGCCGCTGGGCGAAGGCACGCCTGCGCCCGCGCAGCTTCGGCCACAACGCCGGCCGCAAGGCGGTACGCGAAGTGGTCGAGGGATGCCTGCGCCAGGGCGTGGAGGCGCTGACGCTGTTCGCCTTCTCCAGCGAGAACTGGCGCCGCCCGGACGAGGAAGTGGGCGCCCTGATGGAGCTGTTCCTGCGCGCGCTGGACAAGGAGGTCGACGAGCTGCACGAGCAGGGCGTACGGTTGCGCTTCATCGGCGACCTCAGCGCGTTCCAGCCCGGCCTTCGCCAGCGCATGGAGCTGGCGATGGCGCGTACCGCGGACAACCTCAAGCTCGCGCTCAACATCGCGGTCAACTACGGCGGCCGCTGGGATATCGTGCACGCCGCACGCCAGGCGGCGATCGCGGTGGCCCAGGGCGAGCTGCGCGTGGAGGACATCGACGAGGCGCGCCTGGGCGGCTACACGTCGCTGGCCGAGCTACCGTCGCTGGACCTGTTCATCCGCACCGGCGGCGAAGTGCGCGTCAGCAATTTCCTGCTCTGGCAGCTGGCCTACGCCGAGCTCTACTTCACCGACACCTTGTGGCCGGATTTCGACCAGGCGTGCCTGGCACGCGCCATCGAGGACTTTGCGCGTCGCGAACGCCGCTACGGCAAGACCGGCGAGCAGGTCGCCCGATCCGTATGATCGACCGGTAATCCAAGGACCCTCATGCTGCTCCAACGCACCCTCACCGCCCTGCTGCTCGCGCCCCTGGCGATCCTGGTGATCCTGCTGCCCCCCACCTGGCTGTTCGCGCCGGTGGTGGCCGTGGCCTTCCTGGCGGCACTGTGGGAATGGACGCGGCTGTCCGGCCTGCGCAACCGCCCGGTACGCGGGGTGCTGCTCGGCGTGGCGCTGGTGGCCTTCGCGCTGCTCTGGTGGCTGCGCGCGAGCCCATTGTGGCCGGTGCTGCTGGTGGCCGGCCTGGCCTGGTGGGTGCTGGCCTGCGTCTGGCTGAGGAACTTCGCCTTCGCCGCCGCGCCGACCACGGAGAACCGCAATCTGAAGCTCGCCGCGGGCGTGTTCGTGATCTTCCCCGCCTTCGTGGGCATGCTGACGCTGCATGCCAGCGAGCCACACGGGCACTGGTGGACGTTCCTGGCGCTGGCGATCGTCTGGGCGGCCGACATCGGCGCCTATTTCAGCGGTCGCTTCCTCGGCAAGCGCAAGCTTGCGCCGAACATCAGCCCCGGCAAGACCTGGGCGGGCGTCTACGGTGCCTTCGGCGCGGGTGCGCTGATCGCGGTCATCGGTGGCTGGCTGCTCGGCGTGGCGGGCCTGCACCTGCTCGGCCTGGCCGTACTGGCGGTGGTCGCGGTGGCGGCCTCGGTGGTCGGCGACCTGGTCGAGAGCCTGATGAAGCGCCATGCGCAGGTGAAGGATTCCGGCCGCATGTTCCCCGGCCACGGCGGCCTGCTCGACCGCATGGACAGCGTGTTCGCCGCGGTGCCGGTGTTCGCGCTGGGCAAGCTCCTGCTCGGCCTATGAGCATGACCGCACCCCGCCGGGTCGCCGTGCTGGGCGCCACCGGCTCGATCGGCGGCAGCACGCTGGACGTGATCGCCCGCCACCCCGGGCGCTTCCGCGCCAGCGTGCTGGTCGCCCATCGCAACGTCGAGGCGCTGGTGGCGCTGTGCGCCGCGCACCGGCCGGAGCTGGCGATCGTGGCCGATCCGGCGATGGAGGGGGCGCTGGCCCGCCAGCTCGCCGCCGCCGGCGTGCCCTGCGAGGTGGCCAGCGGCGCCGAGGCGATCACCGCCGCGGCGGCCGGCCCGCTGTGCGACACGGTGGTCGCCGCCATCGTCGGCGCCGCCGGGCTGGCGTCGACCCTGGCCGCCGCCCGCGCCGGCAAGCGCCTGCTGCTGGCCAACAAGGAATCGATCGTGATGGCCGGCCCGCTGCTGCTCGCCGCGCTGCGCGAGGGTGGCGGCGAACTGGTGCCGGTCGACTCCGAACACAACGCGATCTTCCAGTGCCTGCCCGGCGGCCGGCCGGATCTCGACAGCCACGGCGTGCGCCGGCTGATCCTCACCGCCTCCGGCGGCCCCTTCCGTGGCCGCAGCCGCGCCGAGCTCGCCGCGGTCACGCCGGAGCAGGCCTGCAAGCACCCCAACTGGGTGATGGGTCGCAAGATCTCGGTCGACTCGGCCACCCTGATGAACAAGGGCCTGGAAGTGATCGAGGCGCACCACCTGTTCGGCGCCGCGGCCGAACGCATCGAGGTGGTGGTGCATCCGCAGAGCATGATCCATTCGATGGTCGAGTACGCCGACGGCTCCGTGCTGGCGCAGCTGGGCAATCCGGACATGCGCACGGCGATCGCCCACGCGCTGGCCTGGCCGGAGCGCATCGAGGCGGGCGTGGCGCCGCTGGACCTCGCCACCTGTGCCCCGCTGGCCTTCGAGAAGCCGGATCTTCAGACCTTCCGCTGCCTGGCGCTGGCTTTCGCCGCCCTGCGCGAGGGCGGCGACGCCCCGGCGATCCTCAATGCGGCCAACGAGGTGGCGGTGGAGGCTTTCCTGGCCGGCGCGCTGCCGTTCCTGTCGATCGCCGACCTGGTCGAGGGGGTGCTTGCGGAACTGCCGGCGCAGCCCGTGGTCGATGTCCAGACGCTGCGCGAACGCGATGCGCAGGCACGTTCAGTGGCCCGGCGGAAGTTGCGCACGGCATGCTGATAAGCTCGGACTCGCGCAGCAATTCCCCAGGTTTCCGCTAGATGAATCCCTTTTTCGGCTCGGTGTTCTGGTTGCTGGTCACGCTCGGCGTGCTGGTGACCTTCCATGAGTTCGGCCACTACTGGGTCGCGCGCCGCTGCGGGGTCAAGGTGTTGCGTTTTTCGGTCGGCTTCGGGCGGGCCGTGTGGAAGCGCGTCGGCCGCGACGGCACCGAATACCAGGTGGCGATGATCCCGCTGGGTGGCTACGTGAAGATGCTCGATGCGCGCGAGGGCGACGTCGATCCGGCGCTGCGCGAGGTCGAGTTCACCGGCAAGAGCGTGTGGAAACGCATCGCCATCGTGGTGGCCGGGCCGGGCTTCAACCTGATCTTTGCGGTCGCCGCGCTGTGGCTGATGTTCATGCTCGGCCGCCCGGACACCGCGCCGGTGGTGACCGCCACCCCCGGCAGCCTCGCCGCCGCGGCCGGCATCCAGGCCGGCGACCGCCTGCTGCGCGTCGACGGCATGCCGGTGGCCACGATGAGCGATGCGATGGACGACGTCGCCACCGCCCTGCTCGGCCGCGAGCCGCTGCCGCTGGTGGTGCTCGGACGCGACGGCCGGCAGCGCGACGTGGTGCTGCCGCTCCAGCAGCTCCCGGCCGGCCGCAGCATCGACAAGTATTTCGACCAGCTGGGCATGAAGCTCGCCCCGCCGCCGGCGGTCGCCGCCACGGTGATGCCCGGCCAGCCGGCCGCGCAGGCGGGCATGCAGCCGGGCGACGTCCTGCTCGCGGTCAACGGCAGGGCGGTGACCGATTTCGACGATTTCGCCCGGCACGTCCGCGATGCGGCGGCGCAGTCGCCCAGGCTGGACGTGGCCGTGCGGCGCGGGGAGCAGACCCTGCACCTGCCGGTAGTCGCACGCTACGAATCCCTGCAGGATGAGCCTGCCCACTGGTCGGTCGGCGTGGGCGCGCGAGCCGCAGAGAGCGCGATGCGCCGCTATGGCCCGGTCAAGGCGTTGGGTGCGGCGCTCCGGTCCACCTGGGACAGCACCCGCCAGACCTTCACCATGATTGGCAAAATGGTCAGCGGCGAAGCCTCGACCAGGAACCTCTCCGGCGTGATCGGCATCGCCCAGGTGGCCAACCAGTCGGCGCAGATGGGCCTGCCCTGGTTCCTCAATTTCCTGGCGCTGGTCTCGCTCAGCCTGGCTATCCTCAACCTGCTGCCCATCCCCGTCTTGGACGGCGGTCACCTGCTGTATTACCTTATCGAGTTGGTCAAAGGCAGCCCGGTAAGCGAGCGGACCCAGATGATCGGTCAGTACATCGGCCTGGTCCTGTTGTTCACGCTCATGGGGCTGGCGTTCTACAACGACATACACCGCACCCTGCTTTCGTGACGCGCGCGCCCAACTTCGCGGCCTTTGGCCCCGTCGCGGCGGTGACGCCCGCCACGGTGCGGGTGCGGCCCGGACGGGGCTCGCCTCCCTCCTCGGAAAACGTGCTGGAACGGCCTCGCGGCCGGCCGTCGGAATAACCCACCGGAATCGACGATGAAGCGTATCGCCGCCCTGCTACTGCTTGCCTCCCTCTCCGCCAACGCCCTGGCGTTCGAGCCGTTCGTCGTTTCCGACATCCGTATCGATGGCCTGAACCGCATCTCCGCCGGCACGGTCTACAACTACCTGCCGGTCAACAAGGGCGACCGCCTGACCGACGAGGAGGCCGCACGCGCGATCCGCGCCCTCTACGACACCAAGTTCTTCAGCGACGTCGAGCTTTCCCGCCAGGGCAGCATCCTGGTGATCAAGGTGGTCGAGCGCCCGTCCATCGCCAAGCTGAGCCTGCGCGGCAACAAGGACATCAAGGAAGAGGACCTGCGCAAGGGCCTGAAGGAGATCGGCCTGTCCGAAGGCGAGACCTTCGACCGCCTGTCGCTCGACCGTGTGCAGCAGGAACTGATCCGCCAGTACTACAACCGCGGCAAGTACAACGTCTCGGTGGACCCGCACGTGACCCGGCTGGACCGCAACCGCGTGGCGATCGACATCGAGATACGCGAGGGCAAGGCGGCCAAGATCAAGCAGCTCAACATCGTCGGCAACACGGCGTTCACCGACAAGCAGATCCGCGACGACTTCGAGTCGGACACCACCAACTGGATGTCCTGGTACTCCAAGGACGACCAGTACTCGCGCGAGAAGCTCTCCGGCGACCTGGAGAAGCTGCAGTCCTACTACATGGACCGCGGCTATGCCGACTTCGGCGTGGATTCCACCCAGGTCACCATCGCGCCGGACAAGCGCGCGATGTACATCGCCGCCAGCATCAAGGAAGGCGAGATCTACACCGTATCGGACGTGCATCTGCTCGGCGAGCTGATTCTGCCGGAGAAGACCCTGCGCCAGCTGGTGTTCGTCAAGAAGGGCGACACCTTCAACCGCGCCGCGGTGGAGGCCACTTCCGATTCGATCAAGGCGATCCTTGCCAACATCGGCTATGCCTACGCCAAAGTCACGCCGGTGCCCAAGCTCGACAAGGAAAAGCGCACCGTCGACATGACCTTCTTCATCGAGCCGGGCCAGCGCGTGTACGTGCGCCGGGTGGTGTTCCAGGGCAATACCCGCACCGAGGACGACGTGCTGCGCCGCGAAATGCGCCAGCTCGAGGGCACGGTGTACTCGCAGGCCGCGGTGGACCGCTCCAAGATCCGCCTGCAGCGCCTGGGCTACTTCAAGAAGGTCGACATCGACAAGCAGCGCGTGCCGGGCACCCAGGACGAGGTGGACGTCACGGTGAAGGTCGAGGAGCAATCCGCCGGCAGCCTGATGTTCGGCGTGGGCTACTCGCAGTACTCGGGCGTGATCCTCAACGCCTCGGTGTCGCAGAACAACTTCCTGGGCACCGGCGACAGCTTCAGCGTCGGCGCCGAGCACAGCTCCTACTACTCGCGCATCACGGCCAGCTATTACAACCCGTACCTGACCGACAACGGCATCGGCATCGGCTACAACGCCACGTACTCGAAGACCGACTACGGCAACACCGACTTCGCCAACTACGAGAACAGCACCAAGGCGTTCTCCACCTACCTGGGCATCCCGATCAGCGAGACCGACGGGCTGCGCGTGGGCATGGGCCTGTCCAGCAACAAGATCAACACCTATCCGGGCGTCACCCCGCAGGTGCTGGTGGACTACCAGAATGCGATCGGCAACAAGACCGTGCACAGCTGGACCGGCACCCTGGGCTGGAACCACGACACCCGCAACGGCTACTGGGCGCCCACCCGCGGCGGCCTGCTCTCGGCCAACACCGAGGTGGCGCTGCCTGGCTCGACGGTGCAGTACTGGAAGTTCATGGGCGAGGCCAACCACTACTGGCCGGTCGGTGGCGGCTTCGTGCTGTACCTGGACGGCCAGGTCGGCTATGGCGACACGTACGGCAACCAGACCTACAGCCGCAGTTTCGGCGACCCCGTCAACGGTACGGCCTTCGTCGCCGGCCAGCCGTACGACTTCCCCTTCTGGGAAAACTTCTATTCCGGCGGCGTACGCGACGTGCGCGGCTTCCAGGACAACACCCTCGGACCGAAAGTCTGCATCGGTGCCTCGGGCACCTCGAGCACGCCCAACGCCAACGGCACCTGCAGCAGTGGCTACTACCAGTACGCCCAGCCGATCGGCGGTGCCTTCAAGGTGCTGGGCACGGCACAGGTGTTCATTCCGCTGCCGTTCCTCAAGGACGTCAACACGGCGCGCGTGTCCGCGTTCGTCGACGTCGGCAATGCCTTCCGCAACTACCAGGCCTTCGACGCGAGCGAGCTGCGCGCCTCGGCCGGTATCGCACTCCAGTGGCAGGCGCCGATCGGTCCGCTGATCATCAATTTCGCCGTGCCGATCCGCTCCAAGGCAGAGGACCGCCACTACGAGGAGCGGATCCAGTTCACCTTCGGCAGCCAGTTCTAGCCGGCCACGCCCCTGGCTCCGCCCGCAACGCGGCCTCCGGGCCGCGTTTTTCTTGCCAGGTAGCGGCGCACCCGGGTACGACCGCCATGCATCCGGCCCGCAGAGGGGGCCCCCTGCAGGGACCTCCGCCGCCGATGCCGGGGCATTCGTACCCCGCGCCGCCCTCGCCTACAATGCCCTGCCCCCAAAGGAGCACGCATGAGCGAGCACAACTACACGGTGGCCGAGCTGGCCGAGCGGTTCGGCCTCGCCTTCCATGGCGACGGTGCGCGTCGGATCGGCGGCGTGGGCACGCTTGCCGCGGCGCAGCCGGACCAGCTCAGCTTCCTCTCCAACAGCAAGTACACGGCGCAGCTGAAGGCCACCCAGGCGGGCGTGGTGGTGCTGCGCGAGGAAAACGCGGGCGACTGTCCCACCGCGGCACTGGTCGCCGCCGACCCCTACGTCACCTACGCGAAGATAGCGGCGCTGTTCGAGCGCCTGCCAGCCGCCCCGCGCGGCATCCATCCCAGCGCGGTGGTCGCCACCGGCGCGAAGGTCAGCGCCAGCGCCAGCGTCGGGCCGCATTGCGTGATCGAGGACGGCGCGGTGGTCGAGGACGGCGCCGTGCTCGGTCCGCACTGCATCGTCGGTCCGGACTGCACGGTGGGCGCGCAATCGCGCCTGGTCGCCAGGGTCACCCTGGTCACCCGGGTGACGCTGGGCAAGCGCGTGCTGGTGCACCCGGGAGCGGTAATCGGTTCGGACGGCTTCGGCCTCGCCTTCGAGCGCGACCACTGGGTCAAGATCCCGCAGCTGGGTGGCGTACGCATCGGCGACGACTGCGAGATCGGCGCCAACACCACAATCGACCGTGGGGCGCTGGGGGATACCGTACTGGAGGAGGACGTGCGGCTGGACAACCAGATCCAGGTCGCCCACAACGTCCACATCGGTGCGCACACGGCCATGGCCGGCTGCGCCGCGGTCGCCGGCAGCGCACGGATCGGCCGCTATTGCCAGATCGGCGGCAATGCCGGCGTGCTGGGCCATCTGGAACTGGCCGACCGGGTTACCATTACCGCCAAGAGCCTGGTCACGCACTCGATCCGTGAACCGGGCGAATATTCCTCGGGCGTGCCGCTGCAGGACAACCGCCAGTGGCGCAGGAACGCCGCCCGCTTCAAGCACCTGGATGAGTACGCGCGCCGCCTGTCGGCGCTGGAGAAGGACAGTAACGATGAGTGATACCCCCGCGACGTGGACCCTGCCGGTCAACGTGGAGCAGATCCAGCACCTGCTGCCGCACCGCTACCCGTTCCTGCTGGTCGACCGCGTGATCGAGCTGGTGCCGGACGTGAGCGTGGTGGCGCTCAAGAACGTGACCATCAACGAGCACTTCTTCATGGGTCATTTCCCGGGCCACCCGGTGATGCCGGGAGTGCTGATCGTCGAGGCGATGGCCCAGGCCGCCGGCCTGCTGACGCAGATTTCAAGCCGACTCAAGGGCGACCAGGGCAGCCCGCTGTTCTACCTGGCCAAGGTCGACAACGCCCGCTTCAACGCACCGGTGGTACCCGGCGACCAGTTGCGGCTGGAGGTCTCGCTCAAGCGGCTGATGCGTGGCATGGGCCTGTTCGTCGCCCGCTCGCTGGTCGAAGGCAAGGAAGTGGCCAGCTGCGAACTGATGTGCGCCGCGAGGTCCGACAAATGATCCACCCCACCGCGCAGATCGATCCGGGCGCGGTCATCGGCCCGAACGTCGCCGTTGGCGCCTACAGCGTGATCGGTGCGGACGTGGAGATCGGCGAGGGCACCGTGATCGGCCCGCACGTGGTAATCGAGGGTCCCACCCGGATCGGCCGCGACAACCGGATCAGCCAGTTCGCCTCGATCGGTGGTGCCGCGCAGGACAAGAAGTTTTCCGGCGAGCGCACCGAACTGGTGATCGGCGATCGCAACCTGATCCGCGAGTTCGTCACGATCAACCGCGGCACCGGCGAGGGTGGCGGTATCACCCGCATCGGTGACGACAACTGGCTGCTGGCCTACGTGCACATCGCGCACGACTGCCAGGTCGGCAACCGCGTGGTGTTCTCCAACTATTCGGCACTGGCCGGGCACGTGGAAATCGGCGATTGGGTGATCGTTTCCGGCTACGCCGGCGTGCACCAGTTCTGCAAGGTCGGCGCGCATGCCTTCATCGGCATGGGTTGCCTGGTCGGCTCGGACGTGCCGCCGTTCGTGATGATGGCCAACGAACAGCACGGGCGCCCGCGCGGCATCAACAGCGAAGGCCTCAAGCGCCGCGGCTTCGACGCACCGCGCATCTCGGCGATCAAGCGCGCGTACCGCACGCTGTACATGGCCGGCCTGTCGCTGCCGGAGGCGCGAACGCAACTGGAAACCCAGGCGCAGGACAGCGAAGACGTGCGCGAGATGCTGGCGTTCCTGGACCGTAGCGAGCGGTCGCTGGCCCGCTAGCCATTCGCAAGGCCGGGGCCCTTCCCTCCCTCGTCGGGAAAGGGTCGGGCGGCTCCTCCTCGGTGACCCCCGCGGCCTGCGCCGCTACACTCCCGCTCCATGAGTTCCTCCCCCCTCATCGCCCTCATCGCCGGCGAAGACTCCGGCGACCAGCTGGGCGCCGAGCTGATCGCCGCCTTGCGCGAGCGCTATCCGCAGGCCCGCTTCGTCGGGATCGGCGGCGCGCGCATGCAGCGCGAAGGATTCGAGTCCTGGTACGACATCCGGGAGCTGTCGGTGATGGGTTTCGCCGAGGTGGTCCGGCACCTGCCGCGCCTGCTGCGCCTGCGCAAGGCGCTGCTCGGCCGGCTGCTCGAGGTACGACCGGACCTGGTGATCGGCATCGACGCACCGGATTTCAACCTGGGCGTGGAACGGCGGCTGCGCGAAGCCGGCCTGCGCACCGTGCACTACGTCAGCCCCTCGGTCTGGGCCTGGCGCGAGAAGCGTGCGGAGAAGATCGGCCAGAGCGCCGACCGCGTGCTGTGCCTGTTCCCGATGGAGCCACCGATCTACCAGCGCCACGGTGTCGATGCCCGCTTCGTCGGCCACCCGCTGGCCGACCGCTTTGCGCTGGTCTCGGACCGGGTGGGCGCGCGCGACCTGCTGCAGCTGCCGCAGGAGGCGCCGGTGCTCGCCGTGCTGCCTGGTAGCCGGCCGTCGGAAATCGAGCGCCTGGGCACCATCTTCATCGACGCCGCGCAACGCGTCAGCGCGGCGCTGCCAGGCCTGCGCATCGTGCTCCCCGCGGCCAACGCGCAAGTGCACGCGCGCCTGAAGGCGTTGCTGGCGGGCGGCCCGCGCGACGAAAGCGCGCCGCTGCTGGTCGAAGGGCACGCGCACGAGGCCATGCTGGCGGCCGACGTGGTCCTGCTCGCCTCCGGCACGGCGACGCTGGAAGCCATGCTGGCCAAGCGCCCGATGGTGGTGGGCTATCGCGTGTCGCCGTGGAGCTACCGGATCGCCCGTGCCTTCAACATGCTCAAGACCGACGTCTACGCATTGCCGAACATCCTGGCGCGCGCCTGCGGGTTGGGCCAGGAAAAGCTGGTTCCCGAGCTGATGCAGGATGACTGCACCGCGGAGAATCTTGCCCGGGCGACGCTGGCCCTGTTCGCCGACAGCGAACGGCGCGGCCAGGTGGTTGCCGCCTTCGAGCAGTTGCATCGCGCGCTGCGCGGCGCCGGAGAAGGTGGCGCCGGCGAGCGCGCGGCCGCCGCCGTGGCGGAACTGCTGGAGGCTCCTCGTGCAGCCTGACGATCTGGACGAAGCGGTCGACCTGCTCCCTCGCCCCTCCGGGGAGAGGGCTGGGGTGAGGGGCCGTCCTGGCGACAAAGGCTCATCGAAGCCTGCTTCGATGGATTTCCGCGCAAGCCTCGGCCCCTCACCTCGATCCTCTCCCCGGAGGACAGAGGAGGCGGACGTGCTATGCAATGCCGCCCCACCAAACTCCACGGAACCCAAGCGTGCCCGGTCATCGTCAAAGCCGGTGCGCCTGGTGGCCGGCGTCGACGAAGCCGGCCGCGGCCCGCTCGCGGGACCCCTGGCGGTCGCCGCGGTCATCCTCCCTCCGCGCCACAGGATCGAAGGCCTGGATGACTCGAAGAAGCTCACCGAGGCCCGCCGCGAAGCGCTCTACGCGCAGATCGTCCAGCGTGCCCTGGCATGGCACGTGGTGCTGGTCGAGGTGGAGGAGATCGACCGCATCAACATCTTCCAGGCGACCATGGCCGGCATGTGCCGCGCCGTGGCCGGCCTCGGGGTCGCTGCGCACGAAGCGTGGGTCGATGGAAACCAGTTGCCCCGGGAGCTGCCGTGTCCGGGCCGTGCCATCGTCGGCGGTGACGGCCTGAAGCCGGCGATCAGCGCCGCGTCGATCCTGGCCAAGGTCACGCGCGACCGGCTGATGTGCTCGCTGGACGCCGATCATCCCGGCTACGGCTTCGCCAGCCACAAGGGTTATTCCACCCCCGAGCACCTGGCCGCACTGAAGCAACTCGGCCCCTGCCCGCTGCACCGGCGCAGCTTCGCGCCGGTGAAACTCCTGTTCGATCAGGGCACCCTGTTCTAATGCCGACCCCGGCATCCCGCCGGGTAGCGGGCCCGGCGGGAAAATAGGTCATTCGTCTATGCAACTTTCCCCCGGATAAGCGCATCCTATGGCTCAAGGAAGACGGTTTTTCCGAGCCGCCTTCCAGCGTTCGCACGGACGCCGTCGTCCTCCACCGCGGATGCCCCTCCGCAGGAGTCGTGCCATGTTGTCGCGCTTCTTCCACGTGCGCTCTGCACTCAAGCCGTTCGCTGCGCCCGCGGCCAGTCCCACCGTCGAATCCGGCGGCACTCCGCGGCCCGAGCCCATCCATCCCCACGTCGACTATGACCGGCATCCGCTGGAAACCAGCGGCTTCGACCACTACGTCGAGTGGAACGAGGACGACGAGCGATTCTTCGTCCATTGAGCGCGACGGCGGGTCTTTACCGCTGTCAAGCTTGTGGGAAGCGGGCGCCGCGGCGTAGCCTTCACGGACTAACCCGGGGATGCTCCCCCAGTCCTTGATGTCCGCCCGCTTCGTCCACTTCCACCTGCACAGCGAGTACTCGCTGGTCGACTCGACCATCCGCATCAAGGCGCTGGTCGATGCCTGCGTGCGCGAAGGCATGCCGGCGGTGGCGCTCACCGACGACAGCAACATGTTCGCCCTGGTGAAGTTCTACAAGGCGTGCAGCGGCGCGGGCATCAAGCCGATCGGCGGCTGCGACCTGTGGATCGGTTCGCCGGACGACCCGCGGCCGTGGCGGCTGACCCTGGTGTGCCAGAACCGCGAGGGCTACCTCAACCTGTCGCGCCTGGTGTCGCGGGCCTGGCGCGACGGCCAGCACGGCGGCAAGGCGCTGGTCGAAGCAAGCTGGCTGACGCCGGGCGCCACCGCCGGCTTGATCGCGCTGCTTGGGCGCGAGAGCGAGGTCGGCCGCATCGCGGTCAGCCAGGGCGTGGATGCGGGGATCGTGCGGCTGCAGCCGCTGGCGAGGCTGTTCCCCGACCGCCTCTATCTGGAACTGACCCGCTGCGGCCGCGAGGGCGAGGAAGCCTGGAACACCGCCGCGCTCGCGCTGGGCGATGCGCTCGAGTTGCCGCTGCTGGCCAGCAACGACGTGCGCTTCCTCAAGCAGGACGACTTCGAGGCACACGAGGCACGCGTGTGCATCAACCAGGGCCGCGTGCTGGCCGATCCGAAACGCCCGCGCGACTACTCCGACCAGCAGTACCTGAAGTCCCCGCAGCAGATGGCGGACCTCTTCGCCGACCTGCCCGAGGCACTGGAGAACACGGTCGAGCTCGCCCGGCGCTGCAACCTGGAACTGAAGTTCGGCACCTATTACCTGCCCGACTTCCCGGTCCCTGAGGGCTACGACCTCGACAGCTACATCCGCGAGACCGCGCGCGAAGGTCTGAGGGAGCGCCTCGCCGCCAACCCGCTGGCGCCCGGCTACACGCTCGCCGATTACGAGGCGCGACTGGAGCGCGAGCTCGACGTCATCATCGAGATGGGCTTCCCCGGCTACTTCCTGATCGTGGCCGACTTCATCAACTGGGGTAAGCAGAACGGCATCCCGGTCGGTCCGGGCCGCGGTTCGGGCGCCGGCTCGCTGGTCGCCTGGGTGCTCAAGATCACCGACCTGGACCCGCTGCAGTTCGACCTGCTGTTCGAGCGCTTCCTGAACCCCGAACGCGTGTCGATGCCGGACTTCGACATCGACTTCTGCATGGACCGCCGCGACGAGGTGATCGACTACGTCGCGCGCAAGTACGGCCGCGAGCACGTCAGCCAGATCATCACCTACGGGTCGATGGCCGCCAAGGCGGTGCTGCGCGACTCCGGCCGCGTGCTCGGCATGGGCTACAACGCGGTCGACAAGATCGCCAAGCTGATCCCGCCGCGCCCGCTCGACCTGACGCTCTCCGACGCGCTCGGCCGTTCGGAGAAATCGAAGAAGGAACCCGACCGCGTCGTCAGGGAGTTCTGCGAGCTGTACGAGCAGGACGAGGAAGCGCGCACGCTGGTCGACCTGGCGCTCAAGCTGGAGAACCTCACTCGCAACGTCGGCAAGCACGCCGGCGGCGTGGTGATCGGTCCCAAGCCACTGACCGAGTTCGCGCCGATGTACTGCGAGCCGGGCGGCGCCGGCATGGTCACCCAGTACGACAAGGACGACGT
>NZ_DASSES010000152.1:0-15421 GCF_035695185.1 Frateuria sp.
GCCCTCGTCGGCGTAACGCGCTTCGATCAGGCAGGGATACTGTTCCCTGCAGTCCCCGATGCCGGTCACTTGATAGGGCTTGCGCAGGCCATCGAGCGCCAGCCAGGTCGGTCGTCCGCGCCTGATCGATTCGGGCGGAAACAGCACGCTCACGTCGTAGCCGTCGCGCAGGGTCCATGGCTTGCCGTTCCCATCGATGAACACCAGCGGGTGCGCAGGATGGAGCCGAGCGATCGCTGCCGTGTAGTACGGATGGTCGTGCGAGCGGTCCGGATGTGGCACCAGCATGGTCTGCTCGATGGTGAGCGGGTCGATGCCGCTCAGCTTGCGGAAATGCTGCGCCATCGATTGGCCACCCAGATATTTCCCCTGCTCGATGATGTGCGCGTAACCCGCGTCAACCACCAGCCGGGCCTTCGGGTTGGCCTTGAATACACGCTCGTAGAGGTTGCGCGCCTGTGCCCGCTCACGTGCATCGCCGCTGTCGTCGGCTTCGGATTCGTAGGCCACCACGCGAAAACCCAGCTTGAGCGCGGTGCGCACCATTTCCGCGTAGACCGGTTCCTTGGTGTAGAAGCCGCTCGCCTCCACCGGATAGCCCCGGCTGGCCAGCTTGTCGTCGGTCGCGTAGAGCGTTTCGGCCGCGAAGGTATCGAAGCCCTCGTCCCGCAATCGCGCCAGCAGTTCGACGGTGAGCGTGCGGGTGAGCGGCACGTGATGCGCCTCGTTGAAGAAGATCGCCTGCCGGTCGCGTGCGAGCTCCGGTATGGCGTCGATCGCCGGACGTGCCTGCATGCCGCTGGCGAGCGGCGAAGGGTGGTCGCCGGGCAGCAGTGCCTCCTGCATCGAGAAGCTTGCGGCGGCGTTCGGATAGTCCCCGATGTAGGTCTGGTACCAGGCCAGGTACTGGCCGAAGATCACCGGGAAGGCGGGGTTGCCGTCACCCGCCACGGCGGCGCCCACCATGGTCTCGTAACGGCCCAGCATGCCCTTGCGCGCCTCGGCCTGGCGCATGATCTGCTCCGCCTTGCCGGCGGCCTGCAATTGCAGGGCACGCCATTGCTCGGGTGTCGGCTGTGGCTTCTGCCGGGGCATGGCATGGAGGCTTCCGGCCAGCAGCAAACCGGCCAGGCAGGCAACGGACAGGCGAGGCGAGGGCATCGTTGGGGACTCCGGTGCACGTCGACCCAGAGTCTGCCCCGTTCAACCGGGCAAGGCCAGTCCCCCGCATCCAGGCGTGCTCTACCGCGGAGCGTTCCCGACCGGAGAGGGTCCCGCGCCCTGGGATGCCGGCCGCACGCGGAAGGCCAGGCTGATCCGCGGCCCCATCGGCGCACGCTGCTTGGGGATGCCGTGGTCGTAGTGGAACTGGCTGGTGTAGTCCATCAGCAGCAGGCTCCCCGCCGCCAGGTCCAGGTGCATCGCGCGTCGCGGCGGGTGCTTGGCACGGATTACCATCTCGCGCGTGGCGCCGAGCGACAGCAGCGCGATCGGGTGGCCGCGGACCAGGTCCTCGAGCTTGTCGTTGTGCGGCGCCACGCTGTCGTGCTCGTCGCGGTAGAGGTTCAGCCCCACGCTGGTGAAGGGCGCATCGACCACCGCGCGCACCACGGCCAGCGCCTCGCGCACTGGCGGGGGCAGGGCGGGGTCGGCCAGCTCGAAGTGCGCGCGCAGCCGCGGCACGTCGACCTCGCGCTCGTACATCATGCGCCGGCCGCCGCGCCAGGCGATCCCGTCGAGCAATTGCGTGAACCAGGCCCGCGCCGTTTCGCCCGGCACCACGTCGGGGACGTGGACGATGCGGCCGCTCGCGTCGTCGAGGAGCACCTGGGGTCCGGTGTCGAACAGCGAGAACGAGGGCATGGCCGCCTCATCCCTTCGGCGCGTTTTCCCGCGCGATGGCGTGCTGGCGCGCCCGCCACGTCTCGGCGGTCTGCGGCTTGATGAAAAGCGAGGTGACTTCCGCGTGCCGGGTCCTCACCGCCGTCTCGATGCGCCGGATGCATTGCTCGATCTGCGGCGTGGTCAACTGGTCCTCGAACTCCGCGCTCAGCGCGGCGACCACCGTGTGCGGTCCCATCTGCACCGTCAGCACGCCGTTGACGTGGCCCACGCCCGGATCGTTGGCGGCGATCTCCAGCAGCGACTCGCGCAGCCTGGGATGCGCCGGCTCGCCGATCAGCAGGCCCTTGCTCTCGCGCGCCAGCAGGCTCGCGGCCACCGTCAGCACCAGCGCGATGCCGACCGAGGCCGCGCCATCGAGCCAGGGTAGGCCGAAGGCCTGCGCGCAGGCCACGCCGGCCAGCGCGATGACCAGCCCGACCAGGGCGGCCGAATCCTCCAGCAACACGGTGAAGGTGCTCGGGTCCTTGCTCTTGCGGAAGGCTTCGAAGTAGCCCATCGAACCCTTCGCCGCGCGGAACTCGCGCAGCGCGATGGCCCAGGAGCCGCCCTCGAACAGCATCGACACGCCGAGCACGATGTAGTTGATCAGCGGGTCGCTCATCGGCTCTGGGTGGCGCAGGTGGCCGACGCCTTCGAACAGCGACACGCCCGCGCCGAGCGCGAAGACCAGCAGCGCCACGATGAAGCTCCAGAAATACAGCTCGCGGCCATGACCGAACGGGTGTACCACATCCGGCGGACGGGCGGCGCGATGCATGCCGTAGAGCAGCAGCAGTTCGTTGGCGGTGTCGACCAGCGAATGCACCCCTTCGCTGAGCATGGCCGAACTGCCGGAAAAGCCCGCCGCCACGAACTTGGCGATCGCGATGGCCAGGTTGCCGGCGAGCGCCGCGTACACGACCCGGCGCGAGTTGGAGGAGGACATGCGCTCAGGTCTCCGCGTAACGCCGCTGGCACAGCTCGCAGAAGAAGCTGCGCCGGTTGGTCCTGCCCAGGTACGCGCGGTGAAACTTCACATGGTCGCGCGGGCAGATGCTCTGGTTGTGGGCGAGCCAGTGCCTGCGCAGCACGAACGCGCGCTTCCATTCCAGGAACTCGAAACTGTACTGGCGGGCCTGCTCGACCAGCTCGCGCAGCTTGCGCGCCGGCAGCGCACCGATCATCGAGAGCGGATGCGTGCGGATGCGGAACAGCACTTCGTTCTTGATGATGTTGCCCACGCCGGCGAACACGTCCTGGTCCAGCAGCGCGTCGCAGGCGAGGGTGTCGGGCATCGCGCGCAGGCGCTTGCGCGCGAGCGCCGGGTCCCAGGCATCGGACATCACGTCGGTGCGCCAGTCGTACAGGTCGTCCAGATCGCCTTCGAGCAAGCGCACCGAGCAGCTGTAGAAGTTCAGTTCGCCCTCGTCGAAGGCAAGGCTCAGCCGCGGCGCGGCTTCCTTGCGCTCGTTGATGCGGTAGCTGCCGAACATGAGCAGGTGGATCCTGATGGTGACGTCCGGCAGCTCGATCAGCGTCTGCTTGCCGAAGCTGCGGAAGGCGACGACGGGCTGGCCGGCGAGCCGGCCCATGTCGATCTTCGCGTTGCCATCGGCACGGCGGATCGTGCGCCCGGTGAAGGGCGCCAGTTCTCCCCGCAGGATGACGATCGATGGACCTTCGGGCACGGATGACCTGTCGCGGCTGCCTCGAACCCATTGTCGGCGCAGCGGCAGCACGTCCGGGTGAATGCATCGTGGCGTGCTGCAGGAGCGCACCCGTGCGCGACCGCGCGGCAGTGGCGTGGCATGGCGGTCGCCCAGGTGCGCTTCTACAAGCCGCGGAGCATCCGCTGCAGCGCCAATGCATTGGCGGTGGCGTGCCCCAGCGTCGTGTTGTCGAACAGGCACCACCCCTGCGTCCACCGCTGCAGCCGTCGCGCCACCTGTTCGAGCGCCTGCGGCGCATAGGCGTCGTAGTACATCCGCGGGGAGCCGTGCAGCCTGAGGTAGACCTGGTGGCGGTCCCCGCCCGGCAGGGCGGCGCGCGGCACACGGGCCGGGTCCGCGGCCACGCGGGAGACGCGCAAGGTCCGCAGCTCCTGATCGACCTCGGCCTTGAACCATGAGGCGTGCCGTGGCTCGCATGCCAGCGGCCCCGCGTAGTGTTCGCGCAGGCGCGCGAGGAACGGCAGCGCGACCGATGCGTCGAACGCCAGGCTGGGCGGCAACTGCAACAGCAGCCAGCCCAGCTTGTCCTCCAGTTCGCCGATCTGGTCGAGGAATGCGGTCACCAGCCCGTCGCAGGCACGCAGCCGGCAGTCGTGGCTGATCGCCCTGGGCATCTTGGCGGAAAAACGGAACCCGGCCGGCACGCTGTCCGCCCAGCGGCGCCAGGTGGCCGGGCGGTGCGGGCGGTAGAAGCTGGAGTTGACCTCCACGCAGTCGAATACCTGCGCGTAGCGCTCCAGCGTGCTGCCGTCGGTCGGGAAGGCCGCGGCGTGCGCCCGCGGGATCGACCAGCCGGCGCAGCCGACGCGGACCGCGGTCACCCGTTCACCCCTGGGCGCGCGTACACGGCGGCGGCAGTGAACCGCCCCTGGCCGCGACGCTCGAGGTGCGCGGGCGAGCTGGAAGCAAGCCTCACCCCTTGGGTTTGCGGAACCGGTACATGAACTGGTCGGTGTGGCCGCGGATCGACTTGTCGAAGACCTTGATGTCGTGGGGGTCGGCCGGGTTGCGCAAGGCGTCGCTCTGGCCGTCGAAGACGAAGCCGACCGACTCGGCCTGCTTCCGGACGATCGCCGGGTCGATGCGGTGCAGCGTGTCCGTGTCGCGCATCCCCGAGCCGGCCGGCGCGACGTGGTCGATCACCACGAACACGCCGCCGGGCTTGAGTACCTTGAACACCTGCCGGTCGAGCATCACCGGGTCGACCTTGCCCATGAACCTGTCCGGATAGTCGTGGTAGTTCTGCGAGGTGAACACCAGGTCGACCGATTCGGGCGCGTCGAGGCTGGCGGCCGGCTGGGTCAGCACGCTGACGTTGGCGTAGTGCGGCTGCCGGGCGAGTTTGCGCAGGTTGACCACGTCCGACTGCGCCTCGGCGGCGTACTCGTTCGGCCACAGCGCGTAGACGTGGCCCTTGGCGCCGACCACGCCGCTGAACACGCGGGTGAAGTAGCCGCTGCCCGGGATCAGTTCCAGCACCTTGTCGCCCGGCTTCACTTCGGCAAACGCCATCACCTGCGCGATCTTGCGCCGTGCGTCGTCGGCGCGGTCGGCCTGGCGGCCCGGATCGTTGATGGCGGCGGTGAGGTACGGCGGCTGCATGGTGTCCTGCGGGGCGGGTGCGGCGTCGGCGGCCGGCAGGGCGAGGGCGATCACGGCGGCAAGGACGAGCGTGCGCATGTCAGGCTCCTTCGGGGTTGGGTCTGCGATTGTGCGCCTGGCGTGACGCCGCAAAGGCCGTGACTTTTGGGGGAGAGCGCGGGACCCTCCAGGGCACGCCGAACGGCCCCGGCGGGGCCTGGCTTCCTCTTGCCCACATTTGTCAGCCTCAGGCCGTCCCTGGCCCCTGCTGCATCCTTGCCGGTCTGCGGGGTGGGCTCAGTGCGTGCCACCCGATGAGTTCGGCGTCGTCGAGGCCGGTGGCGGCATCGGCGCGGTCGAGGAGGCCGGCGGCATGGTGGCCGGCGGGGTCATCGCCGTGGACGAGGCCGGCGGCGTCATGGGCGTGGTCGGCTGGGTGGGCGTGGTGGCCGGCGCGGTCGACGGGGTGGCTGCGCCCGGCTCGGCGTTGTCGTTGGTGCCGTGGTTGCAGGCAGACAGTGCGAACGAGCAAGCCAGCAGCAGGCTCCAGCACAGCAGGCGGGTCTTCATGGCGTTCTCCTTCGGTAGAGGTCAGTGCGGCTGGGATACCGCGCGGGTGACTTCGTTCTGCAGCGAACGGGCGTCCGTGCGCTCCAGGTCGGCCAGCGAAACGATGCCGCACAGCGCGCCCTTGGCATCGACCACCGGCACGCGGCGGATCTTCTGGCGTTCCATCAGGTTGGCGCAATCCTCCACGCTGGAGTCTTCCTTGATCACCACGGGCGGCGCGGTCATGCAGTCCTGCACGCGCACCTCCAGCGGATTGCGTCCGGCAGCCAGCGTGCGCACGACGATGTCCCGATCGGTAATCACGCCGATCGGATGACGGTCCAGATCGACCACGGGAATCTCGCCGACGTCCTCGTCACGCATGGCGCGGGCGACTTCGTCCAACGGCGAGGTCGCCAGGCAGAACTTGGGATTGCGGGTCATCACGCGGTCGAGATCCATGGGAGCTCCGGGCGGTGTCGGAAGAGAGCGGATGGATGTTCCTCGCGCCCGGTTGAATGTGGTGTGCGCGGACCATGAAGGGTGCGTGCAATGCGCCGCGGAAGGGACCGGCTCTGCTCCCTCTCCACACCGGGGAACGGTCGGGTGAGGGGCCGGGGCCCGCGGGAAAAGGGAGCCTGGCACCGGGCCAGCCCTGCTCCTCTCCCCGCCGAGGAGAGGGCCGGGGTGAGGGGCCGGGGCTCGCGGGACAAGGGAGCCTGGCGCCATGCCAGCCCTGCTCCCTCTCCCCGCCGGGGAGAGGGCCGGGGTGAGGAGCCGGGGCTCGCGGAAGCGTCAGTGCGCGGGGGCGAGGCGGCGTAATCTGGCGCCGGCCCCGACAGCCCTCCCGGAGAGGAGCCGGATCCCGCCACTCCGGGTCTACGTCAACGCGGTGGGCTCATCGAACGGCAGCGGCGTCCCTCCGGCACGGGCCAGCGCCGGCTCGGCGCGCACCAGCTGCTCCTTGTCGCCGTCGAGCACGACCAGGATGCGTCCGGCTTCGATCTCGCTCTCGAACTTGCGCCGCACGGGGTCGGGGACCGAAGCGCCCGCCAACGCACCGGTCCAGCTGCCGGTCAGCGCACCGGCGACGGTCAGCCCGGCCACCCCGGCCACGGTGATGCCGACTGGCGGGATCGCGACGGCCACCAGCCCGGCCAGCAACCCGATCGCGCCGCCGCCGACCAGGCCGCGCAGCGCGGCGGGGTAGAAGTCGCTGCCTGCCTCCTTGTGCTGCTCGGGGACCGCTTCCAGTTCGATGTCCGAGCGGGCGATCAGCGAGATGTCATCCTCCGGGATGCCAGCGGCGCGCGCCGCCTGCATCACCGTTCTGGCGGTCTCGACATCGGGAGTACTGAACACGTGGCGGGTCTTCATGGCGCTCCTCGCGGGAAAAGGGCGGGCGCGGGGACGGCCCGCGATCATCCTTGTCGAGGCCGGGTTGGCAGGGCGTCGGTTGCGGGTGTCCATGGCGTGAGCACCGCCGTACCATCGAGCCATGGCCACGCCGCACCCGCCCGACGACCCGCCGCCGGTCCGCCCGACCGAACCCGATCCGGGCGACTGCTGCGGCGAGGGCTGCGTGCATTGCGTGCTGGATCGCTACGACCAGGCGATGGAGCATTACCTGGCCGCACTCGCGGCCTGGCGCGCACGCCATCCGGACGCTCCGCCGTCCTGAAGGGAACGGGCCTGCCGTGTGGCCAGGCCGCACTACATGTCTCCACGGGCGTTCCTGCTAGTCTCCGGGCATGCCGTCGAACGCCCTGCCCGTGATGATCGCCGGCGCCGGCCCGACCGGTCTGGCGGCCGCGTTGTGGCTCGCCCGGCGCGGCGTCCCGGTGCGCGTCGTCGACAAGGCGACCGCGCCCAGCAGCCATTCCAAGGCGCTGGCCGTCAACCCGCGCACGCAGGACCTGCTGGAAGACACCGGTGTGACCGCACGCATGCTGGCCGAGGGGTGGACGGTGCGCGGCCTGTCCCTGCACCGGTCCGGCCATGACGACGTGGCGGTCCCGCTCTCGCCGCTGCTGGATTCCGACCGCTCGCTGCTCTCGCTGCCGCAGTCGCGGACCGAGGCCCTGCTGGCCGACGCACTCCGCGCACAGGGCGTGACCGTCGAACGCGGCGTGAAGCTCGATACCCTCACGCAGCGCGACGACAGCGTCGCCATCCAGCTGGTGCATGCGGACGGCGCCGTCGAGAGTACGCACGCGCCGCTGCTGTACGGCGCCGACGGTGCGCACAGCACGGTGCGCCAGGCGCTCGGCCTGGCCTTCCCCGGGGACGAGCTGCCCGAACCCTGGCAACTGTGGGACCTGCACCTGACCACCCCGCTGGATCCGGACCGGGTCCACCTGTTCCTGCGGCCGGACGGCTTCCTGTTTGCCCTGCGCGTGCGCGACGACCTGTGGCGGGTGATGGGCAACGGCACCGACCCGCTCGCCGCGCTGCCGGTCGGCACCGTATGCGGCGAGGTGCGCTGGCAGTCCGACTTCCACATCGCGCACCGCGTGGCCGAGCGTGCCGGCGTGGGTCGCGTGCTGCTCGGCGGCGACGCGGCGCACGTCCATTCCCCGCTCGGTGCGCGCGGCATGAACCTGGGTATCGAGGATGCCTACGTGTTCGCCGACTGTGCGGCCGATGCACTGGCCGGGCGCCCGTCGCGGCTGGCCAGCTACGCGCGGCTGCGCCATCCCGTGCATCGCCAGGTGGTCCGCCGCGTGGGCGCGCTGACCCGGCTGATGCACGGTCGTCCGCCGAGTCTGCGCGAGCTGCGCGACGTGCTGGTGCCGCGGCTGATGCGCTTCGGACCCGCGCGGCGCCAGTTCCTGCGTGTCGCAGGCGGCCTGGACCATCCCGTGCGTACCCGCGGCTGACAGGGGTGACGCGATCGGACGTCCAAACGTGCACTGGCTCGCGTTTGCCGGCCGGCCGCGTTGATCCGGCCTTCACACGTCTGTAGATTCGTTCAGGCAGTTCGTTCTCGGGGGGAAATTGCCATGAAGAAGTTTGCCTGGGTGGTCGGCGGCGCCTTGCTGCTGGCCGCATGTGGGGGATCGCAGGACACGCGCGTGCCGGTTTCGCTGGGCAGCCTGGTGACGCCGGCATCGGCGCCGTGGCTCCAGGTCGAGCAGCAGTCGCAGGACGTGCAGGTGCGCGGCCTGGACGACGCGCTCACGCTCAAGCCCACGCCGCCGGTGTCCGAAGTGCTGCAGGCGCGCCTGCGCCATGCGCTGCAACCGGTCTACTTCACCGACCTGGTGGTGCATTGCGAGCAGGTGTTCGCCGAGATGCGGGTGGACACCGACGCCACGCCGGCCAGCGTCACGCTCGAGCTGGGCGCACACTGCACCATCAACGCGCGCGGGCTGGGTCCGGACAAGACCTATCACGCATCGCCGTCCATGCCGGCGCCGGCCCGCGGCGATTACGCCAAGGCGCTTGCCGCTTTGCTGGCGGCCGGCTCAGACGACATCGCGCGGCAGTTGCGCGCGGACGTGCAGGCCACCACGCACTGACGTCCGGTCAGTCCTGCGCCGGCATGAACTGCCGGCGCAGGTCCTGCTGTGCGCGCAGCATCACCGGGGCAGGGAAACAGGCCGGCCAGGTGGGGGCGTAGTCCAGCCCCGCATCGAGCAGGCCGCGCTCGACCAGCAGCTGCACCATCGCCAGCGGGTCGGCACAGGCAAGCGCCTTGCCCAGCGACGAGACCGGCGCCTGCGGGGCGTTCACGCGCTCGGCCAGCGCCTCGACCACCTTGGCCGGCATGTCCCAGTGCCGCACCGCGCGCAGCGAGAGCCGCGCGCCGATGCGCATGCAGCCGGCCAGGAACACGGGCGAGAAGGGGCCCAGCGATGGCGGCGCCTCCTGGTCCAGCAGGCGCACGATCGCGCCGGTGCCGGTGTGGCAGACCATGCCGGCCAGGAACGCCTCGAACGGATCGCAGCCGCCATGCCGGCCGAGGAAGGCGGCGGCATGCGCGCAGCGCTCGGCGTGCTCCCACAGCCATGGCCCGGCCATGTGGCCGCGCATGCCTGCGCTGGCCTGCAGGATCGGTTTCATCACGTGCAGCGTGGCGACCCGGCGCAGCGCGTCGCGGCCGAGCAGCACCACCGCGTGCTGCAGGCTGTTGATCGGCTGCGCCGCGCGGTAATGCGCACTGCCGGTCACCCGCATCACTTCACCGACCAGCACCGGATCGCGGCCGATCAGCGCCGCCAGCTGGGAGCCGCCGAGGTTGTCGTTCTTGAGCGCGCGCAGGAGTTGCGGCAGGACGCTGGGCAGGCGCGGCAGGCCGCTCACGTCGAAGCGCTCGCCGATCGCCTCCAGGCGCCGCAGGGTGGCCTGCTCGGCAGTGCTGGCCGCTTCGTCGGCGGCCTCGGGCAGGCCCAGCACAAAGCGATGGAAGCGATCTTCCACCACGGGCAGCGGCGGGCCCGCCTCGGCGGCAGCCACGTCGGCCACCACTGCCACGATCCGCGGAGCGGGGGCAGGGCGGGGCGGTGCTTTCCTTGCGGCGAACAGACGCCGCCACACGGCGATCATCATCCTGCGGTCCCATGGCGTGCTCCGCGCTGTATCGGCCGGCCAGCGCAGAAATGTAGCCGGCCCCTGGCGGCCTCTCCCCGCCCCTTGGGCTGGCAATGGCGCGGTTCGGCCCCAACATCTCGGCGAAGTTCCCGGAGCCGCCCCATGATCCCTTTCTCGATCCTCGACCTCGCCCCCATCACCGAAGGCAGCGACGCCAGCACCGCCTTCCGCAACACGCTGGACCTGGCGCGGCTGGGCGAGCGGCTGGGCTACCGGCGCTACTGGCTGGCCGAGCACCACAACATGCCCGGCATCGCCAGCGCCGCCACCGCGGTGCTGATCGGCCACGTCGCCGGCGGCACCTCGACCATCCGCGTCGGCGCCGGGGGCGTGATGCTGCCCAATCACGCGCCGCTGCAGGTGGCCGAGCAGTTCGGCACGCTGGCCGCGCTGTATCCGGGCCGCATCGACCTGGGGCTGGGCCGCGCGCCGGGCACCGACCAGGCGACCATGCGCGCGCTGCGCCGCTATGCCGACGGGGCGGAGACCTTCCCCGACGACGTGCTCGAGCTGCTGCACTACTTCCAGCCGGCCGAACCGGGCCAGGCGGTGCGCGCCGTCCCCGGCGCGGGCCTGGAGGTGCCGGTCTGGCTGCTCGGCTCCAGCCTGTTCAGCGCCCGCCTGGCCGCGGCACTGGGGCTGCCGTTCGCCTTCGCCTCGCACTTCGCGCCGGACGCGATGGACACCGCGCTGTCGATCTACCGGCGCGAGTTCCGTCCGTCGCCGCGGCTGGCACAGCCCTACGCCATGCTCGGGCTCAACGTGGTGGCGGCCGAGACCGATGCCGAGGCGCGCCGCCTGTTCACCACCCAGCAGCAAAGCTTCATCAACCTGCGCCGCGGCCGGCCCGGACTGGTACCCCCGCCGATCGACGACATCGAAGCCTACTGGACGCCGACCGAGAAGCTGGGCGTCGAACGCGCGCTCGCCTGCGCCGTGGTCGGCGGCCCGGCCACCGTGCAGCAGGGCCTGGCCGACTTCATCGCCCGCCACGGGCCGGACGAGCTGATGCTCACCGCCAACATCTTCGACCACATGCTGCGCCGCCGCTCGTTCGAGCTTGCCATGCAGGCCCGCGAGCACCTGCCCACGCCCGACCGCGCTCCCCTGTAGGAGCGCACCCGTGTGCGACCGTAGATGCCCACGAATCGATCGGACGCCTGCCTATCCGATCGATGCCGGCGGCACGGCGCTTCACATCCGGCGGGCTCTCTTCCCCAGTCCGCAGCTCAGCCGTGCTCGTGCAGCAGGCCCCGCGCGATGAACTGGGCGACGGTCGTCGCAAACGCCGTGCCGATCAGGAACAGCACCCAGCGCACGCGAAGCCAGGTCGGGCGCAGGCTCGACCACTGCACGGTGAGGTCCACCGGGTAGGCGGCGCAGAACGCCACGTTGGCCATCACCGCGAGCAGGAACAACTGCAGGAACAGGTCGATCGAGGCAGCGCGACCGAAGGCGGCCGCGTTGGTGGCGAAGATTGCCGCCACGACCACCAGCAGCACGAGGTTGTAGACGATCCGGTGACGTTCCCAGTAACGGATGGCATCGCCGATGCGGTCGGGCGGGTCCTGGTGATCCATGTCGTGCACCTCGTGCGTGGGTTGAAGGCGTCTGTCTGGGGCGAGGGTCACGGCGCGCTCGCCTGGCGTCCGGCCGGCGCGGCAAGGGTCGGGGCCGGCACGGCACCGAACCGGCGGTTGCGCCTTCCGAATGCCTCGACGGCTTCGCGCAGGTGCTCGCCGGTGAAGTCGGGCCAGAGCACGGCCGAGAAGAGCAGCTCCGCATACGCGCATTCCCACAGCAGGAAGTCGCTCAGGCGTTGCTCGCGCCCGGTCCGGATCAGCAGGTCCACGTCGGGCGTGCGCGGGTCGCCGTGCTGCGAGCGCGCCAGCAGCTGGCGGAACTGCTCGCGGCTGGGGGTCGTGCCCTGGTGCAGCGCGGCGGCGCCCGCGATGGCGTCGCGCGAGGAGTAGTCCACGGCGAGCCGGAGATCGAGCAGCCCGCCCCCGGCCGTCGCCGCCTCGGCCTGCTCGATGGCGGTGACCAGCGCTGACGGAAGGCGGTCGCGACGCCCGATCACGCTCAGGCGCACCCCCTCGCGCCGGCAGGCGCCCGCTTCGGCCTTGAGGAAATTGCGGAACAGCGCCATCAGGGTCGCCACTTCCGGTGCCGGCCGCCGCCAGTTGTCCGAGGAAAAGGCATAGAGCGTCAGCGTGCCGATCCCCAGTCGTGGGGAGGCTTCCACCGTGCGCCGCACCGCCTCCGCGCCGGCGCGATGGCCGCGGGTTCGCGGCCATCCGCGTTCCTCCGCCCAGCGCCCATTGCCGTCCATGATGATCGCCACGTGCAGGTTGCTGTCCATATCCGTCAAGAACTCTGCAATGTAGAGTGAGAGCGCGCGCCAAAAGCGTCCACCGCGCCGGGCTAGTCGCCGGAGCGGGTGACGGCGATCAGTGCTTCCATGTGGTTGAGGTAGGCCTCGAGAGCCTTGCGGCCCTTCGGCGTGATGCGGAACTCGGTGCGCGGCACGCGCCCTTCGAAGCCCTTGTGGCAGGCGATGTAGCCGGCGTCCTCGAGCTTGCGCGCGTGTACGCTGAGGTTGCCGTCGCTGCTTCCGAGCAAGCCCTTGAGCTCGGTAAAGCCCAGCCGGTCGTTCACCGCCAGCGCGCTGATGATCCCCAGCCGCAGCCGCTCGTGGATCAGCCGGTCCAGGTCCACCGTGCGCTCCACCGCGCCCTCCACCGGCACCAGCGCCGGCCGGCGGTGCGGGCTCTCTGCCTTGGCGGTCGAGCGCTTAGCCACCGTACTTCCTCGCGATGAGCATGCCGAACACGATGTGCAGGCCACCGAACCCCAGGCCCAGGCAGATCGACGGCACTGGCGGGGTGGTGAACAGCGCGATCGCGCCCAGGAACAGGAACAGGATCCCCATCAGCGGGACGATCCGGATCGAAAAGGTGCCACCGGCGATCACGGCAGTGCCGTAGAGCAGCAGCCACATGCCCGGAAGCGCCGCATCGAGGCCCGCGCGAAACAGCGCGACGGTAAGCAGGGCAGCGACGAAGATCGCCGGCACGAAGCCCAGCGCGAACTGCCGCGCCGGGCGCGAGAGCAGCGGCACGCCCTCGTTCCTCGCCTTGACCAGCACGCCAAGCAATCCGACCGCCACCGCCACGGCCGCCGTCGCCAGCCAGGTCAGGAGCCACCCGAACCGGGTCGGCTGCGCGGGCGCGATGATCGCCGCCGCCACCCCGGCCAGGCCCATGAAGACCCCGCCCCAGCCGGGCACGGCGGTAAAGGAGCTCGCGCGCTCCATCGCGTCACGGATATAGAGGAGATTCTCCGCGGCGTGCTCGTGAAGCGACACGGTGCTTCGAAGGCGGCGGTTGTCCATGCGGCGCAGGCTAGGCGCGCGTTGGCGCGGCTGTCAAGTACTTCGTGCCATAAAGTTGGTCAACGAAAGGAGGGGCGATCGTGCCGCGCACGGTGTCTGCCACCCATCGCGACCGCGTGGCGGGATGCCTGACTCCGCAGCCGGGCAGGGCAAGCGGTCCCGCGAACGCCCGGTCGATTTACCGGCGCCGGGCCAGGGACCACACGCATGCGACGAGCATGCAGAAGCCAAGATCAAGCAGCAGCAAGGCGGCCAGCACACCCGGGGACGGACCGAAGTGCCAGGCCCGGACGTAGCAGCTCACCGCCCCACCTGCCTGTGCCGGATCGGGGCAGGGCGGCACCATCCGGGCGTGGTGCCACGCCAGTAGCGCGGCAAAGAGCACGGCGACTGCAAGCGAAGCCGCGAACAGGATGCCCGCGCGCCGTAGAACTGCCCGGAAGTCGAGCGATGTGCCCATCGGATCTAGCCCCCCTGGCCGCCGGCGCCCTGCCGATTATCCGCAAGGAACGCGAGCTCCATGCTTGCGTAAAACGAGACTTCGCTCCATTGCTCCAGCAGGTCCTGTGCCCTGCGGTACAGGATCTCCGGATCGATATCGTGAAAGTCGAACGCCGGCTGGCCGCGCGAGCTCGCGGCCAGCCGTGCGCCCTGCAGGAAGGACGCCGGGTCGAAGCTGCCGGCCCAGAGCTGGGTTTGCAGGGCTTCCACCACCGCCTCGGCTTGAACGGACTCCGCCGCAATGTCCCCACCGGCCTGGTCGTGGAGAGCCTGCATGACAAAGCCGGGGTCGGCGCCGGCGGCTACCAGGCTGAGAAACCCGTGCTTGAGCGGAAGCGCCGACTCGACCACGTAATGGACCAGATCATGCGGCAGCGTTCCTTGGCGGGGCATCGGGCAATGGGCTTCGCTCCCATCGGCGCGGACGAAGCGGAGACGGTCGCTCCCGTCGCCTTTCCCGAGTTTTTCTGCGATCAGTTTCATGGAAGCCCCAGCCTTTGGTTCAGGCGCGGTCTCGTGGAAGGCTAACGCTTAAGCGGCGCCGGAGGCGTCCGCCTTGGACGAACTGTTGGGTAGAAGCGCCTCCAGCTCGCGAACATGGGCTGACCTGCAGATGCCCTCGCTACCGGAAGTTGCGCAACTCGCACACCAGGCCGCACGTGACATGGCAACCGAGAGCATGTGATGCCGAAGGTCCGGATCCAAAACGGAGCGAGCTGCTACGTGAAGCGCAACGGCGGCATAGTCCCTGTCGCATGGCCATGACAGAAGGTTGGCCTGGGCATCGAGCTTGGCAAACAGGGCTGCGCGGTCCTGGATCTTCGCAGACACAATGGCTGAGACCAACTGATCCACGGGCGACGGATCAAGGCCCCCGGCTCTCAGCGCATCTTGATAGTACGAAAGTGGTTCCATGCAGCCTGACGCTGGAATCAGCGACGTGCGTAGCGCGCCCACCGGGTTGAATGGTTGGCCTCTGGCGGCCGGAGCTGAGCATGGGCACCCGCGGGCGCATGTGTCACGCTCTCTATCCACCGATAATAGTTCGAGATGCGAACGGCGTACGCGTTTACGCCGTAGAGGCCCTCAACGAATGGGCGACCGGGTTTCCATTTGCTCAAAAACGGATGATCCAGAGGGTATTTGCTCCAGGACGCCAGGCCGACGAGCTGCCTTGAACTCCCGTGCC
>NZ_DASSES010000153.1:0-27694 GCF_035695185.1 Frateuria sp.
GTGGGAAGACGGCAACGAGTACCCGCTGGTCAAGGTGGATATCTCCAGCCAGTCGCACCCGTTCTACACCGGCAAGCAGAAGACCCTCGACGTCGGCGGCCGCGTGGACAAGTTCCGCCGCCGCTACGGCCAGAAGTAAGCGAAGGTCGCTTCACGCCCGCCGCCGCGGCAGTGGCGGGCACGTGACATTCCCGGACACGGGGCGGGCCAGTGGCCCGCCCCGTGTCCTTTTGCGTGCCCGCGAGGTCCATCCGCGGGCGGATGTTGGGCGGCCGATGTGCGATAATGCGTCGGTTGCATCGGCCGCTTTCCCCAGCGCGATGCCCTTTCCCTTGCCGGGCGGTGCCCACCGCGGATGCCTCCGGCACGTCTTTAAAGTAAGGAGGTTCCCGTGTCCGATGCCAAGGTCGTCAAGCTCGTCGATGAATCGAGCAACCGCAGCGCCGAGCTGCCCCTGCTGAGCGGCACGCTGGGGCCCTCGTGCATCGACCTGGGGACGCTGTACAAGGACACCGGCCACTTCACCTACGACCCGGGCTTCGGCTCGACCGCCAGCACCAAGAGCGCGATCACCTACATCGACGGCGACAAGGGCGTGCTGCTGTATCGTGGTTACCCGATCGAGCAGCTCGCCGAAAAGTCGACCTTCCTGGAAGTGGCCTACCTGCTGCTCAACGGCGAGCTGCCCAAGCAGGACGAGTTCGCGGCCTTCGAGCACCAGATCACGCATCACACGATGATGCACGAGTCGTTGAAGAACTTCTTCCAGGGCTTCCACCACGACGCGCATCCGATGGCCATGCTGGCCGCTTCGGTCGCCTCGCTGTCGGCCTTCTACCACGACGACCTCAATGTCGACGACCCGGCCGACCGCAAGCTCGCCGCGATCCGCCTGATCGCCAAGATGCCGACGATCGCGGCGGCCTGCTACCGCTACTCGATCGGCTGGCCGTTCCGCTATCCGCGCAACAACCTCGAGTACGTCGAGCGCTTCCTGCACATGATGTTCGAGGTGCCGAGCGAGCCGCTGCAGCTCAACCCGGTGGCGGCCAAGGCACTGGACCTGCTGTTCATCCTGCACGCCGACCACGAGCAGAACGCCTCCACCTCGACCGTGCGCCTGGTCGGCTCGACCGGCGCCAATCCGTATGCCTCGATCGCCGCGGGCATCACCGCGCTGTGGGGCCCGGCCCACGGCGGCGCCAACGAGGCGGTGCTGGAGATGCTGCAGGAGATCGGCACGCCCGATCGCGTCGACACCGCGGTCAAGCGCGCCAAGGACAAGAACGACAACTTCCGCCTGATGGGCTTCGGCCACCGCGTGTACAAGAACTTCGACCCGCGCGCCAAGATCATCCGCGAGATGTGCCACAAGGTGCTCAACGAACTGGGCGTCAACGACCCGTTGCTGGACGTGGCGATGAAGCTGGAAGAGGCGGCGCTCAAGGACGAGTACTTCGTCGAGCGCAAGCTGTACCCGAACGTCGACTTCTACTCGGGCATCATCTACAAGGCGCTGGGGATCCCGACCGAGATGTTCACCGTGATGTTCGCCATCGCGCGCACCGCCGGCTGGATTTCGCACTGGATCGAGCAGCACGAGACGCCCGGCTCGCGCATCGGTCGTCCGCGCCAGATCTACACCGGCGCCGACGTCCGCGATTACACGGCCGTCGACAAGCGCTGAACGCGGCGGTCCTGCCGAAACGAGAACGCCCCGGCCCTGCCGGGGCGTTTTCGTTTTCGGTTCTTGCGGGGGCGGCGCCCGCGTGCAGCCGCAGGCCAGGCCAGTGGTTGGCGGTCGCGCAGGGTCGCGCTGCTGCACGGAGGCGGGCGTGCTGGCACGTTGCCTGTACTGCGCGGTATTCGCAGGAGCGCCCAGTGGCGCGGCCGATCGAAGCAGGGTGGTTGCGCACGAGGTGCGCTCCTGGAGGAGCGTACGGGCTCAGCGTCGGACCGCGGCGAGCATCCGCTCGAACTCGTCTTGCGCACCAGGTTCGTTCAGCAGTTCCTCGACCGCGCCCAGTGATGCCCTTCGCATCGGTTTCTCGTCGATGCGGTCCAGCGGCGCCTGGCGCAGCGCGTCGCGAGGCATCACCGTGAGATCGAATGGCAGGCCGTCGGCGGCAAACAGCAGCACGGGGTAGTCGGACTGCTCCTCGCGACTGAGGCGCAACCGGCGGGTCTGTATCTCCGCCGGCACGCCGTGCTCGCGCAGGAAGAGCACTACGGCATCGGGGTCGTCGCTGAACACGTGCAGGCAGACGGCCGAGTGCGCGTCGGCCGTGCCCTCGAGCACGGGCCCGACCAGTCGTGGGTCGAACCGGCCAAGGAAACGCATGGCCTCCAGCGCCGCCTCGCGCCGTGCCTTCAGTTGCAGTGGCTGGCTGTCCGCATCGAACAGGCGCTGGCGCTCGCGCAATGCCTGCTCGATTTCCTGGTTGCGTGGCAGGGCCTGTGCGTCGTGGATGCCCAGCCGCTCGGCGGCCTTGAGCTTGGCATGGTGGAAGTCGCGGATGCCGTGCTCGCTCATCAACCGGGCGGCCTCCTGCGCCACCCGCAGCCGGTTGCGCTGCTGGCGATCCTGCGCATGGATGCGATGGTGTTCGCCGCGTGCCATGTCACTGCTCCGGAAAGGCCGGATCGGAGCAAACCCGATCCGGCGTGAGTGGTCTGTCGCCGCGAGGCCGTCGTCAGAAGATGTCGTACGGGTGCTGCTCGTCCTGGTTCTGCTGCTGCTGCGCCGCCTGGGCACGGAGGCGGTCGACGTCCTCGACCTTGAACACCTCGCTCATCGCGTTGGGGTCGTTCGGCGAGGTGGGCAGGCCGCTCTGGCGGTTGATCTGCACGGTGGCGATGCCGGGCGGCATCGGCAGTGCGTTGGATGGCATGTCCTTGAGCACGGTGCCCATGTATCCCATCCAGATCGGCAGGGCGGCCTGTGCGCCGAATTCGCCCACGCCGTTGGCTCGCCCGAGCGAACTGAAGTCGTCGAAGCCGACCCACACCGAGGTGGACAGGTCGCCGTTGAAGCCCACGAACCAGGCATCGCGGTGGTCGTTGGTCGAACCGGTCTTGCCGGCCAGGTCGTCACGTCCCAGCGCCTTGGCGGCATAGCCGGTGCCGCGCAGGATCACGTCCTTCATCAGCGAGGTGATCAGGTAGTCGTTGCGCACGTCGATCACCTGCGGTGCCAGCACCGGTGTGTGCGGGCCCTCGTGGGTGTCGGCCGGCAACACGGCATCGCCCACGCCGGCCACGGTGCTGGCGCCGGCCGGCACCGCAGCCACCGCATTGGCCGGGTGTCCCCCCGTGTCTGCCGGCGGCGGGCCGGGCGGGCGGGTGTCCAGCAGGCGCTCCTGGCAGGTGCGGCAGGCGCGGCTGGGGTTGGCGACGTAGACCGGCTTGCCGTCGCGGCCATCGATCTCCTTGATGAAATAAGGCGACACGAGGTAGCCGCCATTGGCGAACACCGCGTAGCCGCGAGCCATCCCCATCGGCGAGACCGAGGCGGTACCCAGCGCCAGCGAAAGATTCTTCGGCAACGCATCGAGCGGGAAACCGAAACGGGTGATGTAGTCGCGCACGAAGCTCACGCCGATGGCGTCGAGCAGCCGCACCGAGACCAGGTTCTTCGACTGCACCAGCGCCTCGCGCAGGCGCATCGGGCCGTCGAACTTGCCGTCGTCGTTCTCCGGCGTCCACAGCCCGTTCGGCTTGGACGGGTCGGGCAGGGCCAGCGGGGCGTCGTTGACGATCGAAGCCGGGGTGAAGCCCCGCTCGAACGCCGCCGAGTACAGGTAGGGCTTGAAGCTCGAGCCCGGCTGGCGTGCCGCCATGACCGCCCGGTTGAACTTGCTGCGCAGGAAGCTGAAGCCGCCGACCAGCGCCTGCACCGAGCCGTCCTCCGGATTTACCGAGACCAGCGCGCCCTGCACCTTGGGCAGCTGCGCGAGCTCCCAGTCGCCCTTGTCGTTGCGCGCCACGCGCACGATGTCGCCACGCTTGAGCACCTCGGCCACGCTCTTGGGTGCCGGGCCGGTGTGGTTCTCGTTGCGGTAGGGGCGCGCCCAGGCGACCGCGTCCAGCCCCAGCTCCACGGTCTGCCGGCTGGCCAGGTACAGGGTGGCCGCCTGCGCGCTGGCGGCGGTGACGATCGCCGGCTGCATGCCGGAGATGTCGGTGTAGCCCGACAGCAGGCGGTCCAGGTCGTCGTTGCCGGCGTCCGGCGCCAGCGTCTGGTGCGCTTCGGGGCCGCGCCAGCCGTGGCGGCGGTCGTAGGCGACCAGGCCGTCGCGCATCGCTTCCACCGCCGCCTGCTGGCGCGTGCTGGTCAGGGTGGTCCGCACCACGTAGCCCTCGGTCAGGGCGTCGTTGCCCAGCCGGTCGAGTGCCTGCAGGCGCACCATCTCGGCGAGGTAGGGGGCATCCACCTCGATCGGCTGCTCGTGCGGGAAGGCGTTGTTGGGTTCGCTGACCGCCTGTTCGTATTCGGCCTTGCTGATGTAGCGGTGCTCGAGCATCTGTCCCAGCACCCAGTTGCGCCGCGCCAGCATGCGCTTGGGACTGTTGATCGGGTTGACCAGCGAGGGCAACTGGAATGTCGAGGCGATGGTGGCGCACTGGGCGATGGTCAGCTGGTCCAGTGTCTTGCCGTAGTAGTACTCGGCTGCCGCCGCCACGCCGTAGGCGCGGTGGCCCAGGAACATCTTGTTGAGGTAGAGCTCGAGGATCTGGTCCTTGGTCAGCTCGTTCTCCATGCGCAGCGCGATGAAGATCTCGATCAGCTTGCGCGAGTACAGCTTCTCCGGGCTGAGGAAGAAGTTGCGTGCCACCTGCTGGGTGATGGTCGAGCCACCGGAGCCCTTGTCGCCGCCCGAGATGATCACGTGCCAGCCCGCGCGTGCGATGCCGTGCCAGTCCACGCCCGGGTGGTTGTAGAAATCGGCGTCCTCGGCCGCGAGCACGGCGTGCTTGAGCTTGTCAGGCACCTTGGCGATGTCGACCGGGATGCGTCGGGTCTCCCCGAAGGTGGCGATCAGCTTGCCGTCGGCGCTGAGCACCCGCAGCGGCACCTGCATGTGGTAGTCCTTCAACATCGCCACCGAGGGCAGGCGAGGGGAGACCAGCCAGTAGGCGACTCCGACGGCGGCGATGGCCAGCAACAGACCGGTAAGGGCCAGGATCGAGGCCCAGCGCAGCAGACGCTTAAAAATATGCATGGTTTGGAAGAGCGAGACTCAAGTCAAAACACTGTCGAGTATAGATGTTGCACTATCGATCGCCCGCCCGAACCGGGGCTGGATCGCGAAAACGGCCCATCAGGGGCGGTGTCAACCAAATGTGCAGGCCATCACGCCATTTTGTTGAGAAAGTTGCCGTAGGCCGTTGCCATAGCGTTAATTTTTCGATCTAATGCCCTCGCGCATCCGCCGGTTTCCGGCCCGGGCGCCAGGGGCCAAGGGGGAAAATCGTGGGTCTGTTTACACCCAAGAAGCCGCCGCTGATCGGCGTCGACATCAGTTCGACTGCGGTCAAGCTGCTACAGCTGAGCCAGTCCGGCGGCCGCTATCGCGTGGAACACTACGCAGTGGAGCCGCTGCCCCCCAATGCGGTGGTCGAGAAGAACATCGTCGAGGTCGAGGCGGTGGGCGAGGCGATCCGCCGCGCACTGGCGCGGTCCGGTTCCAAGCTCAAGCACGCAGCCGCGGCCGTGGCCGGGTCGGCGGTGATCACGCGGATCGTGCCGATGTCCGCGGACCTTTCCGAGGAAGACCTCGAAGGCCAGATCCAGGTCGAGGCGAACCAGTACATCCCTTATCCCATCGACGAGGTCAGCCTCGACTTCGAGGTGCTGGGGCCGGTGCGCGACAACCCGGACATGAACAACGTCCTGCTGGCCGCGTCCCGCACCGAGAACGTGGACATGCGCGTGGCTGCCCTGGATCTCGGCGGGCTCGCCGCCAAGGTGGTCGACGTGGAAGCCTTCGCGATGGAGAACGCCTTCGCGATGCTGGTCGACCAGCTCAACGTCAGCCGCGACGCGCTGGTCGCCGTGGTCGACATCGGCGCCACCATGACCACGCTGTCGGTGCTGCGCCATCAGCGCACCATCTACTCGCGCGAGCAGGTGTTCGGCGGCAAGCAGCTGACCGACGAGATCATGCGCCGCTACGGCCTCTCCTACGAGGAAGCCGGGCGCGCCAAGCGCAAGGGTGGCCTGCCCGAGTCCTACGAGACCGAGGCCCTGGAGCCATTCAAGGAGGCGCTGATCCAGCAGATCAGCCGCCTGCTGCAGTTCTTCTTCGCCGGCAGCGAGTACAGCAAGGTCGACCAGGTCGTGCTGGCCGGTGGCTGCGCCTCGATCGAGGGGCTGTGCCCGATGCTGGAGGAGCAGCTGGGCGTGCCGTGCATGGTGGCCAACCCGCTCGCCCGCATGTCGCTGGCGCCCAAGGTGCAGGCGCAGTCGCTGGCGCAGGATGCCCCGGCGCTGATGATCGCCGTCGGCCTGGCGCTCAGGAGTTTCGACTGATGGCACACATCAACCTACTTCCCTGGCGCGCCGAGCGGCGCAAGCAGCGCGAGCGGGAATTCTTCATGCAGCTGGGCGCCGCCTTCGCGGCGGCGGTGGTGGTCGTGCTGCTCTGGGCCTTCTGGATGGGCATGCGCATCGACAACCAGAACGAGCGCAACGCCTACCTGCAAGGCGAGATCAAGCAGCTGGACGAGCGAATCGCCAAGATCAAGGACCTGGAGAAGGTCCGCCAGCGGCTGCTCGCACGCAAGCAGATCATCGAGCAGTTGCAGGCCAACCGTTCGCAGATGGTCCACCTGTTCGACGAACTGGTGAAGACGATCCCGGCGAGCGCGCGCCTGACCAGCATGAAGCAGAACGGCGATTCGATGGTGCTCAATGGCGTGGCGCAGTCCAACACCAGCGTGGCGGAGTACATGCGCAACCTGGATGCCTCGCCCTGGATGGGCGGCGCCGACCTGGACAAGACCCAGATCAAGTACCGCGCCGGGCGCATGCCCTACACGTTCGGCCTGGGTGTCAAGCTCAGCCAGCCCAGCGAGGAGGAAGCGGCGAAGATGCCGGTGCAGCTGCAGGACAACGGCACGCCGGCGGCCGTCAGTGGGGGGGCTCGCAAATGAAGTTCTTCGATGAACTGCGCACCCTCGACCGCAACAACATCGGGGGCTGGTCCAAGTCGGTCAAGATCTTCTTCACGGTGTTGGTGTTCCTGGTCGTGATCCTGCTTGGCTGGTACCTGCACGTGAGCGGGCAGCAGGATTCGCTCGTGGACCTCGCCTCCAAGGAGGTGTCGCTGAAGCAGGAGTTCACCCAGAAGCAGGCCAAGTCGGTCAATCTCGAAGCGTTGCAGCAGCAACTGGACGAGATGCAGGACATGCTGCGCCAGTTGCTGCGCCAGCTGCCCAGCAAGACCGAGATGCCCGAGTTGCTGGTGGACATCTCGCAGACGGCGCTGGCGGCCGGCCTCGAAATCCAGGTGTTCGATCCGGGCAGCGAAAAGCCGCAGGACTTCTATGCCGAGGAGCCGATCGACCTGAAGATGGTCGGTACCTACCACCAGTTCGGCAACTTCATCAGCGGCGTCGCTTCGCTGCCGCGCGTGGTGATCCTCACCATGCACAACGTGTCGCTGACCACGCAGTTGCCGATCGGACCCAACGGCGAGCCGCCGCCTGGCGGGCAATTGGTGCTGCAGGGTACGGTCAAGACCTACCGCTACCTGGACGACGAGGAAAGCGTCGCCACGAAGAAGCCCGCGAAGGGCAAGGCGAGGGGGCGCAAATGAGCCGTTCGATAGCCATCAGGCCCGCCAGCGCGGCGCGGCTGCTGCTGATGCTCGCCGCGCTGTTGTTGCTGGCCGGCTGTACCCGCGGCATGTCCGACCTGCGCGACTGGGTGGCCCAGGAGAAGAGCAAGAAGGGTGCCCCGATCCCGCCGCTGCCGGTCATCAAGACGTTCGAGACTTTCCAGTACTCGGACGACGGCAAGCGCGACCCGTTCAGTGCGAGCACTGCCGAAGCGCAGCCGAGCGTCGCATCCAACGGTCCCCGGCCCGACGAGGGGCGGCCCAAGCAGCCGCTGGAGATGTTCGCGCTGGACAGTCTGAAGATGGTCGGCACGGTCGGCACGGGCGCGAACATGGAAGCGTTGGTGAAGGACCCCGGTGGCGTGATCCACCGCGTCCACGAGAACGAATACATGGGCCAGAACTACGGCCGGGTCACCGGCATTGCGGAAGACCACATCGACTTGGTCGAGCTGGTTTCCAACGGCAACGGCGGCTGGATGGAACGGTCGGCCAGCATCGGGCTCGGCGACAAATGAACACAGGGGCTGACGCAATGAGCAACCACATCCAACCTGTCCGGGGCCGAGCCATGCGCCATGCACGCCGTTGCCTGTTGACAGGCCTGCTGATGGCCGCCGCCGCATGGGCCGGCGATGCCCTGGCGGCCACCAACACGCTCAAGGGAATCAGCTACGACACGCTGCCGGGCGGCCGCGTGGAGCTGCACATGAACTTCGCCGGCGGCCCGCCGCCGCAGCCGCGCATCTTCACCACCGGCAACCCGCCGCGCATCGCGGTGGATTTCGCCGACACCACCAACGCGGCACAACGCCACCTGGACATCGGCAAGGGGTCCACTTTGGGCGTCTCGGCGGTGTCCGCCGGTGGCCGCACCCGCGTGGTGGTCGAACTGATGCGCGATGCCTCCTATGACACGCGGGTGGATGGCAACGACCTGGTGATGACCGTGAACAACGGCACCGCCGCGCAGACCACCACCACTGCCTCGACCATCGACCCGACCAAGGCGCTGCCCTCGGCCATGAACGGCCCGTCGGTGTCCGGCATCGACTTCCGTCGTGGCCCGAACGGCGAAGGCCGCGTGCTGGTCAGCTTCAGCGGTGCCGGCGCGGACGTCGACATGCACCGCGAGGGCGACAAGCTCGTCGTCAACCTCAGCCACGTGAAGCTTCCCGCCGAGCAGGCGCAGCGCCTGGACGTGCTCGACTTCGCCACGCCGGTGCAGTCGATCACCACCCATGCCGGCATGGGTGGCGGCGCGCACATGGAGATCGCCATCAAGGGCAGCGTGGAGACGTCTTCCTACCAGACCGCCGACCAGTACGTGGTCGAGGTCGCACCGAAGAAGGAGGCCAGTGCCGACGGCAAGCTCGCCAAGGGCCAGCCGCCGGTCTACAGCGGCACCCGCGTGACCTTCAACTTCCAGGACATTCCGGTGCGCGCAGCGCTGCAATTCATCGCCGAGATGTCCAAGAAGAACCTGGTCGTGGCCGACAGCGTGGGCGGCAGCGTCACGCTGCGGCTGGTCAACGTGCCGTGGGACCAGGCACTGGACGTGATCCTGCGTGCCAAGGGCCTGGACAAGCGCAGTGACGGCAACGTCATCTGGATCGCCCCGCAGCAGGAACTCGCCAACTACGAGCAGAACCTGGCGGACGCGCGACTGAAGGCCGAGGACACCGCCGAACTCGTCACCGACTACGTGCCGATCAGCTACGGCAAGGCCGCCGACATCGCCAAGCTGCTGACCACCGGCAGCAAGAGCGGCGCGGGCGGCGGCGGTGGCGGCAGCAGCCGCGGCTTCCTGTCGCCACGCGGCAGCGTGTCCTACGACGAGCGCACCAACACCTTGCTGCTCAACGAGACGCCGGACAAGATCCGCGAGCTCCGCCAGCTGATCGCCGTGCTCGATCGCCCGGTGCAGCAGGTGCTGATCGAATCGCGCATCGTGGTCGCGACGGACGACTTCACCCGGGAACTGGGCGTGAAGTGGGGCGTGCAGGGCTACCACACCACCAGTGGCGGGCACGGCATCGTCACCAGCCCCACCGGCACGGGTGCGGCGGAGAGCGGGATCGACCTGCACAACGGCGATCCGATCACCTTCCAGACCGGTGATGCAGGCTTCAACGTCAACCTGCCCGCCTCGAACCCGATGGGCAGCTTCGGCCTGGCGATCCTGGGTGCCAACTACCTGGTCGACCTGGAACTTTCGGCGGCGCAGACCGAGGGCCGTGGCGAGGTGATCTCCAGTCCGCGCGTGATCACCGCCAACCAGCAGGAAGCCGTGATCCGCCAGGGCCAGCAGATCGGCTACGTGACCTACCAGAACAGCGCCACCGGTTCGGCCGGCAGCGGTACCGCCACGGTGCAGTTCAAGGATGCCGTGCTGGAGCTGCGGGTTACCCCGACGATCACCGCCGACAACCGCGTGTACCTGAAGATCAACGTCAAGAAGGATGCGCTGGCCAAGTTCATCGACGCCCCGGGTAGCGGCCAGGTGCCGCAGATCGACACCCGCGAGATCAACACCTCGGTGCTGGTGGACAACGGCCAGACCGTCGTGCTCGGTGGCATCTACGAGATCACCAAGGCCAACTCCATCAGCAAGGTGCCCGGCCTGGGCGACATTCCCGGCCTCGGCGCACTGTTCCGCCATACCGTCAAGAACAACAACAAGGCCGAACTGCTGATCTTCGTCACGCCGCGTATCCTGAGCGATACGCTGCAGTAAGCGCGTCGCGCACGAAACCCCAGGGGCGGCCTCGGCCGCCCCTTTTCGTTGGGATCTGCCGTGCGGGCGCGACCATGCGATACGGCACACGCGGCGCTGGTACGGGCGGACCTAAACTTCCGCGCGTTGGCGCGGTCAGTTACCGCGTTGCTTCCTGGATTGCCGATGGACACACCGCAGACCACCTTCCCCAATCGCCTGCAGCAGGCTTTCGCGCACCTGCGCGAGGACTTGCAGCGCGAGGTGATCGGCCAGCCGCACCTGATCGATTGCCTGCTGATCGCCCTGCTGGCCGATGGCCACCTGCTGGTCGAAGGCGCGCCGGGCCTGGCCAAGACCACCGCGGTCAAGGCGCTGGCCGCGCGCATCGAGGCCGACTTCCATCGCGTGCAGTTCACCCCGGACCTGCTGCCGGCCGACCTCACCGGCACCGACGTGTTCCGCCCGCAGGCGGCCAGTTTCGAGTTCGAGCGGGGGCCGCTGTTCCACAACATCGTGCTGGCGGACGAGATCAATCGCGCGCCGGCCAAGGTGCAGTCGGCCCTGCTGGAGGCGATGGCCGAACGGCAGATCACCGTGGGCCGAAGCACCTGGCGGCTGCCCGACCTGTTCCTGGTGATGGCCACGCAGAATCCGATCGAGCAGGAAGGCACGTTCGCCTTGCCCGAGGCGCAGCTGGACCGCTTCGTGATGCACGTGACGATCGGGTACCCGGACGCACCGTCGGAGCTGGCCATCCTCAAGCTCGCCCGCGAGCAGGCCCGCCGCGCCATGCATCCGGCGACCCCGGCGCGCGCGCTGCTGAGCCAGGCCGACGTCTTTGCCGCCCGCGATGCCGCACTGGATGTCCACATTGCGCCGGCGCTGGAGGAGTACCTCGCGCAGCTCGTGCTGGCCACGCGCGACGCCGGTCGCTACGGGCCGGAGCTGAAACGCTGGATCGCCTGGGGCGCCAGCCCGCGTGCGACCATCGCACTGGATCGCTGCGCCCGTGCGCACGCCTGGCTGGCCGGGCGCGACTACGCGCTGCCCGAGGACGTGCACGGCGTGGTCCACGAAGTGCTTCGCCATCGCGTGCTGCTCAGCTACGAGGCCGAAGCCGAGGGCGTGCGCAGCGACCAGGTGATCGACCGCCTGCTGGATCTCGTGCCGCAGCCGTGATGTCCGCCGTGCCCGTGCACGCCGATGGCGACGGTCGCGTCACCGTATCGCTGGCCGAACTGCTCGCCATGCGCGCGCGGGTCGGCCGCGTTCGACCGTTGCCGCTCGACAGTCGCGCCGCGCAGGCCGGGCAGCAATCCAGCCGCCTGTATGGACGCGGCATGGACTACGCCGAATCGCGCGTCTACCAGCCAGGCGACGACGTACGCCGGCTCGACTGGCGGCTTACTGCACGCAGCGGCAAGCTCCACACCAAGCTGTTCCAGGAGGAACGCGAGGGACGACTGCTGATCCTGCTCGATACCCACCCGAGCATGCGTTTCGGTACCCGCGTGCGCTTCAAGTCGGTGCAGGCGGCGCGCGCCGCGGCGCTGGCCGGGTGGTATGCGGTACGCGCCGGCGAGCGTGTCGGTGCGATGGCCTTCGGCAGCGGCCAGCACCTGCTCAAGCCGCGTGGCGGCGCGCGCGGTGCGGTGGCCCTGTGCGGGGCGCTGGCCGAGTGGGATGCCGATGCGGTCGTCGATATCGACGAGCCGCTGTCCGAAGCGATCGCGCGCGCGGGACGCCTGCATGGCGCCAGCCGCGTCCTGCTGATCAGCGACGGCCTGAGCTGCGACGAGGCGGCACGCGGCCGCCTGCGCGAGGTGTCGCGCCACGCCCGCGTCTGCGTGCTGGTGGTGGCCGACGCGCTGGAGCGGGAACTGCCGCCGCCCGGGCGCTATCCGCTCGAGCACGACGGCGAGCGCCGCGAGGTCAGTCTCGAGGGCATGCGCCAGCGCCGCGAATTCCAGCAGTCGCTCGGCGCAGGCCAGGCGCAGCTGGTCGCGCTGGCCCAGTCGCTGGGCTTGCGTTGGCGCAGCATCGACACCGCGAGCGATCCGCTGGAGGCTGTCACCGGGTTGCTCGGGGCGAGGCCGGGGCGATGAGGATGCCCACGCCGCAAGGCCCCGAACTGCGCGACATCCACCTGCCGGCGGCGCCAGCGTGGTGGCCACCCGCGCCGGGCTGGTGGCTGCTGGCGACGCTCGTCCTGGCGCTCGCCGCCGTCGGCACCTGGCGGTTGTTTCGCGCGCGGGCGCAGCGGCGGCGGCATGCCCGGATTCTCGCCGAGGTCGACCTGTTGGCCGCACGCCACGCCGACGACGCTCAGGCGCTGGCCGCCGGCTTGCACCAGTTGCTGCGCCGCGTGGCGCGGACGCAGGACCCGGCGGCCGTGCGTCTGCGTGGCGAGGCCTGGCGCTCGGCGCTGGCACGCGTGCCGGTCGATGTTCCGACGCTGGAACGCCTCATGACCCTGGAGCCGGCGATCTACCGGCCGCAGTCCTACGACACCCACGCCATGCTGGAGGCGGTGCGGCGCTGGCTGCGCGCCGCGCTCGCCATGCCGGGCCGGAGGATGCGGCGTGCCTGACTTCGCCTGGCCCACATTCGCCTGGCCCTGGGTGGCCGTGCTGTTGCCGCTGCCGTGGCTGATGCGCCGCTGGCTGCCGCCGCTGCCGCCCGGGCAGGCACTGCACCTGCCGCATCCCGGCGTGGCGCTGGCCGCGATCGAACGCCAGCCCGGCCGCGGCCGCGCCCACTGGTGGCTTGCGTTGGCCTGGCTCTGTCTGCTGGCTGCCGCGGCGCGGCCGCAATGGGTCGGCCCGCCGCAGGCACAACAGCGTAGCGGGCGCGCGATGCTGCTGGCGATCGACCTGTCCGGCAGCATGCGCACCGAGGACATGCAACTGGCCGGGCAGGACGTCAGCCGCTTCGAGGCGGTCGAGGCGATCGCCGGCGACTTCATCACGCGCCGCGCCGGCGATGAACTTGGCCTGGTGCTGTTCGGCAGCCGCGCCTTCCTGGTGACGCCGCTGACTTACGACCTCGACGCGGTCCGCGCGCAACTGCGGGGGGCCGCGGTGGGCCTCGCCGGGACCGAAACCGCGATCGGTGACGCCATTGCGGTGGCGGTCAAGCGCCTGGCCGGCCTGCCGCAGCAGGCACGCGTGCTGGTGCTGCTCACCGATGGTGTCAACAACGCCGGCAGCATCTCGCCCGAACAGGCTGCCGCCGCGGCCAAGGCGGCGGGCGTGCGCGTCTACACCATCGGCGTGGGGGCCACGCAGATGCGTGTGCCGGACTTCTTCGGCATGCGCCTGGTCAATCCCTCCGCAGACCTGGACGAGGCGATGTTGACCCGCATCGCCGAACAGACCGGCGGGCGCTTCTTCCGGGCCACCGACACGCACCAGCTGGCGACGGCCTACCGCACGATCGATACGCTCGAACCGATGCCGCAGCACGGGCCGGTGCTACGCCCGCGGCACGAGCTGTTCCGCTGGCCACTGGCCGCAACGATGCTGCTGCTCGCGCTGGCCCTGGCCTCCCGTGCCGGCACCATGCGGGAGCGGCTGGCATGAGCGAGACGCTGCACCAGTTCCATTTCCTGCGGCCGGCCTGGTTGTGGCTGTTGCTCGCCTTGCCCGTGATTGCGTGGCTGGCCACACGCGGACAGGGCGCACGGGCGCAGCTGGAGCGGCTGGTCGATCCGGAACTGTTGCCCCATCTCCTCCAGGGCCGCGCGCAACGCCGCAGCGTGCCTCCCGCGTTGCTGGCGCTGGGCTGGGTGCTCGCCGTACTGGCCTTTGCCGGGCCGAGCTGGAGCCGCCTGCCGCAGCCGCTGTACGCCGACCGGGCCGCGCAAGTGGTGGCGATCTCGCTGTCCGAACACATGCTGGCCCGCGACGTCGCGCCGAGTCGTCTCGACCGCGCGCGCTACAAGGCGCGCGACCTCTTCGCCGCCAACCGCGGCGGCCTCAACGGCCTGGTCGCCTACGCCGGCGAAGCCTTCGTGGTGGCACCCCTGACCAGCGACGCCAACAGCCTGAACGACCTGCTGGACGCGCTCGCGCCCGACACCATGCCCGTCGACGGCGACGATGCGGCCGCGGCGATCGCGCGCGGCACGGCGCTGATCCGCGACGCCAGGGTCGGTGGCGGGTCGCTCATCCTCATCACCGACGACGCCGGCGCCAGTGCCGTGCAGGCCGCGCGCCAGGCGCGTGCCGACGGCGTGCGGGTGTCGGTACTGGGCGTGGGTACGACCAGGGGCGGGCCGGTGCCGCTTGCCGAAGGCGGTTTCCTGCGCGACGCGCAGGGCGGTGTGGCCATGGCCGGCCGCGACGATACCGCGCTGGCCGCGCTGGCCGCGGCGGGCGGTGGCCGCTACGTCCCCATGCGCGCCGACCATGCGGACATCGACGCGCTGCAGGCCCGGTTGCGCAGCGGCGGTGAACAGGCCACCGGCCAGGCCAGCGCGCAGTGGGAGGACCGCGGTCCCTGGCTGCTGCTGCCGTTGCTGCCGCTGCTGGCACTGGCCTTCCGCCGCGGCTGGCTGTTGCTGCTGCCGCTGGTGTTGTTGCCGCTGCTGCCCGCGCGGGCCGAAGCCGGTACCTGGCAGGACCTCTGGCAGCGCCGTGACCAGCAGGCCACGCAGGCGCTGCGCCAGGGCCACGCGAAACAGGCCCTCGCACTCGCCCGTGATCCGGCGCTGCGCGGCGCGGCCGCCTACCGCGCGGGCGACTATGACGCCGCGGTCGGCGCGCTGCAGCCGGTAAAGACGACCGATGCGCAATACAACCTCGGCAACGCGCTGGCCAGGGCCGGTCGCTACCGGGAGGCGCTGGCGGCCTACGACCGCGCGCTTGCGCTGGATCCCCGCAACGCGGACGCGAAGGCCAACCGGCAGGCGGTCGAGGCATGGCTGCGCCGCCAGCCACCGCCGCAGGACGGGAACGCCGACGCGCAGAACCAGGCTGGCGGCAAGTCCTCCCGGTCGAGGCCGCGCCAGGATGACCAGTCATCGAAAAAAGACAGCCAGGGCAACCGCCGTGGCGAGCAGCAGGACGGCAGGCAGGGCAGCCAGGGCCAGCAGGGCCGGGGCGAGCAGCCGCCGGAGGCGCAGGCCGGGCAGGAGTCCTCCGGACAGCACGCGGGCGAACGCCGCGAGCAACAGGGCGCCAATCGCCCCCTGACGGCGCAGGAGCGCGCCGAGCAGCAGGCACGCATGGCGCGCGCGGGCCAGGCGCTGAAGCAGCAGCTCGATCGTGCGCTCGGCGACAAGGCCGGCTCCCGGAGTGCGGAGCACCAGCTGGGTGCGCTGGACAAGGACGACCCGCAGGCGCGCCTTCCGGCCGAACTGCGGCAGGCACTCCAGCGCGTGCCGGACGATCCCGGCGCGTTGCTGCGACGCAAGTTCGAACTGGAATATCGCCAGCGCCACGGCGTGGCGAACGGCGAGGACCTGCCATGAAGCGCTGGATCGCGCTGGCGCTGTTCGTCCTGCTGCCGGTGCTGGCGCAGGCCGCGCAGGTGCAGGCATCGCTCGACCGCAATCAGGTTCAACTGGGCGAAACCGTGACGCTCAACCTGAGGGTCGAGGGTGGCGGCGTCGCGCAGGCGCCGGACCTGTCCGCGCTTGGCCACGATTTCGAAGTGCTGGGCCGCTCCAGCAACACCAGCCTGAGCATCGTCAACGGCCGGCGCAGCGCACAGTCGACCGTCGGCATCGCCTTGCGTCCCACGCATGCAGGCCAGCTGGTCATCCCGGCGCTGGACTTTGCCGGCGCACGCACCCGGCCGCTCACGCTCACCGTCACGCCGCCCGACCCCGCCGCGGCGGCCAACGCCGGCAAGGCCGTGTTCCTCGAAGCCGGTGCGCAGCCGAGCCGGGTGCGCGTGGGCCAGCAACTGCTCTTCACCGTGCGGCTGTATTTCGCCGGCAGCCTCAGCAGCGGCTCGCTGGAAGATCCGCGGCTGCCCGGCATCGACGCGCGGCGGCTGGGCGACGACCTGGACTATGACGTCGTGCGCGGCGGTCGCGCCTACCACGTGATCGAACGGCGCTATGCCCTGGTGCCGCAGCATGCCGGCACCATCCAGTTGCCCTCGCTGCAGTTCCAGGGCGAGCTGATCGATCCGACCGACCCGGACAGTTTCTTCGCGATGGGCACGCCGGCCACGGCCGCCTCGCCGGCCGTGACCATCCAGGTGCAGCCGCCACCTCCACACTGGGGCAGCAGCGCCTGGTTGCCGGCCCGTGCACTGACGCTGACCCTCGACGGCATCCCGGCCGATGGCAAGGCCCGCGTCGGGCAACCACTGGACCTGGCGATGACGTTGCAGGCCACCGGGCTGCCCTACGAGGCCCTGCCGGCGCTGAGCCTGCCCGACCTGAAGGGCGCCACGGTCTACCCCGACAAGCCGGTGACCGGCACGCGCAACGACGGCCAGTGGTTGATCGGCCGGCGCCAGCAGAACTTCGCCGTGGTCCCCGGCCAGCCCGGCAGGCTGGCGATTCCCGCGATCACGCTCAAGTGGTGGAACGTGCAAAGCGGGCAGGCCGAGGTGGCGCGCATTCCGGCGCACACGCTGACGGTGCTGCCGGCTGCCGGCAGCCAGCCTGCGCCGGCCGCGAGCACGGCGGTGCCGGCCGCGACCGTGGTGGCCCCCGCAGCGCTGCCCGCCACGGCGACGGCCGCGACCCACCGCGCGCCGGCGTGGCGCGTCGTCGTGCTGGTTGCGGTCGCGTTGCTGCTGCTCGGCGGCGCGTTGACCGCGTGGTGGGCATGGCGTCGACGCGTGCGGTCGGCCGCGGATGCGCGGGCACCCGGCTCCGGCTCCGCCCGCGCCTTGCGCCTGGCGTTCCTCGCCGCCGCGCGCGGCAGCGATGCAGTGGCCCAGGCTCACGCCCTGCTCGCCTGGGCCCGTGCGGAGCGCCCGGGGCTGAGCGGACTCGGTGCCCTGGCCGAGGCGCTGGCTTCGGTGACCCAGCGCGAGGCGATCGAGGCCTTGCAGCGACGCCGTTTCGCCGCGGAGGCGGACCTTGCGGGACCGGACCTCGCGGGCGCCTTCAGGCAGGGGTTCCAGTGGCGCGAGCCACCCACGGGCGAAGAGCCGCCGCTGCCGCCGCTCTATCCGTTCAAGCTGCGTTGAACACGCGCTGCCAAAGTTGCGTCATGGCCTCGTTGAGGAAGCACAGGCGCACGTTCATCGGCGCGGGGGCCCGGGCCAGGACCTGGCGCAGGCTGGCACGGGCGACTTCGGCGGCGAGTTCGGGTGGGTAGCCATAGGCGCCGCAGCTGATCGCGGGAAAGGCAATCGAGCGCAGCCCATGCTCGTGCGCCAGTTGCAGCGCATTGCGGTAGCAGGCGGCGAGCAGTTCCGCTTCGCCGTGGGCGCCGCCGCGCCATACCGGCCCCACCGTGTGGATCACACAGGTGGCCGGGAGGTCGAAGCCGGGCGTGATGCGCGCCTCGCCGGTCGGGCAGCGCACCCCGTCCGGTGTCGGCGGCAGCGCACGGCAGGCCTCCAGCAGCCGGGGGCCGGCCGCGCGATGGATCGCGCCGTCGACGCCGCCGCCGCCGAGCAGTTGCCGGTTGGCGGCATTGACGATGGCATCGACCCCCAGGCGGGTCAGGTCGGCAGTAAGCAGGGTGATGGACATGGACAATTGGTGTTTGGCGGGGGCGGCGCTTTATCCTTCGCCTCGGACGGGAGATGCACAACAACATGAAGCCGGAAGACATTTCGTTCGGTTACCTGCTCAGCGACGTCACCTTGCTGTTCCGCAAGCATTTCGACCGGCGTGCCGTGCGCTTCGGGCTGACCCGCGCACAATGGCGGGCGATCAAGATGCTGCACCACCGCGAGGAAAACCTGCGCCAGACCGAGCTGGCCGAGCTGCTCGAGATGGAACCGATCGCGGTAGGCCGCGTGATCGACCGCCTGCAGGCCGCCGGCTTCGTCGAACGCCATCCCGACCCCAAGGACCGTCGCGCCTGGCGATTGCACCTGACGCCGCGTGCGCGCGCGGTGATCGACGACATGCAGGACATCGGCCGCGGCCTGCGCAAGGACGCGACCGCCGGCATCGGCGTCGAAGAATTGAAGCAGGCGCTGGCGGTGATCGGCCGGATCAAGGACAACCTGCAAGCGCTGGAGCAGGGCGAAACCGACCGCGACTAGGTCCTCCGGCAGGGGCGTGGATGCCGGGGTCCGGCGACAATGGCCGCGACAGGTAAACCCTTCGCCGGCTGCCGCGTTGTGACGGGTTCACACCATGGCACGGCCTGGCCGCGCGCTGATCGCGTGGGGCCCCGAATCGAACGCCCGCATGTCCCCGAAAAAGATCCTGCTTCTCCTGGCCGTCCTCGTGCTCGTCGCCCTCGGCGCGCGCTTCGCGTGGTCTCCGGATGCGACCGCGCCCGCCGACGCCAGGCCGGCCGTCCGCGCGGTGCCGGTGCAGGTGGCGGTGGCCCGGCAGGGCGACCTGGACCTGTCGCTCACGCTGGTGGGCCGCGCCGAGGCCTGGTCGAGCGTGACCCTGCGTGCGCAGGTCTCCGGCCAGCTCGAGTCGCTGGCCTTCCAGCCCGGCAGCCGGGTGAAGAAAGGCCAGTTGCTCGCCCGGCTCGACACCCGCCTGCTGCAGGCGCAGCTGGACCAGGCGCGCGGCCTGGTCGCACGCGACCAGGCCCAGCTGAACAAGGCCCGGGCCGACCGCCAGCGCTATGCCGACATGCTGGGCAAGGGCTACGTCTCCAAGGCCGACTACGACACCTACCAGGCCAATCTCGCGGTGGCCCAGGCCACGCTGCAGGGCGACCGCGCCGCGCAGGAGCTGGCCCAGGCCCACCTGGACTACGCCCGCATCGTGGCCCCGTTCGATGGCGTCACCGGCGCGCCGCTGGTGTGGCCCGGGGCGCAGGTGAGCGCGCAGACCACCGACATCGTGGTGCTCAACCAGGTGCAACCGATCCGGGTCGCCTTCAGCCTGCCGGAGGCCAGCCTCGCTGCGGTACGCGCGGCGCTCCAGCGGGGGCCGGTGCCGGTGCACGCGACCGTGCCGGGCCAGTCGACCCCGCTTGCCGGCACGCTGCAGTTCGTCGACAACGCGGTGGACGACACCACCGGCACGATCCTGCTCAAGGCGCGCTTCGACAATCCGGACCTGCGCCTGACCCCGGGCCAGTTCGTGCAGGTGATCCTGCCCACCACGCGCATCCGCAATGCGGTGTCGGTACCGGTCGTCGCGTTGCAGAGTTCCACGCGCGGCAGCTTCGTGTTCGTGGTGGGGGCCGACCGTGCCGTCACGCAGCGTTACGTCACGCCGGGACCGGCGGCAGGCGGGCGACAGGTGATCGCCAAGGGTCTGAAGGCCGGCGAGCGGGTGGTGACCGAAGGGCAGATGCTGCTGGTCGAGGGGACCAAAGTCCGTGTGGCGGACTGACCTTGCTACTTCTCGCTTGTCCCTGATCGAAGATGGGGGAGAGGGCCGGGGCGAGGGGCCGGGGCTCGCGGGGAGCTCGCCACGGGACCAGGTTGGAAAGCTGCGACCCTACGCACGGACCACCTCGGTCGCAAGAGCCACCCCTCACCCCGCCCCGCTCCCCGGAGGGGAGAGGGGGCAGTACCGCGCCACTGGATCGATCCCCTCATGAACATCCCCCAGCTCTGCATCCGCCGCCCGGTGATGACCACGCTGCTGATGGCCGCGCTGCTGGTGTTCGGCATCGTGGCGTATCCGCGGCTGCCGGTGAACGAGCTGCCCAACGTCGACTTCCCCACGATCAGCATCAGCGCCAGCCTGCCGGGTGCCTCGCCCGAGACGATGGCGTCGGCCGTGGCCACGCCGCTGGAAGGCAAGCTCTCGACGATCGCCGGCATCAGCTCGATGAGCTCGACCAGCGCGCTGGGCTCCACCTCGATCACGCTCACCTTCGAGCTCGACCGCAACATCGATGCCGCCGCGCAGGACGTGCAGGCCGCGATCTCCTCGGCACTGCGCCAGCTGCCGAAGGAAATGACCACGCCGCCGACCTTCCGCAAGGTGAATCCGGCGGACGCGGCGATCCTCTACCTGGCGATGAGCTCGTCCACGTTGCCGCTGACGCAGGTGGACGAATACGCCGAGACCGAACTGGCGCAGCAGCTGTCGATGGTCAATGGCGTGGCGCAGGTGAGCGTGTACGGTTCACAGAAATACGCGGTGCGGATCAGCCTGGACCCGGACAAGCTTGCCGCCAGCGGGATCGGCATCGACCAGGTGCAGGCGGCGGTCGCCGATGCCAACGTCAACCGGGCCACCGGCTCGCTGTACGGCCAGCGCCAGCAGCTGCCGATCCGCAGCGAGGGCCAGCTCCAGCGCGCGCCCGCGTACAACGACGTGGTGGTGGCCTGGCGCAACGGCGCCCCGGTGCGCGTGGGCGACCTGGGCCAGGCCCGCGACAGCGTGCAGGATGACCAGAAGGCCAGCTGGTTCAACGGCGAGCGCGCCATCGTGCTGGCGATCCAGCGCCAGCCCGGCGCCAACACGGTGGAGACAGTCGACCGCATCAAGCAGGTGCTGCCCGGGTTCGAGGCCGGCCTGCCGCCGTCGGTGAAGCTGCAGGTGCTGTACGACCGCTCGCAGTCGATCCGCGCCTCGGTCGACGACGTGCAGTTCACCCTGCTGCTGGCGGGCGTGCTGGTGGTGCTGGTGATCTACCTGTTCCTCGGCAACCTCTCCGCCACGCTGATCCCCGCGGTGGCACTGCCGATCTCGGTGATCGGCACCTTCGGCGTGATGTATGCGCTGGGCTACAGCCTGGACAACCTCTCGCTGCTGGCGCTCACGCTCGCGGTCGGCTTCGTGGTCGACGATGCGATCGTGATGCTGGAGAACATCGTGCGCCACATCGAGGCCGGCGAGGCGCCGTACGACGCGGCGATCAAGGGCGCCGGCGAGATCGGCTTCACCATCTTCTCGATGACGCTCTCGCTGATCGCGGTGTTCATCCCCGTGATGTTCATGGGCGGCATCGTCGGGCGGCTGTTCCATGAGTTCGCGGTGGTCATCAGCGTCGCGATCCTGATCTCCGGCATCGTGGCGATCACGCTCACGCCGATGCTGTGCAGCCGCTTCGTCAAGGCGCACGACCACGAGAACAAGAACTGGCTGGTAGGCGGTTTCGATCGCGGGTTCGCAGCGGTGCAGCGTGGCTACACGGGCAGCCTGCGCTGGTGCATGGACCGCCCGCGGCTGGTGCTGGCCGCCTTCGTGGCGAGCCTGGCGGTGACCGCGCTGCTGTTCGCCGTCGTGCCCAAGGACTTCATCCCCGCCGGCGACAGCGGCATCCTGCGCGTCAACAGCGAAGGCCCGGAAGACATCTCCTTCGACGCGATGGTGGCGCGGCAGCAGCGCCTGGCCGACATCGTCGCGCACGACCCGAACATCGCCGGCTACATGTCCAGCGTGGGCGCCGGTGGCTCGCGCGCCACGGTGAACAACGGCTCGATCCTGCTGCTGCTCAAGCCGGCCGGCGAGCGCAGGCTCGGCGTGGACGAGGTCAGCCAGGAACTCCGGCGGAAGTTCGCGCAGGTGACCGGCATCCGGGCCTACATCAGCAATCCGCCGGCGATCCGCGTCGGCGGGCGGCAGAGCAAGTCCGAGTACCAGTACACGTTGCAGTCGATCGACATCAAGGCGCTGTACGACTGGTCGGCGAAGGTCACGCATGCGTTCGCCGGCCTGCCCGGTTTCCAGGACGTGACCAACGACCTGGACCTGAACAGCCCCTCGATCATGGTCGAGGTCGACCGCGACAGGCTGGCGCCGCTGGGCCTGACCATGGCGCAGGTGCAGGGCGCGCTCGGCGCCGCCTTCGGCGAGAACCAGGTATCCACCATCTACGGTGCGGCCAGCCAGCATTGGGTGATCCTGCAGGTCGAACGCTCGCTGCAGAACGATCCGGCGGTGCTCTCGCGGCTGTATGTCACCTCCAGCACCGGCAAGGCGGTGCCGCTGGACACGGTCGCCAGCTTCGCGCGCAAGCCGCAGGTGCTCACCGTCAACCACCAGGGCCAGCTGCCGGCGGTGACGGTTTCGTTCAACCTCGCGCCCGGCGTGAGCCTCAGCGAGGCGGTCGGCGAGATCGATGGCGCCGTGGCGAAACTGGGCCTGCCGGCCACCATCAGCGGTTCGATCGAGGGCACCGCACAGGCGTTTCAGGATTCGATGCAGGGCATGGGCCTGTTGCTGTTGCTGGCGGTGTTCGTGATCTACCTGGTGCTGGGCATCCTGTACGAGAGCTTCATCCACCCGCTGACGATCCTCTCCGGCCTGCCCGCGGCCGCGGTAGGTGCGCTGCTCACGCTGGTGCTGTTCGGCGCCTCGCTGGACCTGTTCGCCTTCGTCGGCATCGTGATGCTGATCGGCATCGTCAAGAAGAACGCGATCATGCTGATCGACTTTGCGCTGGAGCGGCAGCGCGAGGAGGGCATGGCGCCGGCGGCGGCGATCTTCGACGCCTGCCGGGTGCGTTTCCGCCCGATCATGATGACCACCATGGCGGCCTTCGCCGGCACCCTGCCGATCGCGCTGGGCGTCGGTGCCGGCGCCGACGTGCGCCGGCCGCTGGGCCTGGCGGTGGTCGGTGGCCTGGTGGTGTCGCAGGTGCTGACCCTGTACCTGACGCCGGTGATCTACCTGTACCTGGATCGCCTGCAGCAGCGCTTCGCGCGCAAGCCGGGGCCCGGCGCCGAAAGCCGCGCCCGTCCTCGAACCATGTAGCTGCGCACCCGTGCGCGAGCAGTGGAAGCGGCATGCAAAGGTCCCGCGCGGAGGGCGCGAGCCGATGGGAGGCCAGCACCGATGGCGACCTGCGCCCTTGAGGCCAGGCAGGGCTGTCCGGTGGCGCCAGGCGTCGTGGCCGTGGCGGTACCTCGATGCAACCTTGACGCATGTCGGGCGGTCCTGGGCTAGGGTGGCCAGGAGCGCTTACGAGACCCGCCATGCCCCGAACTGCCATCGTCACCCTGACGGCCCTCGCCACCCTGGCCGGGGCGGGTTGCGCCACGCATGCGAGCGAGCCGGGAGCGCTCGACGACGCCGCCCTACAGGCCTACGCGGCCAGGCCGTTCGACAAGCAGGCGCTGATGGGCCAGACGATCGAGCTTGGCCGCAACCATGGCCTTCCGGTCGTGGCCGAATTCCCCTGTGCGGACGTCTGCCCGCAGTACACCGTGCGGATCATCCATTACCGGCTGCCCGAGGGCGCCGATTGCCAAAGTGCCGGCGGCGTGGAAGAGACCGTCGCCGTGCCGGTGGCGATCGCGGTGATGCAGAAGACCTTCTGCGTGCCCAGGGCGCTGGCGGCAAGCGGCGCGTACTTCACGCGTCAGGAAGGGGGGCGATGACTGGCGAGGCTCCCCTGTAGGAGCGCACCTGTGCGCGACCGAGGGTGTCACGGTCGCGCAAGGTGCGCCCGCCAGAGAGTGTTACTCGCCGGCCCCGTCGTTGGCGAAGGCGCCCGGCGCGGAGCCGAAGTCGCCCTGGGCCTGCGCGGCCATGTACGAGAAGGCTGCGTACACCGCCACGTTCTGCGCCAGGTCCTTCGGGTCGATCTTGTCGAGGGTGTCGTTGGCGGTGTGGTGCCAGTCGAAGTAGTGGGTGCCGTCCTGGGTCAGCGACAGCGCGGCCATGCCCTTGCCGTGCATCTGCGACAGGTCCGAGCCGCCGCCGCCGGGACGCTTGGCGTCGTAGGCCACGCCGATCGGCGCCAGTACTTTGGCGATCTGACCCATGGCGCCGCGCGCCTCGGGCTTGACGCTGGCGCTCATGCGCCAGATCCGGCCCGAACCGAAATCCGACTCGGTGCCCAGCTGGAACTTGCGCACCTCGTCCGCGTGCCGGTCGGCGTAGGCGCGGCCGCCCCACAGGCCCATCTCCTCGTTGGCGAAGGCGATCACGCGGATGGTGCGGTCGGGCCGCGTCGGCAGGTCATGGATCAGCTTGCCGGCCGCCATCGCGATGGCGATGCCGGCACCGTCGTCGATCGCGCCGGTGCCGAGGTCCCAGGAATCCAGGTGACCGCCGATCGCGACGACCTGGTCGGGATACTTCGCGCCGGTGACCTCGCCGATCACGTTGGCGCCGGTGTACTCGCCCTCGATGCCGCAATCGAGGTCCAGCTTGACGGTCACCGGCTTGCCGTAGCCGAGCACGCGCTCGAGCTGGTCGGCGTCGGGGTTGGAAAGCGCCGCCGCGGGAATGGTCTTGGCCGGGTCGCGGAAGCCGGTGACGCCCGCGTGCGGCGTGCGGCTGTGCGGATCGGTGCCCGCCGAGCGCAGCAGGAAGCCGGCGGCGCCCTTGGCCTGGGCGATGACCGGACCCTGCGTGCGGATCGCCGAACCCATGCCGTAGTCCTGGCCATCCTTGTGCCGCTGCATGCGGAAGCCGATGTAGACGATCTTGCCCTTGACGCTGGCGGGATCGGCGTTCTTCAGCGCATCGAGGCTGGCGAAGCGGACCACCTCGGCGGTGAGGCCGCCGCGGGGCGTGCCGGGCGAATAGCCCAGCGCGGTCAGCATCAGGGACTGCGGGAACGGCGCTACGATCGCGCCGCTCTCGCTGCGGCGTACCCACTTCGGATAGGTGACCGGCTCGGTGTAGACCTTGTCGAAGCCCAGCTCCTTGAACTTGGCGATCGCCCACTCGACGCCGCGCTGGTCGGCCGGGCTGCCGGCCAGGCGCTGGCCCACCTCGGTGGTCAGCGACTCGGCGATGCGGTAGCCGGTGTCGTCGTGCATCGCCTTGTCGCGCAGCTGTCCGGCGGTCCTCACGGCGGCGGCGGGAACGACGGTATCGGTGGCGCTGGCGACGCCGCTGGCCAGGAGCAGGCCGGCGGCGAGCAGGGTGAGGGAGGGACGGCGCATCGGGGAACTCCGCTGGGGATGAACGCCCGATTATTGGGGTCGTGGCAGGTGGTGGCCTAGGCCAGAAGTCACGGGGCGGGGCCGCGGAACGTCGGGAAGCAGCCGTGCGCTTCCGTTCCGCGGTCCCGGTCCGGTTTCCCTGATCCGGTTCCCTAATCCCTCGCCTTCAGCAAGTCGCGGATCTCGGCCAGCAGGACCACCTCCGGCGGCTGCACCGCCGGCTTGTCCTCCGGCTTGGGCGCCAGGCGATTGATCGCCTTGACCAGCAGGAAGATCACGAAGGCGATGATCAGGAACTGGATGATCGTGTTGATGAAGGCGCCGTACTGGATGGCCACCTCCGCCGTCCTGGCCGCCGGATCGGCCGGCTTGAGCACCCACTTCAGGCGGGAAAAATCCACGCCGCCGGTGACCAGGCCGATCGGCGGCATGATCACCTGGTCCACCAGCGAGCTGACGATCTTGCCGAACGCGCCGCCGATGACGACGCCCACGGCGAGGTCAATCACGTTGCCGCGCATGGCGAATTTCTTGAATTCCTCCAACATGCTCATGCTCGCGTCTCCCGGTTGGGTTTGGGTGGTTTCTTCAGCGTTGCGCCGCCCGGCTCAGGCGATCCGCCCTTCCAGCACGGCGATGCCTTCGAGCTCGGCGCGGAAGCGGTCGCCGCGATGCAGCGCGGCGACGCCGGCCGGCGTACCGGTGAACAGCAGGTCGCCCGGCTTGAGTTCGAACAGCTTCGACAGCGCCGCGATGATGGCCGGCACGTCGTGCACCATGTCCTGGAGCGTGGCCTGCTGGCGCAGCACATCGTTCACCTCCAGGCTGAGCCGCGTCTGTGGGCCGGGGCGCGCCGAGCCGGCCGGGCGCAGGGCGGAGACCGGCGCGGAATGGTCGAAAGCCTTGGCCACGTCCCACGGATGGCCCTTCGCCTTTGCCTGCGCCTGCAGGTCGCGGCGGGTGAGGTCCAGGCCGACGCCGTAGCCGAAGATCAGCGTCCCGGCCAGGCCGGCCGGCAGGTCGCGGCCACCGCCGGCCAGCGCCACCACCATTTCCACTTCGTGGTGCAGCTCGGCGGTGGCGGTCGGGTAGGGCACGTCGGCACCGTCGGTAACCACCGCATCGGCCGGCTTGCAGAAGAACATCGGCTGTTCGCGATCGACCGTCGCGCCCATCTCGCGCGCGTGGTCGGCGAAGTTGCGGCCGATGCAGAAGATCCGGCGGACCGGGAAGCGGTCGTCGCTGCCGAGTACCGGCAGGCTGGGGATGGCGGGGGGCGGGATGACGTAGCGCATGCGCGCGAGCCTAGCAGACCGCACCGTGGCGCTGGCGCAAAGGGCGCCGTACCGCGCGGCGCCCGCGCGGGCAATGGCCGGGAGGGGAGCGTGCGGGGGCCCCGGGTTGCCGGCCCGCCGTGCCCTGGCGGCGCGGACCGCAGGCGCCAGGCGGTCGGGCGTGACATCTGTCATCGGCGATGGTTGATGGCGCAAGCTGTTCCCCGGGTCGGGCTTGCGTCATCGTATGCATTCGCGAAATGGAACGGGCGGGCGCATGGACAACGGGGAACTGCTCAGGCAGCTGAAGATCGACCGCGGGCAACGCGAGGCCGTGCGGGCGGCACCGTTGCGCTGGCCGTGGATCGCAGGGGGCGCCGTGCTGCTCCTGGCGCTGCTGGGCCTCGGTGGCTGGTGGATGCTCGCCGAGCGTCCCGTGCTCGTGCGGACCGCCACGGCATCGGTACCCGGCAGCGGCGATGCCGGGGCCGTGCTGCAGGCGACCGGCTATGTCACTGCCCGGCGCCAGGCGACGGTCTCCGCGCAGATCACCGGCACGCTCACCGACGTGCTGATCGAGGAAGGCGACCACGTCACCAAGGGCCAGGTGCTGGCGCGGCTGGAGGATAGCGCCTACCGCGCCAACCTCGAGGCCGCCCGGGCCAGCGCCCGTGCAGCGCAGGCGCAGGTGGGCCAGCTCCAGGCGCAGCGGGCCCAGGCCCGCCACGATGCGGCCCGGCAGGACGCGCTGGTCGGCCGCGGGCTGGTCGCCAGGCAGGCCGCCGAACAGGCACACACCCAGGTCGATGCGCTCGCCGCCCAGCTCCGCGCGCAGCGCCGCCAGGCCGAGGCCGCGCGGGCGCAGGCGCAGGTGGCGCAGGTCAACTTCGACTACACCGTGGTGCGCGCGCCGTTCGACGGCGTGGTCACCGACAAGGCCGCGCAGG
>NZ_DASSES010000154.1:0-8377 GCF_035695185.1 Frateuria sp.
ACAGCCATCCAGGCCATGGTCTGGCTCCAGTAGGCGTGGTCCAGCTGATAGATGTTGAAGTACATCATGATGAACATCGCCACCGTGGCCACGGCGATCATGGCGACGAATTTTCCGTAACTCCCTTTCATGGCAGCCCTCGCAGGCGGATTCGACAGACGCTTTGAACCATACGGCCCTCTGGCGTCGCCGAGGCGTGATCGCACATGGGTGCACCGAAGCGCCGCGGGTCGCATCGGTTTTTTTCTTATGTCTCTCAACCTTCTGCTCACAGGCCGCGCACCCGGCGCTAGGCAGTAGTTGCCATCCATGTAACCGGCACCGGCCTCGCCGCGAATTTCAATCGTCGTACACGTGGCCGGGCGCACGCTCGTCCTCTTCTTTCTCGCACAGGAGATACCCCATGAAGGCATCCGCACGCATCCACTCCCCTCGCCTGCTAGGCGCCCTGGCGCTGGCATTGGCGCTTGCTACCGGCAGTACTGCGTGGGCTCAGAACACCTCGCCCACCGATACCGGCCAGAACCCCGACACCATGGGCGCCATGCACGGCGGCCACGGTGATATGGGCGGCATGAAGGGCATGCACATGAACATGATGGGCATGCACGCCATGCCGGCCACGGTGAACAGCGTCGATAAGCAGACCGGTGTCGTGGACGTCATGGCGGAGGGCATGTCGCTGAAGGTGCATTTCCCTGCCGCCGCGGTCGCCAAGCTGAAGTCGGGTGACAAGATCACGCTGCACATGGGCTACAGCAAGCCCTAAGACCGCATGGACCCGCCTCCAGGGTTGAGGGGGCGGGACCCTGCCGGTACGCTCCGGGTCATGACCGCCTCGCTTCGTCCGTTTGCTCGTTCCCGTGGCCTGCGTGCCCTGGGGCTGATGGCGTGGCTGATGCTGGTCATCACCTCGCTGGCCGCCGCGCCGCTGGGCATGGGAAGCGCACCTGCGCATGCCATGCATGCAGCGGCCGCGGCGGTCGGTGAACCATTGCATCACCCTGCCTCGGGCCATTCGCCCTCGCACGATTGTTGCGAGCAGCACGCTGGCTGCTGCGGCAACCCCAGCGGGCATGTTTGTGGCTGCATTGGCATGTGCGCCAGTGCACTGCCGCCCACGCCCGCCGGCGTGGTCATGGCGTCCTGGATCGCGGGGGTGTATGCCCCGCCGCTGCGCCTGCATGCGCCGTCGGCGCCAACAGTGCCCCCGTTGCGCCCACCGTCCGCCTGACCCTCCCCCGCTGGATCCGATGCGTGCGTCGGGCGCCGTGAGCGCCCACCGTCGCGCCGATCGCGCCTTGGCGCGACGTTTGGCCTTTGGAGAGTTCCCATGAAGTCGTTTTCCTCGCCCGCTGCGACCGATCTGTCGCGGCGGCGCTTCGTCCAGGGCGCGGCCCTCGGTGGCGCAGTGGCCGGCCTCGGCCTGCTGCGGCCCGGCCAGGCCTGGGCACAACCGGCCCACACCGGCCAGCTCCCGGTACTCACCGGCACCGATTTCGCCCTGGCGGTCGGCGAGACGCCGGTCAACTACACCGGTGCGCCACGCCTAGCCACCACCGTCAACGGCAGCCTGCCCGGCCCGATCCTGCGCTGGAAGGAAGGGACCACGGTCACGTTGCGGGTGAGCAATCATCTGCCTGTCCAGACATCCATCCACTGGCACGGCATCCTGCTTCCTTTCCAGATGGATGGCGTGCCCGGCATCGCCTTCGACGGTATCGCACCGGGCGAGACCTTCGTCTACCGCTTCCAGGTGCGCCAGTCGGGCACCTACTGGTACCACTCGCACTCGCGTTTCCAGGAGCAGACGGGCGTGTTCGGCCCGCTGGTGATCGAGCCGGCCGGCCGCGAGCGCTATCTGACCGACCGCGACCATGTGGTCATGCTCAACGACTGGACCGACGAGGATCCCGAACGCATCTTCGCCAAGCTCAAGAAGAGGAGCGATTACTTCAACTTCGCTCAGCCGACCGTGCCGGACTTCTTCCGCGACGTGCGCCAGCGGGGCCTCAGCCAGGCGCTCGCCATGCGCAAGATGTGGAACGAGATGCGCATGAACCCTACCGATCTCTCCGACGTGGGCGGCTATACCTACACCTACCTGATGAATGGCGCGGCACCGGCCGGCAACTGGACCGGCCTGTTCAAGCCCGGCGAGAAGGTCCGCCTGCGCTTCATCAACGGCTCGGCTTCGACCCTGTTCGACGTACGCATCCCGGGCCTGAAGATGACGGTGATCTCGGCCGACGGCCAAGACATCGCGCCGGTGCCGGTCGATGAGTTCCGCATCTCGGTGGCCGAAACCTACGACGTGATCGTGGAGCCCCAGGAAGACCGCGCCTACACCGTGTTCGCCCAGTCGATCGACCGCACCGGGTACGCCCGCGGCACGCTGGCGCCACGCCCAGGCATGGAGGCGGACGTGCCGACCATGGACCCGCGCGTGTGGCTGAGCATGCAGGACATGATGGGTGCGATGCCGATGGGGGCCATGGGGCATGGCGGCCAGCAGAGCGGCATGGGGGCCATGCCCGGCATGGACATGGGCGGCATGCAGGGCATGGACATGCACGGCATGGGCGATAAGCAAGGGATGCACATGGGCAGCATGAACCACCTCACGCCCGCGGGCATGCCCAAGGTCCGCCACGCGCGCACCGAATACGGTCCCGGCGTGGACATGCAGGTCGACATGCCGCGCACCAACCTCGACGATCCGGGCATCGGCCTGCGCGACAACGGCCGGCGCGTGCTGACCTACGCCGACCTGCACTCGCTCGACGGCCCGATCGACCCGCGCGAGCCCGAGCGCGAGATCGAACTGCACCTGACCGGCAACATGGAGCGCTTCATGTGGTCGTTCGACGGCCAGAAGTTCTCCGAGGCCAAGCCCGTGCATTTCAACTTCGGCGAGCGCCTGCGCATCGTGCTGGTCAACGACACGATGATGAACCATCCGATCCACCTGCACGGCATGTTCAGTGAGCTGGAGGATCCCAGTGGCCAGTTCTTGGCGCGCAAGCACACCATCAATGTGCAGCCGGCGCAGCGGGTCACCTATCGCGTCAACGCGGACGCCGCGGGGCGCTGGGCCTACCACTGCCACCTGCTGTATCACATGGAGGGGGGCATGTTCCGCGAGGTGGTGGTGTCATGAGGCGCTTGTCCCTTCTTTCCCTCAAGCACCTGGCGCGGGTCGCTATCCTCTTTCCATGGCTGGCGCTGGCGGTACACGCCCAGGATGTGCCGGCACCCGCGAGCAGCACATCGTCGGATGCCGGCATGGACATGGGCAACATGCCCGGCATGGCGATGCCGGCGCCGGCAACGACCGCGACGCCACCGGCGTCCGCCGCCACGGTGGCGTCTCCACCCCCCGCTGGGACCATGAACGGCATGCATGACATGGACCACGGTTCGATGCAGAACATGGACCATGGCTCGATGCAAGGCATGGACCATGGCTCGATGCAAGGCATGGACCACGGTTCGATGCAGGGCATGGACCACAGCTCGATGCAACGCATGGACCACAGCTCAATGCAAGGCCAGGACCATGGCTCGATGCAGGGCATGGACCATAGCTCCATGCAGGGCATGACCATGGGCCCCATGCAGGGCGGTAGCCCGCCTGCCGATGCCCGCGATCCGGACTACTCCGCCGGCGTCGGTTATGGTCCCCACGGAGGTATCCATGAGGCCATGGACGACAACGCCAGCTTCACCAAGATCCTGGTCGACCAACTGGAAGCCTTCAACGGCAAGGACGGCAACGGCCAGCGCTGGGAGATGCAGGCCTACTACGGCAACGACTACGACAAGCTGTGGCTGCGCACGGAAGGCGAACGCAGCGGCGGCAAGCTGGAAGAAGGCGATATCGAGACGTTCTGGAACCACGCCATCGCCCCCTTCTGGAGCACGCAGCTGGGCGTGCGCAGCGAGGCGGGTGAAGGCCCCAACCGCCAGTGGGCCGCCTTCGGCATCGAAGGGCTGGCGCCCTACTGGTTCGAGCTGGAGGCCACCGGCTATGTGGGTCCCGCCGGCCGCACCGCCGCCCGCTTTCGCGCCGAGTACGAGCTGCTCTTCACGCAGCGGCTGATCCTGCAGCCTGAGTTCGAAGCCAACGCCTATGGCAAGGATGACCCGGCCCGGCACCTTGGCAGCGGGCTATCCGACGCCTCCATCGGCCTGCGCCTGCGCTACGAGTTCCACCGTCAGTTCGCGCCCTACGTGGGCGTGGTCTGGACGCGCCGCTTCGGCGGCACCGCGGACTTCGCCCGGCAGGATGGGCAAGGCCTGTTCGATCGGCAGTGGGTCGCCGGCGTCCGCATCTGGTTCTAGAGGGAAAGACCATGAAGCAACACGTCAAGCACTACAGCATCGCCGTCATCGCGCTGTTCGCCATCGTGATCGCCGGCGCAGCGGTGTTCGTCTACTCGGGCGTCTACAACATCGGCGCCGACGACCATCACACCCGCCCGGTGTTCGCGCTCATGCAGACCTTGCGCGAGCGCTCGATCCACGTTCGTTCGGAGGACATCCAGGTCCCCAATCTCGACGACCCCCAATTGATCCTCAAGGGCGCCGGCCAGTACGCGGCGATGTGTACCGATTGCCACCTGAAGCCCGGCATGAGCGACTCGGAGATTCGCCCCGGCCTCTACCCGCAGCCGCCGAATCTGTCGCAGGTGAGGGTCGACCCCAAGGACGCCTTCTGGATCATCAAGCACGGCATCAAGATGAGCGCCATGCCAGCCTGGGGCAGCAGCCACGACGACCCGACCATCTGGAGCATGGTCGCCTTCCTGCAGAAGCTGCCCGACATGACGCCGGAGCAGTACAAGGCCATGGTCGCCAAGGCCCCACCGGATGAAGACATGGACATGGGCAAGGAGGACGGTGGCCATACCCACAGCCACGGTGGTGAGGAAGCTCAGGGCCACCACCAGGGCGAGGGTGGCAGCATGGAGGCGCCCGAGCAGGAGGACGCGCACAGCCACGCCGATGCGCACGCATCGACCGCGCCAGCGAAGTCGATGGACGGGTACACGCCGCGTGCCGCGCCCGATGCCGAAGCGGCCGCGCAGGCCTTCCACGGCGCGCTGGAGCATGGCGACCGGACGATTGTGCTGGGCCTGCTGGCTGCGGATGCCACCATTAGCGAGGGCGGTTCGACGCAATCGCGGGAGGCCTATGCCGCCCACCACCTGGATGAGGACCTGGCTTTTCTGAAGCAGGCCAAGGTGGTCCCACTCTGGATGGGCTCCATGCCCATGGGCGACACCGCGATGGTCGCCAGCGACTCGCGCATCCTCACCATCGAGAATGGCAAACCGGTCGCGATCCGCAGCAAGGAGCAACTGACGCTCAAGAAGATCGGTTCAGCCTGGAAGATCACAGCCGTGCAATGGCACTCGGCACAGGTGGAGACGCCGCAATGACGCGATGGGAGCGCCTCTTGGGCGGCCTGCTCCTGGGATGGGGCCTCACTGCCCTACCCGCCTTCGCTGCAACGATGATCGAGGTCTACCGCGATCCGTCCTGTGGCTGCTGCAAAGCCTGGATCGCCTATCTTCAGGCGAACGGCTTTGCACCTGTCGTGCACCAAGAGACCGCCATGGCCGCCGTGAAGGCGCGCCTGGGCGTGCCGGATCCGGCGGCCTCGTGCCACACGGCGGTGGTGGGCGGCTATGTCATCGAGGGCCACGTCCCGGTCGAGGACATCCGCCGGCTCCTGGCTGACCACCCGCGTGCCCGGGGCCTGGCCGCACCAGGCATGCCCATGGGATCCCCGGGCATGGAGATGGGGCCGCCCCAGCGTTACGACGTGGTGCTGATCGAGCCCGATGGCAGTACACGACACTTCGCCACCCACGGACCGGCAAGCTGACCTCACGCGGCCCCCGCTGATGCAAGGGAGGCGTCCGGCCGCGCAGCGGACGGCGCCTACCCTGCGTGGCGGCGCCGGTACGTCCGATCGGGTGCGGACACGGCCTGAGAGGGTCCCTCAGCGGTGATCGGTGGGACGCTGGTCGCCGCCTGCACCGCGGCGTCAGGTGGGACTACACGGCGCAGCGGGTGGATATTTTCCGGGGCTGTCGCCTCCGGCGTGGGGCGCGCCCACTGTAGCCACAGGGCGGCCAGCGCAATGCCGCCAAAGGTCACCGGTCCGCCCGGCCAGGAGTGACTGTGGAACACCTCCATCACGCATCCGGAGAGCGCTAGCAACACGACGGGTGCCCAAGGGCGGCCTGCGCGCCGCAGTGACACGGCCGCCGCGATCGTTCCCACCGCCAAGGCCAGCCGACCCGCCACGGCGAGAGTGGGCGTATCCGTGCCGCCGAGGATGGGATGTGTCCAGATCGCCTCGATCGGCATGCGCCACGCTTCCGGCGTACCCGACGCATGCGCGATCTGCACAAGGCTGCCGACGACGATGCCGGCCGCCGTGTCGAACACCACGAAACACATGGTGAACACGAACAGCGCGACGCGACAGACCCACGCGGCCGGGTCGTTGCGCGTGCGCACCAGCCGCACCATCGCCAGCGCCGACAGGGCGAAGAGCGGCACCTGGATGTAGTGCACGGCGAGCCAGGTGCGCACGTCCAGCGCCATGAGATTATCCGGGTGGGGATGGAACACCTCGAGGATGGCCAGCAAGGCTGGGGCCGCGGCGACCGCCAGCGCGTCGCGGAGCCATCCTTGGCGGTTCTGGCCGACCAACGGCCGCAGGCGACGGGTATCGGGAACAGCGACCGCGGCCGACGATGGCGTGCCGGCGACTGTCTCCAGGGCGCCCTGCCCTTGCAGCCCGATGCCCGGCCGTCCGCCATTCATCAAGGCAAAGACCTTCGGTAGCTTGCGGGCCAGCACTACGCCAAGCGTCAAGCCGATGGCGACGGTAAGGGTGACGCTGGCCAGGTAGTGGGCGATCAACCAGCCGTTGGTTTGTGCCGGCAGGAAGCGCCACAGCACCACCTTGACCTCGGCGATCAGGGGAAAGTGTGCCGAATGCAGGAAGAACGCCAAGCCACCGTAGCCGGCAATGACCCGCCCGAGGCGCGTCTGCGCCAACTGCTGGAACACGCCCCAGCAGGCGACGACCCCGAGCACGCGCGTCGCTCGCGTAGCCACGTTGAGCAGGTCCGGACGCGAGCCCGACATGTCGATCAGCAACGGCGCGGCCGTGCGCAGCGCGATCAGCGCCACATACAGGGCCATCAGGCTCCAGGCAGTTCGCCGCCCCACGTGCAGGGGTACCTGATAGACGCGCAGGAAGCCGCCCAGGTAAAAGAACAACACCACGTCGGTGCGGAAGAAAATGACCAGGCTACTGTGGGCCAACCACGCCGCCCCCAGGAAGGCCATGCCCAAGTAGGGCGTGCGCTTCAAGGACCACCACAAGAGCGGGCTGACCAGCACCGTGGTGAACAGGTCGCGGATGAACCAGAACTGGAAGCCGACGGGGTGGTGGGTGATGCCAAAGAGCGCATTGACGTAATCCCACACGCCCGCATGCGCAAATTGGATGTTGATGTCGCCGAACAGCGGGTACTGCGGCTTCCACAGGAACAGCGGAATCAAGATGGCCAGGTACAGCACATCCCACGCCACCATCGGCAGGTACAGCGAGACGAAGCGGCGCCGGATGCGCTGGCGCAGGCTGGCCCCTGCAGTGTTGGCGTCGAACGAGAAGAACAGCCAGCCCGAGACCATGCTCAGCAAGGGCACGACGCTGAAGAAGAAGAACAGCACAAAACTGTTCACGAACGTCGCGATCTCGTGCGGCCCCGTGCCCATGCCATTGAAGGGCGAGGCATCCACGTCGGGGTACTGCTGGTAGTGCAGGAACACTAGCCCCACGATGAGCACCAGACGCGAGAAGCTGATGGTCTGGGATATCTGCTGCTTAGTCAGCGCCTGCGCATCGCCGCGCACGATCCGCCCGACCGCCTCGCGGTATGTCAGAAAAGCCATGGCCTACTCCCGATCCTTTGGGTCACGATGAGGCGCGGCCCACAGATCGCGCGTCTTTCCAGTCAAACGCACCCTCGATCTAAGGGGCGTTAAAGAAGGTGACGGCAGCGTCTGCTCGGGGCGGCCATCCGCACGTACGTCCGGCACGAGCATCAGCGGATGTATCGATCCCAGCTCGCGTAGTGTTCCTGGCTGCGCGGCCCACGCGGCAGGCTGAGCGCGATCAACGCCACCCCCAGCACCAGGCTCACCACGGTCGCGACCATCGAGTGGCCACCGAGCACCCACGGCGCCACCAGCAACCAGCCACCGAAAAGCACATTCACCAGGCGTAGCGCGCGCGCCACCTCGGCCGTGGCGATGATCGCCACGGTGATCGTCAGCGCACCGATCA
>NZ_DASSES010000155.1:0-13680 GCF_035695185.1 Frateuria sp.
ATCAGCTGCTCGCGAAGCTCAACGCGCTGTTCGCCCGCTATGGCGTGGGACGCGGCATTTACACCGGCGACACCACGATCGGGCTGAAGGGCCGCATCGTGTTCGAGGCGCCTGGCCTCGTCGCGCTCCTCGCCGCACACCGTGCCCTCGAGGAAGCGGTGCTTTCCAAGCAGCAGAACCGCTTCAAGCCGGAGGTCGCGCGCAAATGGGTGGAGGTGGTCTACGAGGGCTTCTTCCACGATCCGCTGAAGACCGACCTGGAAGCCTTCCTCGCGTCCAGCCAGGCCACCGTCAATGGCGTCGTGACGCTGCAGACCCACGGCGGCACGGTCGAGGCGGTGGCGGTGGAGTCGCCGCAGATCCTCAACGCCAAGGGTGCCACCTACGCGCAGTCGGCCGACTGGGGCGTGGAGGAGGCCGAAGGCTTCATCAAGCTGTTCGGCATGAGCTCGACGCTGTGGGCCGAAGTGAACCGGAGCGCGAAGGCATGAGCGTTGCGCTTGTCTCCCCTCTCGCTCCGGGAGAGCGGCCGGGGGTGAGGGTCCGGGCGTGGCTGGAAGCCGCGCTCCGCCCGAACTCTCACCCCAACCCCTCTCCCGGCGGGAGAGGGGCTTTCGCTTGCCGGAGCGTGCGATGAGTGCCTTGCTGGATGCCACGCTGGAACACCTCCGCGCGCTGGTCGCCTTCGACACGCGCAATCCGCCACGCGCCATCGGCACCGGCGGCATCTTCGACTACCTGCGCGCGCAGTTGCCGGACTTCGACGTGACGGTGACCGACTACGGTGCCGGCGCCGTGACCTTGCATGCCGTGCGTGGCCAGCCTCGGCTGCTGTTCAACGTGCACCTGGACACCGTGCCCGACTCGCCCGCATGGAGCGCCGACCCGCATGAGCTCCGGATCGAGGGGGCTCGCGCGATCGGCCTGGGTGCCTGCGACATCAAGGGCGCGGCCGCGGCGCTGCTGGCGGTGGCGCAGGCGACCGACGGCCCGCTGGCGCTGCTGTTCTCCACTGACGAGGAAGCCAACGACGCGCGCTGCGTCGCCGGCTTCCTCAAGGCCTTTCCCCCTCGCTCTGCGGGAGAGGGGGCGGGCGAACCCGCCTTGGCCCAACCCTCATCCCCAGCCCCGCTCCCGGTGGGAGAGGGGGGCTGGGCGCACTACGAGGCGGTCATCGTGGCCGAGCCTACCCGGGGCGAAGCCGTGCTGGCGCACCGGGGCATCCAGTCGGTACTGATGCGCTTCGCGGGCCAGGCCGGCCACGCCTCGGGCGAGCAGAAGCCGGCCGACAGCGCCCTGCACCAGGCCATGCGCTGGGGCGCGGCGGCACTCGACTTCGTCGCGGCGCAATCGCACGAGCGCTTCGGCGGGCTGACCGGCCTGCGCTTCAACATCGGCCGCGTGGAAGGGGGCATCAAGGCCAACGTCATCGCGCCGGCCGCCGAGGTGCGCTTCGGCTTCCGGCCATTGCCGACCATGGAGCCTGACCTGTTGCTCGAGCGTTTCGCCGCTCTGGGCAGCGTGCCACCGGTGCACTTCGAGGAAACCTTCCGCGGCAGTTCGCTGCCGGCGGGCGACACCGCGGGCGCCGAGGCGCGGCGCCTCGTGGCGCGCGACCTGGCGGACGAGCTGGAAATCCCGGTCGGCAACGCCGTGGATTTCTGGACCGAGGCGGCCCTGTTCTCCGCCGCCGGCTACACCGCCTTCGTCTACGGCCCGGGCGACATTGCCCAGGCGCACAGCGCCGACGAATGGGTCGCGCTCGACCAGTTGCAGCAGTACGCAGACAACCTTTACCGGATCGTGAGCCGTGGAAACGCATAAGCACACGCGCAAGACCATCGTGCGCCTGCTCGAAAGCATGGGCAGCGCCAAGGAAATCCAGCAGTACCTCAAGCGTTTCTCGCAGGTGGACGCCAAGCGCTTCGCCGTGGTGAAGGTCGGCGGCGCCGTGCTGCGCGACGACCTGCCGGCGCTCGCTTCCTCGCTGACCTTCCTGCAGCAGGTGGGCCTGACGCCGATCGTGCTGCATGGCGCCGGTCCGCAACTGGACCAGGAACTGGCCGCGGCCGGCATCCCGAAGCAGACGGTCGGCGGCCTGCGCGTGACCACGCCGCAGGCGATGGGCGTGGTGCGTCGGGTGTTCCAGCAGCAGAACCTGCGCCTGGTCGACGCACTGCACGCGATGGACACGCGTGCCGTGTCGGTGGCCTCGGGCGTGTTCATGTCCGACTACCTGGACCGCGAAACGCTGGGCATGGTCGGCAGGACCACCGGCATCGAGCTGGCGCCGATCGAGGCGGCATTGCGCGCCAACGCGATTCCGGTCATTGCCAGCCTGGGCGAGACGTCCGAGGGCCAGCTGCTCAACATCAACGCCGACATCGCCGCCAACGAGCTGGTGCGCGTGCTGCAGCCGTACAAGATCGTGTTCCTCACCGGCACCGGCGGCCTGCTCGACGCGCAGGGCCAGGTGATCGACTCGATCAACCTCTCCACCGAATACGACCACCTGATGGCGCAGCCGTGGATCGACGGCGGCATGCGGCTCAAGATCGAGCAGATCGCCGACCTGCTGGCCGACCTGCCGCTCACTTCGTCGGTGTCGATCACGCGACCGGCCGAACTGGCCAAGGAACTGTTCACCCACAAGGGTTCGGGCACACTGGTGCGGCGCGGCGAGAAGGTGCTCACCTTCGATTCGTGGGTGGGGGTGGACCAGGCGCGCATGCGCGGGCTGATCGAATCGAGCTTCGGTCGCGCGTTGGTGCCGGATTACTTCGAGCGCACACGGCCCTGGCGCGTCTACGTCAGCGAGAACTACCGCGCGGCGATGATCCTGACCCAGGAGGAGGGCATGGCCTACCTCGACAAGTTCGCCGTGCTCGACGAGGCGCAGGGCGAAGGCCTGGGGCGCGCGGTGTGGCTGGTGATGCGCGAGGCCAACCCGCGGCTGTTCTGGCGCTCGCGCCACGGCAACACCATCAATCCGTTCTACGACGCCGAATGCGACGGCTCGCTCAAGCAACCGCGCTGGAAGGTGTACTGGTACGGCATCGACGATTTCCGGCAGATCGAGCGCTGCGTGGCCCACTGCGCGCAGCGGGTGCCGACGCTGGTCGATGCGGCGCCCCTGAAGAACAACGCAGCGTGAGGCCGGGAGAGGCTCAGATGGACAAGAAGACCGTAGGCATCGTCGGCGCGCGCGGCCACACCGGCGCCGAGCTGATCCGCCTGATCGCGCGGCATCCGGCGCTGGCGCTGGCGTACGTCTCCTCGCGCGAACTGGACGGCCAGCGCGTGGACGCCCACGTGCCCGAGTACACCGGCGACCTGCGCTACAGCGCCCCCGCGCACGAGGACCTGCCGGCGCTGGGCGCCGACGTGGTGATCCTGGCCCTGCCCAACGGCAAGGCGGGCGTGTGCGTGGAGGCCTTCGACAAGGCCGGTGCCGACCCGCTGATCGTGGATCTATCGGCGGACTACCGGTTCGACGGGCGCTGGTACTACGGCCTGCCCGAACTGACCCGCGACTACTGGCGCGGCCAGCGGCGGATCAGCAACCCTGGCTGCTACGCCACCGCGATCCAGCTGGCGGTCGCGCCGCTGAAGGACCTGCTGGCGGCCCCGCCCGTGTGCTTCGGCGTATCGGGTTACTCGGGAGCGGGCACCACGCCCTCGGACAAGAACGATCCGGAAAAGCTGCGCGACAACCTGATGCCGTACTCGCTCACCGGCCACATGCACGAGCGCGAGACCTCGGCGCACCTGGGCGTGCCGGTGGAGTTCATGCCGCACGTCGCGCCGCATTTCCGCGGGTTGACCGTCACCTGCAACCTCTACCTTGCCCGTCCGATGAAGCGCGACGACATCATGGCGCGTTTCCGCCATGCCTACGACGGCGAGCCGCTGGTGCATGTGCTGGACGAGGCGCCCTGGGTGAGCCGCATCGCCGGCAAGCACCATGCGGAGATCGGCGGCTTCGCCATGGCGGCGGACGGGCGCCGGGTAGTGGTGGTCGCCACGCTGGACAACTTGCTCAAGGGTGCGGCCACCCAGGCCATGCAGAACATCAACCGCGCGCTGGGGCAGGACGAACTGACGGGCATTCCGGTGGCGCAAGCGGAGCGACCGTGAGGCGAGGTCGCATTGCCGTCGCGCTCCCGTCCGCTACCGAGAAACCTCCATGCGCCTGACCCGTTACCTGCTTCCCACGCTCAAGGAAAATCCCGCCGAGGCCCAGATCGCCTCGCACCGCCTGATGCTGCGCGCCGGCCTGATCCGGCAGGAGGCCGCCGGCATCTACGCCTGGCTGCCGCTGGGCCTGCGCGTGCTGAAGAACATCGAGCGCATCGTGCGCGAGGAGATGGACCGCGCCGGCGCGGTCGAACTGCTGATGCCCACGCTGCAACTGGCCGACCTGTGGCGCGAGAGCGGCCGCTACGACGCGTACGGCCCGGAAATGCTGCGCATCCGCGATCGCCACGACCGCGAACTGCTGTACGGGCCGACCAACGAGGAAATGGTCACCGAGATCTTCCGCAGCTACGTCAGCTCCTGGCGCAGCCTGCCGCTCAACCTCTACCAGTTCCAGTGGAAGTTCCGCGACGAGCAGCGGCCGCGCTTCGGTGTCATGCGCGGGCGCGAGTTCCTGATGAAGGACGCCTATTCGTTCGACCTGGACGAAGCCGCCGCGCGCCGCTCCTACCAGCGCATGTTCGTGGCCTACCTGCGCATGTTCGACCGCATGGGCATCAAGGCGATTCCCATGCGCGCGGAAACCGGGCCGATCGGCGGCGACCTCTCGCACGAGTTCCTGGTGCTGGCGCAGACCGGCGAGTCGGCGGTGTTCTGCGACCGCGCCGTGCTGGAGCTGCCGGTGCCCGGCGCCGAGGTGGACTTCGGCGGCGACCTGACGCCGCTGGTCGAGGCATGGACCGCGCCCTACGCGGCCACCGAGGACGTGCACGAGGCCGACCGCTTCGAACGTGAGGTACCGCCGGAGCGCCAGCTGCTTGCACGCGGTATCGAGGTCGGCCAGATCTTCTATTTCGGAACCAAGTACTCGGTTCCGATGAGGGCCGTGGTGCGCGGCGCCGACGGCGTCGAGCAGCCCACTCATGGTGGCTGCTACGGCGTCGGCGTGTCGCGGCTGGTCGGCGCGATCATCGAGGCCAGCCATGACGGACAGGGCATTATCTGGCCGGACGCCGTCGCGCCGTTCCAGGTTGGCCTTCTGCATCTGAAGCACGGCGATGCCCGCGTCGATGCAGCGTGCGAGTCGCTCTACGCCAGCCTGCGCTCGGCCGGCCTCAGTGTGCTGCTCGACGACACCGACGAGCGGCCGGGCGCCAAGTTCGCCCGCATGGACCTGATCGGCTTGCCCTGGCAGGTGCTGGTCGGGCCACGCGGGCTGGAAGGCGGAACAGTCGAGCTCAAGCGGCGCGCCAGCGGCGAGCGCCTCGAGATGGCGCCCACGGACGCTGTCGCCTTCCTTCGCCAATCCCTTTCCTACTCCCATCCGGACGACCAGGCATGAGCGATCTCCTGTGGCAGAAAGCCGGCGTCGAGATCGACGCCCGAATCATGCGGTTCCTCGCCGGCAACGACGTGTTGCTCGATCGCGAGTTCTTCCTGCATGACATCACCGCCAGCAAGGCCCACGTGGGGGGCCTTGCGCGCATCGGCGTGGTCACGGTCGACGAGGCTGCGGCGCTCGCGCGGGAGCTCGACACGCTGGCGGAGGATTTCCGCTCGGGCGCCTTCGTGCTGGACGAATGCTACGAGGACGGCCATTCGGCGATCGAGGCCCGGCTCACCGAGCGACTGGGCGATGCCGGCCGGCGCGTGCACACCGGGCGCAGCCGCAACGACCAGGTCCTGGTGGCGACGCGGCTGTGGCTGAAGGAGAAGCTCGACGCGCTGGCGGCGCACTGCCGCGCCATTGCCGGCACCTGCCTGGAGCGCGCCGCACAGCCGGCGTTGCCGTTGCCGGGCTACACCCACCTGCAGCGCGCCGTGGTGTCCTCCACCGCCATGTGGTTCGCCGGCTTCGCCGAGGGCTTCATCGACAACGCCCTGCGCGCGCGCCAGACCCTCGCCTGGATCGACGCCAACCCGCTGGGCACGGCCGCGGGTTACGGCGTGAACCTGCCGCTCGATCGCGAGCACACCACCGCGGCGCTGGGCTTCGCGCGCATGCAGCTCTCGCCGATCTATGCGCAGCTCTCGCGCGGCAAGTTCGAACTGGCTGCACTGGAAGCGCTGGCCAGCGCGCTGCTGGACCTGCGCCGCCTGGCCTGGGACCTGTCGCTGTTCACCACCGCGGAATTCGGCTTCGTCAGCCTGCCGCCGGAATACACCACCGGCAGCTCGATCATGCCGAACAAGCGCAACCCGGACGTGGTGGAGCTGCTGCGTGCCAGCTACGCCACCGTCGCGGCGGCGCGCTGCGAGATCGAGCAACTGCTGTCGCTGCCTAGCGGCTACCAGCGCGACCTGCAGTTCTCCAAGGGCTCGATCTTCCACGGCATGACCCACGGCCTGGCCGCCCTGGAGCTGGTGCCCGACCTGCTCGCCCGCATGCGCTGGAACGAGCCGGCCATGCGTGCGGCGATCGAGCCGGCGATGTACGCCACCGACCTGGCCATCGAGCAGGCGGCGGCCGGCGTACCGTTCCGCGACGCCTACCGTGCCGCGGCCGCGGCCACGGCGACGGCAGGGGAAGGGCGTTCGCCCGAACGCAGCCTGGCGGAGCGGACGTCCCCGGGAGCCGCTGGTGACCTGCGGCTGGATCTGCTGCGCGCACGCTTCGAGGCCCTGTGACGCTGCGCCGGGCGGTCGGCAACCGGGGGCGGCACCAGTAGCCTGACGCCGGGCCCTGTGGGTCAGCCGTGCAGGTGGCCCTGGTGACCCAGGTCGCGCGGCTGTTCGCTCCACATGCCGCGGGCAAAATCCAGCGCGCGCTCGACGAAGTTGCCCGAGGACTGCCAGTACATCGCGTCGCGTACGCGTACGCGAAGGACGGTGAGATTGGGGTCGTCCTTGCCGGAGAAGAACACGTTCTGCGCAGGCGACCACAGTTCCTCGATCAGCGCCTGGTCGCGGTTGATGCGCGCCCGGCCGCGCACGGAGACGTAGCACTTGTCGTCCTGGTTGGCATAGGCGAGGTTGACGTCCAGGTCGTCGGTCAGCTGGTCGACCTTGGCGCTGTCGGCGGCGGTGAAGAACACCAGCTCACCGTCGGCCGTCAGCTTGAGCGTCTGCAGCGGGCGGCTGACCAGCGAGCCGTCCTGGGCCAGCGTGGTCATCATGGCCACCTCGATGTCGTCGATGAGCTCGCCGAGCTTGCGCAGGTCGGCGTCGTCGTGCGGGGCATCGTTTTTCATGGCGGTCTCCGGGCGGCGGAAGAACCCAAGCTTGGCCAGTCGGCGATCAAGCCACGATGAAGTCCGATGGATGTCCGAACGAGCCCGGTGTCAGCAGCGCTCGAGCAACGCGTAGGCGAACGCCTGGGTGGTGCCGGCGGGGCTGGTGTGGTGCTCGTCGCGTTGGCCCACCAGGCGGAAGGCCGGCGCGAGCAGGGCGGCGACGTCGCCGGCCGAGCGCCGCGCGACCGGCAGGCCACTGCAGCGTTCCGGCCCCTCCGGGGCGAAGCCGCCGACCACGGCATGGCCACCCGGCCGCACGGCGCGGGCGGCCTGCGCGGCATAGCGCGTGGTTTCCGTCGGCGTGGTGAGGAAATGCAGCACCGCGCGATCGTGCCACAGGTCGAAGGCCGCCGGCGCGAGGTCGGCGTCCAGCAGGTCGGTGGCCCACCAGCGCACGGTCGTGCCGCGGGCGCCCAGCCGCTCGCGTGCGACCTCGAGCGCCCTTTGCGAGAGATCCAGCACGGTGATGTCGCGCAGACCCTGGCCGAGCAGGTCGTCTACCAGCGTGGAGGCGCCACCACCCACGTCGAGCAGGCGCGAGGAAGCCTCCAGGCCGGCTTCACGCAGCAGCGCCAGCGACACGTCCAGATGCGGGCGGTACCAGCTCAGTGCCTGGCTCGGGCGACGGCGGTAGACCTCATCCCAGTGGGCCCGGTCGCCCGACATGTCAGCGACTGGCCCACCGCCTTACCGCCTCGGCGAAGGCCAGGCAGTCGGCATGGCGGTTGTAGAGCGGAGCGGGCGAGATGCGGATGACGTCCGGCTCGCGCCAATCGCCGATGATGCCGTGGGCCATCAGGTACTCGAACAGCGCGCGGCCGCGGGCGCGGCCACCGAGCACGCGGATCGACAGCTGCGCGCCGCGCCGCGCCGGGTCGGCGGGGGTGACGATTTCCAGCACGTCGGGCAACTGCGTGCGGACCAGCCATTCGAGATACCCGGTGAGCGCGAGCGATTTTTCGCGCAAGTGCGCCATGCCGGCGCGACGGAACAGTTCAAGCGATACGCGCAGCGGCACCAGTGCCAGGATCGGCGGGTTGGACAGCTGCCAGCCGTCCGCGCCGGGCGTGGGCACGAATTGCGGCCCCATCTGGAAGCGGGTGGTCTTGTCGTGCCCCCACCAGCCGGCGAAGCGTGGCAGTGCCTCCCGCGCATGGCGCGCATGGACGAAGGCGCCACCCACCGCGCCCGGTCCGGCGTTCAGGTACTTGTAGCTGCACCAGATGGCGAAGTCGGCGTCGCTGTCGTGCAGCGCCAGCGGCAGGTTGCCGACGGCGTGTGCCAGGTCGAAGCCGACCTGGCAGCCCTGCGCGTGCGCGAGACGCGCGATGGTCTTCAGATCGAACGCCTGGCCGGTGCGGTACTGCACGCCCGGCAGCATCACCAGGGCGGTGCGCGGACCGTGCTCGGCCAACGCCCGCTCGAAGGCGGCCTCGGAAATCGTTCCGTTGGGCTCGTCCGCCTCCAGCTCGATCAGTGCGGTGGCCGGATCGTAGCCGTGGAAACGGATCTGCGATTCGACCGCATAGCGGTCGGTGGGGAAGGCGCCGGCCTCGATCAGGATGGCGTGGCGCCCGGGTGTGGGCCGGTAGAAACTCACCATCATCAGGTGCAGGTTCACACCCAGCGTGTTCATCGCGACCACTTCGGACGGCTGCGCACCGACCACGGCGGCCAGGTCGTCGCGCACGAATTCGTGGTAGTCCATCCAGGGCAGGCGGCCCTTGAAGTGGCCTTCGACGCCCAGCTCGCCCCAGTAGTCCAGCTCCGCCGCGACCGCTTCACGCACCGCGCGCGGCTGCAGGCCGAGCGAATTGCCACAGAAGTAATTCGAGTCGCGGCCTTCGTGCGGCGGGATCAGGAACTGGTCGCGGAACCCGCACAACGGGTCGGCATCATCGGCGGCGGCCGCCCATGCGGCGGAGGCCTGGTAGTGCGTCATCCTTCCAGCCTCATCGTGCCAGGTCGGCCGCGACCGCGTCGCAGCCCTTGTCGAACGCGGCTCCCCAGGCGGTGCCGGCCTCGCTGCGCGCCGGTCGCGCACAGCGCAGGCGGATCGCATGGTCGTTCCGGAACCAATAGCGCTCGTCGTAGCGGTAGGCGGTGCCGTGCTCCTGGGCCCCGTAGGACTGGCTGTTGGGGCCGTCCGGGTGGCCCATGGCCTTGTAGCCATCCAGCGCCTTGGCCTTGCGCGTGGCGTTGGCCACGTACTGGTCGAACGCGGCCAGGTCGCCGACCGGCTCGACTTCCACCGTGACCGAGGCGAGGTTGTCGCGGGCGGTGGGCGATGGGTCGGGTACCTGGAAAACGCGCATCTCGGGCATGCCCTGGGTTTCCATGATGGCGACCCAGTTGTCCGGCGTGCTGAAGGTGACCTCGCCGCCAGCCATGCTGACGTCGGTGGCACAGGCGGTGCCGGCCAGCAGCAGGGCGCCGGCCAGTAAGAAGCTGCGGGAGAGGTTCATGAGCGCTCCGGAAGTGGTGCCTGGTGGACGAATCGCTGCAAGGGCAGGCCCAGCCATTCCAAGGCCGTGCCGTGGAACAGTCGGGCACGGTCCGCCTCACCGAGTCCCAGGGCCTCGATGCCGCTGCCGGGCTCCTGTTCGCCCAGCGGGAAAGGATAGTCGGTGCCCAGCATCACGCGATCGACGCCGGTCACATCCAGGAGATACCGCAGCGCCCGCTCATCGTGCACGCAGGAGTCGAAGTACAGGCGCTTGAGGTACTCGCGCGGGTTGCGCGGGTTGTCGGTGGCGACCAGGTCCGGGCGCATGCGGAAGCCGTGCTCGATGCGCCCGATCGACCAGGGGAAGCTGCCGCCGCCGTGGGCCAGCATGATGCGCAGCTTCGGCAGCCGCTCCAGCACGCCGCCGAAAGCCAGGCAGCAACCGGCGCGCGACTGCTCGGCCGGCATGCCGACCAGCCAGGGCATCCAGTACTTGGGCATGGTGTCGGTGCCCATCATGTCCCACGGGTGCACAAGCACGGCGGCGCCAAGGTCGGCGGCCGCCTCGAAGAACGGGAACAGCTCCGGCGCGTCCAGGTTCCAGTCGTTGCAGTGCGAGCCGATCTGCACGCCCTGCAGCCCCAGTTCGTCGATGCAGCGCTCCAGCTCGCGAACCGCCAGCTCGGGCGCCTGCAACGGCACCGTGCCGATGCCCGCGTAGTGACGCGGGAAGTCGTGGCACATCTGCGCCATGTGGTCGTTGAGGTGGCGGTGCAGCTCCAGGGCCTGGTAGCCGGGCGCCCAGTAGGAAAACAGCACCGGCACGGTGGAGATCACCTGCACGTCCACGCCGAATCGGGCGTAGTCGTCGATGCGGGTCTGCGGATCGAACGCCGAATCCCACACCTCGCGGAAAAACCTGCCGTCCTTGTAGATGCGGTGCCGGCCGTCGGTGTGGGTCATGACCGGGAAGCGGTCGTTCCCGTACTTGGCGGCAAGATTGGGCCAGTCGCGCGGCAGGATGTGGGCGTGGGTGTCGATCTTGAGCATGCGGCCGAGTCTAGCAGGGCGGTTCCCGCCACCCCGTAGTGCGAAAACGCTGGAGGATTCCTGTCGTGGGCGGGCCTTTGGCCTATACTTTTCCCGCGGCCGCATCCGGCCGCGATCCGGGACCGGCGCCGCCGGTCCGCGGCCATCGGGCGGGAAGGGACCCAGAGCCGTGAACACCAGTGTCGACGTGACGCGACTGCTGCATTCGGCGCAGGCGGGCGATACCGCCGCGCTGGAGGAAGCACTGCGCCAGATGTACGCGGCCCTGCACCGGCTGGCCGGGGCGCAGCTGCGCCGCAACACCAGCGAGCGCACCCTGAGTGCCACCGCACTGGTCAACGAGGCCTACCTGAAGGTGTTCGGCGGCAACTGCCCGCCGCACTGGGAAAGCCGCGGACATCTGCTCGGCGTGGCCGCGCGGGCCATGCGCGAGGTGCTGGTCGATTCGGCCCGGCGCCGCCAGGCGGCCAAGCGCCCGCAGGACTGCGACCGCATCGAGCTGTCGGAAATTTCCGGATCGCTCATGCCCGAGGTCGACTACGTCGCCCTGCTCGATGCGCTGGACGCGCTGGAACAGATCGACCCCCGCCAGGCAAGCATCGTTTCGATGCGGTTCTTCGTCGGCCTCAGCGCCGAACAGATCGCCGCCGCCCTGGGCATTTCCGCCACCACCGTGCAACGCGAGTGGCGCCTGGCGCGTGCGTGGCTGCAGCGCGAGTTGCAGGCCTGAGTTCCCCGGGTTTCGCCCGGGCGCAAATCCGTCGTCTTATCGTGAACGTTTGCTGAATACGCGGTTCATCTGCGTGGCCGATCCGTGAAGGCCGCCACGCACTAGAACAGTGGGAAGGCGTTCAGCCCGCCCTTTGCCACGCCAGTCGGACCCGGCTCGAGCACGGAGCGCATGCCGTTCCGCGCTCCCGTACCGGTCGACGCGCTGCAGGGACGTGCGCGCGCCTGCGCCGCGACACGGATCGCCGGCGTGCCCCCAAGGCGTCGCGTTCCAACCGGAAGACCTCACGTCCCAGGAGACAGCCGCAATGGCCAAGCAAAGCAGTCAGAAGTTCATCGCGCGCAACCGCGCGCCGCGGGTGCAGATCGAGTACGACGTCGAGGTCTACGGCGCGCAGAAGAAGGTGCAGGTGCCCTTCGTGATGGGCGTGATGTCGGACCTGTCCGGCGCCAACAACGCCGAACTCCCCCCGATCGAGGATCGCAAGGCGCTGGAGATCGACGTCGACAACTTCGACAGCCGCCTGCAGTCGATGAAGCCACGCGTGTCCTTCGCGGTGCCCAACACGCTGACCGGCGAGGGCAACCTCAGCGTCGACATCACCTTCGAGAGCATGGACGACTTCTCGCCCGCCGCCGTGGCGCGCAAGGTCGCCCCGGTCGCCAAGCTGCTGGAGGCGCGCACCCAGCTGGCCAACCTCAATACCTACATGGACGGCAAGGCCGGCGCGGAGAAGCTGATCGCCCAGGCGATCAACGACCCGGCCCTGCTGCAGTCGCTGGTCTCGGCCGCCAAGCCGAGCGACGGGGAGTAAGCACATGTCCACCGAGACCCTGGCAGAACGCGGCCAAGCCACCGAAACCCTCGAAGCCGGCGATTTCGCCGCGCTGCTGAGCAAGGAATTCAAGCCCAAGAGCGAGCGCGCAAAGGAAGAGGTCGAGTCGGCCGTCCGCACGCTGGCCGAGCAGGTTCTGGGCAAGTCCGACATCGTCTCCGACGACGTCGCCCAGACCATCAATGCCTACATCGCCGAGATCGACCGCAAGCTCAGCGAGCAGATCAACCAGATCATGCACCACGCCGATTTCCAGAAGCTGGAAAGCGCCTGGCGCGGCCTGCACTACCTGGTCAACAACACCGAGACCGACCAGCTCCTGAAGATCCGCGTCATGAACATCTCCAAGAAGGAGCTGGGCAAGACGCTCAAGCGCTACAAGGGCACCGCCTGGGACCAGAGCCCGATCTTCAAGAAGATGTACGAGGAAGAATACGGCCAGCTCGGCGGCGAGCCGTACGGCTGCCTGGTCGGCGACTACTACTTCGACCACAGCCCGCCGGACGTCGAGCTGCTGGGCGGCATCGCCCAGGTGGCGGCGGCCGCGCACGCGCCGTTCCTGGCCGCGGCCAACTCCAGCCTGATGGGCATGGAGAGCTGGAACGAGCTGTCCAACCCGCGCGACCTGGCCAAGATCTTCTCCACGCCCGACTACGCCGCCTGGCGCTCGCTGCGTGAGTCGGACGACGCCAAGTACCTGGGTCTGGCGATGCCGCGCACGCTCTCGCGCCTGCCCTACGGCGCCGCCACCAACCCGGTGGAGGAGTTCGACTTCGAGGAAGACACCGCCGGTGCCGATTCCTCCAAGTACACCTGGCAGAACGCCGCCTACGCGATGGCGGTGAACATCAACCGCTCGTTCAAGGCTTACGGGTGGTGCTCGCGCATCCGCGGCATCGAATCCGGCGGCGCGGTCGAGGGCCTGCCGGTGCATGCCTTCCCGACCGACGACGGCGGCGTGGACATGAAGTGCCCGACCGAGATCGCCATCACCGACCGCCGCTCGGCGGAGCTGGACAAGATGGGCTTGATGCCGCTGGTGCACCGGAAGAACTCGGACATGGCCGCCTTCATCAGCGCCCAGTCGCTGGCCAAGCCGGAGGAGTACGACGACCCGGACGCCACCGCCAACGCCGCGCTGAGCTGCCGCCTGCCGTACATGTTCGCCTGCTGCCGCTTCGCGCATTAC